>NZ_JASJVL010000001.1:0-365548 GCF_035019745.1 Pseudomonas sp. 10S5
CTCCACCACCCGCGCCACCGCCGCCGCTTCCACCCATACCGCTGCCATTACTTGCGCCGCCGCCCTCGGCACCGCCGCCATTGCCTTTCATCGTCCCCATACTATTGGCCCCTGAACCATTAGAGGTGCCATTGGGGACTTTGCCATTTTCCATCGACGCCGGTGTTCTAGGCGCGTTGTCTTCAGGATCTGTGGCCCCGGTGGAGGAACTGGTGGCTGCGAGAGCCGCAGTGGAAAGCAGAGCTGCCAGGACCAGGGCGGTGATTTTTGTATGGATCATGATTGTAGTCTCGTAGTTTTAGGTTGGTACAGAACGTTGGTCCTTCTGTGCAATTAATAGGTGCCAATAAGCCGACCAGCGGTTTTGGGTAGCGTAGAGCGCTCACTACGGGTATTTTGCACTACCGTGAATTACTGTCATCAAGCGGAAATATTTAAAGCATTAAATCGTCACGGCTCCTTACTTGTGGGCTAACCACAAAATCCCCCCTTTCTGAGGTGTTGCCGTCATGTTGCTGACTAAAAACCGTCTGTCGCTTTTGCTGGCTACGTTGTGCCTGAGCGGCATGGCACACGCGACTGATGTAACCGGTGCAGGTTCGAGTTTTGTCTTTCCGGTGCTTTCCAAGTGGTCTCAGGACTATGGCAAAACTTCGCCGGATCGCATCAACTACCAATCGATTGGATCGGGCGGCGGTATTGCTCAGATCAAAGCTGCAACCGTTGATTTCGGCGCTTCCGATGCACCGTTGTCTGCCGAAGACCTGCAGGCTGCTGGCCTTGGTCAATTCCCAAGCGTGATCGGCGGTATTGTTCCGGTGTTCAACGTTGAAGGCGTAGAAGCCGGTAAGTTAAAGCTTGACGGCGAAACCTTGGCCAAGATATTTCAAGGCAAAATCACCAAGTGGAACGATCCAGCCATCGTTGCGTTGAACTCGGGCATCAAACTGCCAGATGCCAACATCACTGTGGTTCACCGTTCAGACGGTTCCGGCACCTCGTTCAACTTCACCAATTACCTGTCCAAAGTCAGCCCTGACTGGAAAGCGGGTCCAGGTTTCGGTACCGCAGTGCCATGGCCGGTTGGTGTAGGTGGAAAAGGTAATGAAGGTGTTGCGGCATACGTCAAGCAGATCAAAGGTTCGATCGGCTACGTTGAATATGCGTACGCTTTGACCAACAAAATGAACTCTGCTCAATTGAAAAACGCTGCCGGCAAGTTTATTGAGCCTAACGCTAAAGCTTTCCAGGCCGCTGCGGACACTGCCGATTGGGCCAGTGCCAAAGACTTTAACCTGATCATGACCAACGCACCGGGCGACAATGCGTGGCCGATCACGGCAACTACCTGGATTATCATGTACAAAAAAGCGAAGAACGCCGAGCAAAGCAAAGCGGCGTTCGACTTCTTCAAGTGGTCTCTGGAGCACGGCCAACAACAAGCTGCCGCTCTAGACTATGTCGCGCTGCCGGGTTCTTTGGTTCAACGGATTGAAGGCTACTGGAAATCTGACTTCAACCATTGATTTGAAGCCTTTGGCTCCCTCTCGCCCTGCCGTCTAGGTGGGGTGGCAGGGAGCATTCTTGCGAGTGGACCTTGATGACTGAACACACCCAAACCCTGTCCACGAAACATTCCAGCGTCGACAGTCTTGGCGACAAACGCGCTGCTCGGGATCAACGTCACGATCTGTGGTTTCGACGTTCGATGATGGGCGCTGCACTGCTGGTCCTGTTTTTGCTGATCAGCATTGCCGGGTCAACATTGTGGGGCGGCAGTCTGGCGTTTAGAACCTTCGGTCTGGATTTTCTTACCAGCACCGAATGGGATGCGGTAAACGGCCACTTCGGCGCGGTTGTGCCGATTTACGGCACGCTAGTCACCTCGTTCTTGGCGCTGTTGATTGCCGTGCCGGTGAGCTTTGGCATTGCAATTTTCCTGACTGAAGTTGCACCCCCTTGGCTGCGGATGCCGATTGCTTCGGCTGTCGAGTTGCTAGCCGGGATTCCCTCGATTATTTACGGCATGTGGGGGCTTTTTGTATTTGGCCCGTTCATGGCGGAGTACCTGTCACCTTGGATTAATGATTACCTCGGCGCACTGCCGCTGATTGGCTCCTTGTTCCAAGGTCCGCCCCTGGGTATCGGTATGCTGACTGCAGGCATTGTCCTGGCGATCATGATCATGCCGTTCATTACTTCAGTGATGCACGAAGTGTTTCGCAGCGTACCTACCACGCTCAAAGAATCCGCGTATGCCCTGGGCAGCACAACGTGGGAAGTGGTCTGGGACATCGTTCTGCCCTACACCCGATCAGCCGTGGTTGGCGGAGTGTTCTTAGGGTTGGGTCGGGCGCTTGGCGAAACCATGGCGGTGACCTTCGTGTTGGGCAATGCTCAACAATTTTCGGCGTCATTGCTGATGCCCAGCAGCTCAATCGCTTCAGTGATCGCCAACGAGTTCAGCGAGGCCTACACCGACCTGCACCGTTCGGCATTGATTGCACTGGGCTTTTTACTATTTGTGGTGACCTTCATCGTGCTGGCTTTGGCGCGATTTATGTTGATGCGCCTTTCGCGTAAGGAGGGGCTATGACAGACGCTACCGACACTCATAAGCTCAGCAACGAGCGCCTCTATAGGCGTCGAAATATAAAAAACTGGCTGGCCATGAGCCTTAGCTGTGGCGCCACCTTGTTCGGTTTGTTGTGGTTGGTTTGGATTCTACTCACCACCATCATCAACGGATTTCAGGCCTTGAACCTGAGATTGTTCACTCAAATGACGCCGCCGCCCGGTACTGAAGGGGGGTTAGCCAACGCGTTTTACGGCAGCGCATTGATGTCTGGTATTGCTTTGGTGATTGGCACGCCGATTGGCTTGATGGCCGGCATTTGGCTGGCCGAATTTGCGCGCTACACCCGTTTGGGCACTGCGATCCGCTTCATCAACGACATTTTGCTGTCGGCGCCTTCCATCGTATTGGGTTTGTTCATCTACACCGGTGTGATTCTGCCGCTGAATGTTCTGACCAACCATCAAGTCGGGTTTTCGGCTCTCGCGGGTGCTTTGGCCCTCGCCTTACTGGTGATCCCGGTGGTGGTACGCACCACCGATGAGATGCTGCAACTGCAACCCTCGACCATGCGCGAAGCCGCCTTGGCGTTGGGCGTCCCGCAATGGAAGTTAACCCTGCAAATTGTCCTGCGTGCGGCAAAAGCCGGGGTGGTTACGGGAGTGCTTCTGGCTCTGGCCAGAATTACCGGCGAAACCGCGCCGCTATTATTTACTGCATTCGGCAATCAGTTCTGGAGCAGCAACCTGCTAAAGCCGATTGCCAGCGTACCGGTCGTGATTTTCCAGTACGCCATGAGCCCCTTTGATGACTGGCACTCACTGGCCTGGGCGGGCGCGTTGATCCTGACGCTATTCGTGCTAATCCTCAGCTTGCTGTCCCGTTTGATCCTTTTGCGCAATAGGTTGACCTGATGAATAACCTCGCCCTAGCCAATGAAAGAACTAAAATTCGCGTGCGCGACCTAGAGTTCTTCTACAACGACCAACGCTCGCTGAAGTCCATCAACATGGACATTCCCGAAAAGCGCATCACAGCAATCATTGGGCCTTCAGGTTGTGGGAAATCTACGCTGCTGCGGGTGTTTAACCGTATTTATGCGATGTACCCGAAGCAGGAGGCCAAGGGCGAAGTGCTGCTCAACGGTGAAAATATTCTGGCGCCGGGTTATTCGATGAATCGACTGCGTAGCCATGTCGGCATGGTTTTTCAAAAACCGGTACCGTTCCCGATGTCGATTTTCGACAACATCGCTTATGCCGTACGTCACCACGAGAAACTGTCGCGGCGGGAGATGGAAGAGCGCGTCGAACAAGCTCTGCATGGCGCAGCCTTGTGGGACGAGGTCAAAGACAAACTCAAGCACAGCGCGCAAAGCTTGTCCGGTGGTCAGCAACAGCGCTTGTGCATCGCGCGGACTATCGCCCTGCGCCCTCAAGTGTTGTTGCTCGACGAACCGACTTCAGCCCTCGACCCGATCTCTACCGGCCGTATCGAGCAACTGATCACTGACCTGAAAGAGCAGTTCACGGTGATCATCGTCACTCACAACATGCAACAAGCTGCTCGAGTCTCGGACTACACCGCGTTCATGTTCATGGGTGAACTGATTGAGCACGGCGACACCGATACGATTTTTACTAAACCGAGCAAAACTCAGACCGAAGACTACATCACAGGGCGCTTCGGTTAAGGGCTGTATCAACGGCGACATTTACGGTTACGGGAATGGCGAGCGTCTGCGGGCGGTCACTCATGAACGCCTCAAGCCTTCCGCGTAGCCAGCGTTCTGCCGGGTCGGTGTCACTGAGACTGAGCCACACCATGGACAGCTCCATGGTAGGGGTGACGAAGGGCAACTGCTCTGCAAACATCGAACTGGACGCCGCAGCCATGGCGATAGCCGTGTAATCTGGCAAGCTCGCCAGCAGATCGGTGCCAGCCATCAATGCCGGTAAGGTGCTGTACTGGGGAATCGACAACACCACATGCCGTTTACGACCAATTGCCCGCAGCCACTCGTCCGAGAAGCTGCTGACGTTGGCGGTGTGCGAGACCACCACGTGCGGCCGTGAGCAATACTCATCAAGAGTCAAGGGTGTCGATGAGGCATCTGCTCGCAGCACGTTCGGGTACATGTTTCTGAGTGTTTTGCGCTTGGCGTTGGCCGGCAGGTCTTCGGTGCGGCTTATACCCACGGTAATTTCACCGGCCATCAGCAGTTCCGACATATTCCAGTGATCAACGTGCTTGACCACGATCACGATCATCGGCGCTTCTATACGGATAGCGCGCAATAATGCAGGCAACAGGCCGTATTCGACGTCATCGGACAGCCCGATGCGGAACGTCATGTTGCTCTCGTCGGGATTAAAGTCACGCGTCAGGCTCAAGGCTGTGGACATCGCGTCCAATGCCGGCGACAAGTGCTGGATAATCTCAAGGGCTCTGGCGGTCGGCTCCATACGGTGGCCAACTCGAACAAACAACGGATCATTGAGAAGTGTACGTAAGCGGTTCAGCGCTGCGCTGATTGTAGGTTGGCCGAGAAACAGCTTTTCCGCAGCACGGGTTACGTTGCGCTCTTGCATGAGTGTTTCGAAAACCACCATCAAATTGATGTCAGCTTTGCGCAATTCGTTGCGATTCATCTATTGCCGTCCTCTGAACATCTACATATGGCCAAACGGCCAAACGACGAAAAAAACGCGCGCACGCAAACAGCTGACAGTTTAGGAAGCTGATGTCCTACCGTCTATATCGGCTTTAGTCCGGTACCCCTTAAGTAGTAGTGATAAATGAACTTAGGGTTGCCCGCACCTGTCAGTTTTATGGACCCACTGAGAGACTGAATCGCTCATGCATATTTCACTCAAACAGCAAGTTGCTTTAGTCACCGGCGCGAGTTCCGGACTGGGGGCTGGCGCGGCGCGGGCTCTTGCGGCCGCGGGTGCAGCGGTGGTGATCAATTACAATTCGCATGCGGAGCCTGCCGAGCAGTTGGTGAACGAAATTCGTGCCGCCGGGGGGCAGGCCATTGCTGTCGGGGCCGATGTGTCGAAAGAAGACCAAGTCGAGCATTTATTTGCCGAGGCAATCAACGCGTTTGGTTTTATCGATATTTTGGTGGCCAATTCCGGGTTGCAGAAGGATTCGCCCATTGCCGACATGAGCCTGGCTGACTGGAACACCGTGATTGAGGTCAATCTAACCGGACAATTTCTATGTGCGCGGGCTGCATTGCGCCAATTTGCCAAACAAGGCGATAGGCCCGGCGTCTCTCGCGCTGCGGGTAAAATTATTCACATGAGTTCGGTGCATCAACTGATCCCTTGGGCCGGGCATGCCAATTACGCAGCCTCCAAAGGCGGCGTGGACATGCTGATGCGCAGTATTGCGCAAGAGGTGGGGCAGCAGCATATTCGTGTCAACAGCATAGCCCCGGGGGCCATCCGTACCGCGATCAACGAAGCCGCGACCCACGGCGCAGCTGCGGAAAAACTGCTCAAGCTGATTCCCTATGGTCGAATCGGTGACGCCGAAGATGTCGCCAATGCAGTGGTGTGGCTGGCGTCCGACGCTTCTGATTATGTCCACGGCACGACCCTGTTCATTGACGGCGGCATGAGTTTGTACCCGGAGTTTCGCGACAATGGTTGATCGACACGAAGCGCAAAACCCTATCGAGAACCATGGCATCATCGGTGACATGCGCAGCGCAGCACTGGTGGCGGACACCGGTAGCATCGATTTTTGTTGCTGGCCGGACTTTGATAGTCCTTCGATTTTTACGGCTCTGCTCGACACGCCTGATGCCGGCATCTTTCAGTTAGCCCCGGATCTTGCGGATGCCCGACGCCAGCAAATTTACCTGCCAGAAACCAACATCCTGCAAACTCGTTGGATCGCCGAAGAGGCGGTGATTGAAGTCACTGATCTGATGCCTATTACCCACAGTGAAGATGACCTACCGCGCATTGTTCGTCGGGTCAACGTTCGCTATGGCCGCGCCATGATTCATATGCGTTGCACCGTGCGTTTAGACTACAGCCGAGCGCACACCCAGGCTCAGATGGTAGGCGATGACGTCTGTTTTTCTGCGCCCGGCCAGCCTGGCATGCGGTTGTCCGGTACCCAGGCGTTACACCTTGACGGGGCGAGCGCCACAGCTTCGTTCGAACTAAAACAGGGCGAGTTCGTGGAGTTCATTCTGGGGGGGGTCGACGATCCGCAAGTGGATGCCGGCAAATGCCAGCGCTACATGGATGAAACCCTGAGTTTTTGGCGCACGTGGAGCGCCAAGTCTAGTTACCGCGGACGCTGGCGGGAGATGGTCAATCGCTCGGCATTAGCGCTGAAGTTATTAACCTCTCGCAAGCACGGCGGAATCATTGCCGCTGCCACATTTGGCCTGCCAGAGACCAGCGGCGGCATCCGCAATTGGGATTATCGATACACATGGATCCGCGATGCATCGTTTACCGTCTACGCCTTTATGCGATTGGGCCATATCGATGAAGCCAACGCTTTTATGCGCTGGGTGCGTGGCCGCGTAGGCGATTGCTGTAACGACTCGCAAAACCTGGGGATTCTTTATGCATTGGATGGTCGAGAACACTTGCCCGAAGAAGAACTCTCGCACCTGTCCGGTTTCGGTGGCGCCAGCCCGGTACGAATCGGCAACGAGGCTTATCAGCAGACCCAGCTGGACATCTATGGCGAACTAATGGACGCGGTGTATTTGGTCAATAAATATGGCGAAGCGATTTCTTACGACGGCTGGAAAAACGCAACACGCCTTGTGGATCAGGTGTGCGAGAAGTGGCGCGAGAAAGACGTCGGTATTTGGGAAATGCGCGGCCAGGACCAGCACTTTCTGCATTCGCGGTTAATGTGCTGGGTCGCATTGGATCGTGCTTTGCGCTTGGCGTTCAAACGCTCTCTGCCCGCTCCGTTTGATCGTTGGGACAAAGAGCGTCAAGCGATTCACGACGATATTTGGAGCAACTTTTGGGACAAGGATCTCGGGCATTTTGTACAACACATTGGCAGCCACAGCTTGGATGCCTCTATGTTGTTAATGCCATTGGTGCGTTTCGTCGGTGCAAGCGACCCGCGCTGGTTGTCGACGTTGGATGCAATTGAAGGTCACTTGGTGCGCGACGGCATGGTCTATCGCTATCGTAACGATGACGCGCACGACGATGGGCTGGAAGGGGATGAGGGCGCCTTCACCGCGTGTTCGTTCTGGTACGTCGAATGCCTGGCCCGCGCTGGCCGGGTGGAACAGGCCCATCTGGAATTCGAACAGCTATTACGCTATGCAAATCCTTTGGGGTTGTATGCCGAGGAGTTTGATACTCACGGGCGCCATTTGGGTAATACCCCACAAGCGTTGAGCCATTTGGCGTTGATCAGCGCCGCCAGTTTCCTCGACCGCAAATTAGACCATGACGACACACAGTGGCAGCCCTGAACGGTTCTCTTAACAACAATAAAAGGAGAGTGTCATGAGTCACGTTTTTAAAGTGGGTGATCACGTTCGCTGGAATTCAGAGGCGGGACATATCATTGGCAAAATCACCAAAGTGCATGTGGAAGAAGTTGAATTCATGGGGAAAACCCGACATGCCTCCGAAGAACAGCCGCAATATGAAGTGAAAAGTGACAAGACCGGGCACCTGGCGATGCACAAAGAAGAAGCGTTGGAGAGGGTGGCGAATGGCTGATCGCCGCTGTTACGTCTGCATGGCGATTATGGGTTCATGAGCGAATATAGATTAGCCGGGTATGGGTCGATGACCGGGTGGCGCGGATTTATCGTGAGACGTCGCAGATTATGAAAGAGATTTTTGGGCGGACGTTGTAGGGCTCGTCAGCAGCGCGAAGGCGTCTTCAACTCATGGTAACGCCGGCCGCTGCGTTAAACAGCGGCTTCTGCATGGCCTGCGGCGGTTGACCGAACGCGCGCAGGAACGCTTGGCGCATCCGTTCCCGATCACCGAACCCGGTCTCAGTGGCGACCACCTCTATCGGATGGCGGCTGGTCTCCATCATCGTTCGAGCCGCTTCGACACGCAGGCGCTCGATGGCCTTGGCCGGGGTTTGCCCGGTTTCCTCGCGAAACACTCGGCTGAATTGACGCGGACTAAGCCTTGCAACCGCTGCGAGCGCTTCTACCGACAGGTCGTAGGTTAAATTCTCTCGCGCATAGGCTAACGCCAACTGCACACGATCAGATTTAGGGTCCAATTCCAGCAGCGCCGACAACTGCGATTGTTCGCTGCCGCGCCGTTGGTAGATGACCAGTTTTCGGGCAATTCTGCGGGCCAGGTCGCTGCCCAAGTCGTTTTCCACCATCGCCAGTGCCAAGTCAACGCCGGCGCTCATCCCGGCACCGGTCCAGACCTGGCCGTCGACCACGAACAATCGATCCTCCTCAAGACGAATGCCCGGATAGCGCTTTTTAAACGCCGGTGCGTGAAGCCAATGCGTGGTTGCGCGTTTGCCTTCGAGCAAACCGGCCTCGGCGAGGATAAACACCCCCATGCACAGCGAAACGATCCGCCGCGACTGTGCAGATGCGGCTCTGACGAAGTCGAGCAGGTTTTTTTCCGGCAAGCGGAATTCCAGGTAACCGCTAACAATCAGTGTGTCATAGCCCTCAGCGCGCATAGGCTCGCTGTTCACCGAGTAGCCTGCGGAGGTCATGACGGCGCCGCCGGTTTCTGACACCAGGTGAAACTCATAGGCCTGCTCGCCACGGAGCAAGTTCGCACACTCGAACACCGAGCCCAACGAGAGGCTAAGCGATTGAAAATTTGGGTAAATAACCAGCGCAACGCTATGCATTCAACCGCTCCGGTGGACGTGTGATAGGGGTAATTGTCTGTCCCTGCCGGGCAACTGGCAACTTACTTTTGATCAATGAAACGTTATCCCCATCAGCACCTCGCTGACCTTCAATCACGTCAGCCCCGATGTCCGGAATCCTTGCGGATACGACATTGCGCAGGTTTTTGTCGGCCTCTAACATTCACCTCAACGGCGTAGACGACTGGTCTACTTAGTGGCGGTGATTGATGACGACGACGAGCGCAAGCAAACCGGTGAAACAGAGCATCCTTGATGCCGCGCAGTTGATTGTGAGCAAGAAAGGCTTTTCAGCAGTAGGCCTGAACGAGGTGCTTCAAGCCGCTAACGTTCCGAAAGGCTCGTTTTACCATTACTTCGGTTCGAAGGACGCGTTCGGTGTTGCGCTGTTGGATGACTATTTCGAGACTTATTTGAAAGGAGTCGAAGCGCTTTTCCAGCGGTCCGATATATCTGAAGTTCACAAGTTAATGCTGTATTGGCAACGCTGGATTGAAAACCAAACCAAGGGGACTGATGCGGGCAAGTGTCTGGCGGTCAAGTTGGGTGCTGAGGTCGCCGATCTTTCTGAACCCATGAGGTCGGCACTTGATCGGGGCACTTCGCGGATTATCAAGTGCCTGGAGGACGCCGTGTCTCGTGGCATTGAACAACGCTCACTGACGAGTGATGAAGCACCCGCAGCGCTGGCATCACGCTTGTATTCGTTATGGCTGGGGGCGAGCGTTATGGCCAAGATCACCCGTACCTCGGTTCCATTTGAGCAAGCGCTGTTGATGACTAGTCAGCTTTTGGGCTGCACCGAACCCTATCGAAATCTAACCCCGAGGAAACAGACATGAAAGTATTGATGGTTTTGACATCGCACGACACGTTGGGCAGCACCGGGAAAAAAACCGGATTCTGGCTCGAAGAGTTTGCCGCGCCGTATTACACCTTCAAAGACGCCGGTGCCCAAGTACTGCTGGCATCGCCAGCAGGCGGCCAACCACCGCTGGACCCGAAGAGTGATGACGCCGACGCTCAGACTGAAATGACCAAGCGTTTCAAGGCGGACCCGCAGGCGCAACAGGCTTTGGCCAGCACCGTGAAGCTGGAAACAGTCAACGCCGCAGATTTTGATACGGTGTTTTACCCAGGTGGCCACGGGCCCTTGTGGGACTTGGCAGAGTCGAGCACCTCAATCGCCTTGATCGAAGCGTTCGAGCGCGCCGGTAAGCCTATCGGCTTTGTCTGCCACGCTCCCGGCGCCTTGCGTCACGTCAAGGCGGCTAATGGTCAACCCTTGGTTAAAGGCCGTCGGGTTACCGGCTTTACCAACGCGGAAGAAGCGGCGGTCGGGCTCACTGAGGTGGTGCCGTTCCTGATCGAGGACGAATTCCAGGCACTGGGTGGTGATTACCAGAAAGGTGCCGATTGGCAGCCGTTTATTATCGAAGACGGCCAATTGATAACCGGGCAGAACCCTGCAAGTTCCGAGGGTGTTGCCAAAGCACTGTTAAATCGGTTGGCTTGAACCCGCTGATTTAAGCCCAGTGGCTTAGTTTTACCGCATGAGCGTGTGCAAACACATGACCTCAACCCAGTAGATGCGCAGTTCCCACTGCGCATCGAAGCGTGTCACAGGATTAGACGCACGGCCGACCTGATTTCAACCTAGCAAGGCCAGGTGTTTAATTTCTTAATCCGGAATACCCAGCATGAACAATGACGCTCTATTTACCCACGTTAAGTTGGGTCGCCTTACCCTGAAAAACCGTATCGTTTTCCCGCCACTGACCCGCCAGAGAAGCGCCCAGCCCGGTGACATCGCCACCGACTTGATGTCGCTGTACTACCGGCAGCGTGCAACGGCAGGCTTTATGGTTAGCGAAGGCACCCAGATCGAGCCGCGCGGGCAAGGTTATGCCTGGACACCCGGCATCTACACCCAGGCGCAAATCGATGGCTGGAAGAAAGTGACCGAGGCGGTGCATGCCGACGGCGGCGTGATCTTCGCGCAACTCTGGCACGTTGGGCGGGTTTCGCATAATGCCTTGCAGCCCGACGGTGAATCCCCAGTGGCGCCGTCGGCTATTCAGGCGCAGAAAGTCAAGGCGTTCATCGAAACCGCTCCAGGCACTGGCGACCTGGTAGAGCCGTCCATGCCGCGTGCATTAAGCACGGGTGAGGTTAAAGCGCTGGTGGGTCTCTACGCACAAGCGGCAAGCAATGCCTTGGCGGCAGGTTTCGACGGTGTCGAAATTCATTCGGCAAACGGCTATTTGGTCAACCAGTTCATCTCTGAGCACGCCAACCAGCGTAATGATGAATACGGCGGTTCGCTGGAGAATCGGCTACGGTTTCTGCGGGAAATTATCCAGGCCGTGGTCGAGGTGGTAGGCCCTGACCGTCTGGGCGTGCGCTTCTCCCCGTTGTTCACCAGTACCGACGAGGACCGTGTGTATATCGGGCTCGTCGAAGAGGACCCGCATCACACCTACATTGAAGCGATCAAGGTGCTTGAGAACGCGGGTGTTGCCTACGTCTCCATCGCCGAAGCTGACTGGGATAACGCACCCGATTTGCCCGAGCAATTCCGCCGCGATGTACGCAGTGCATTCAGCGGCCGAATCATCTATGCCGGACGTTATACCGCCGAACGCGGCGCTCGGCTCATTGAGGCGGGTCTGGCTGATCTCATCGCTTTTGGCCGGCCCTACATTGCCAATCCCGACTTGCCAGAACGGATGATCAACGGCTGGCCTCTCAACCCACTTAATCACAAGGGTCTTTACGGCGGAACCGAGGTCGGCTTCACCGATTACCCGGTGTACCCAGGGTAAACGCCTTGTTTTTTCAATCCAGGCGCTGGCAGTGATAAGCCTGGGTTTGGTACGGGAACTCCATGGTGTCGTGTCCGCGCAGCGCCGGATGGGTTGCGACAAGCTACGCAGTTGCTCGGCCACCTGTGCTTTTTCCTCGGCCGGCAACCCCGCGATGAAACTCACTGACAGGAAGCGGTTCATGATCACGGACTCGGCGGTGCCTGCCCGTTCCTTGGAAAAACCCACCTGAGCAGCTTTGTGAACGACCGTCATTTTCAGTAATCCTCGATGTGGATGACGGTTAGTACCGGATAACGATGTCAGGGCTGAACGCGACATCGTTATCCGTGCCTTCGATAATCATCAGATCAGCGACCTCGTTGCCATCGCGTTGGAGTTTAGCGGCCTGATATTCCGGGGAGTAGTAACATGCGAGCGCTTTTTCCATGCTCTCGAATTCGATAACCACGTTTTGAGGCCGTGCCTGATAATGCGACTGCGGTCCTGATGACCACACTCACGGAGTCACAATGACTAATCCTTTACTGCTGGCGCTGGTGCCTTTGGTGGCCGATTTATCACGGGATCTACCCGACGATGAGCGCTATCGACGGCTGCTATGTTCGTTGCGTCAGCTGTTGCCGTGCGATGCGGTGGCTTTACTGAAGCTTGAGGGCGATGTGCTGGTTCCGCTGTCGGTGGAAGGGCTAAGTCCAGACACGCTGGGCCGCCGCTTTAAGGTTGAAGAACATCCTCGTTTGAAAGTTCTCCTGGAAAACCGCAGCCCGACTCGGTTTTCAACGGATTGCGGACTACCCGACCCCTACGATGGCTTGGTCGAAGGCCACCACGGGCACCTTGAAGTCCACGACTGCCTCGGCTGCCCTTTGTATATACAGGACAAACCCTGGGGCCTGATCACCCTTGACGCGTTGGACCCCTCTACCTTTGGCCGGGTCGATCTCGACACCCTTGAGGCCTTTGCCAGCCTGGCTGCCGCCACGGTAATGGCCAGCGAGCGAATCAACCAGTTGTCACGAAATGTTGAGGATCAACGTCAGTTGGCAGAAGTCTACAAGCGCGCGGCGGGCGGCCGGGGGCCGCGAGAACTGATGGGCCAGAGTCCTATCCACAAACGCCTTCAGCACGAAATTCAATTGGTTGGTAATAGTGCCTTATCAGTGTTGATTACCGGCGAAACCGGCGTTGGCAAAGAATTGGTCGCCGAGGCCCTTCACCTTCAATCACCCCGAGCGCAGAGACCGTTGATCAGCCTTAACTGTGCTGCTTTGCCTGAACTGCTGGTCGAGAGCGAGTTGTTCGGCCATGTCAAAGGTGCTTTCTCGGGCGCGGTTAACGGTCGCAGCGGCAAGTTTGAACTGGCCAACGGTGGCACGATTTTTCTCGATGAAGTCGGGGAGTTGCCGCTGGCGGTACAGGCGAAACTGCTGCGGGTATTGCAAAGCGGCCAACTGCAGCGGGTGGGTTCTGACCAAGAACACCATGTTGATGTACGAATTATTGCGGCGACCAACCGCGACCTCGCCGACGAGGTGCGCGCCGGCCGTTTTCGGGCTGACCTCTATCATCGACTGAGCGTTTATCCACTGCGGGTGCCCTCGTTGCGTGAGCGAGGGCGAGATGTGTTGTTGCTGGCTGGTTTTTTTCTCGAAGAAAATCGTGCGCGTATGGGCCTGCGCAGTTTGCGTTTGAACACTGAGGCGCAGAAGTCTCTGGTGGCTTATAAATGGCCGGGAAACGTTCGTGAGTTGGAACACCTGATTAGTCGCGCCACCCTAAAGGCACTTTCAAGCCATGCCGAGCGGCCTCGTATTTTAACCATTGAGGCCCAAAACCTGGGGCTAGAAGAACAGCGACCACCACCAGAGCCGGAGGTGAAAAACGACGCGGTCAGACTCAGTCAGGGCGAAGGTTTGAAGGAGGCGCTGGACGCTTATCAGAACACGTTAATCGTCGAAGCATTGACCCGGCACCAAGGAAAATGGTCCGAGGTGGCACGAGAATTAGGCATAGACCGCGCCAATTTGAGTCGGCTGGCCAAGCGTCTAGGTATTCGCTAAAAGTGCGTGCTGACAAATTGTCACGTTTGACTCATCCATTTGGCTGCACTCTGTAACCGACTGTATCCGCTTGAGTTGTTGTTATACCGCTCGGAACTAAGCACGGAATTTTTCTTAACAGAGGTGTGTCATCTGATCTCTACGATTGAGTTGATGAGGCCGCCAGTAGATGAACCATTCCAAACACTACAGAATCGATTACTTGCTTAATGGCAGTTTCAAATCGTTCTATATCAGCGCTGAGTTTATGGACAATACCGAGGCCTGGCACCACGCAAGTGTGGATGCTGGCATTGGCCGGATTCCAAAGTATCGGTTGGAAAGAGTACCTCGGGTTTCGCGCCCCTACGCCGAGCATTTTGGTATTTCGGACGTTGAATGGGCGCAGAGTTAAGGGCAAACGGGTGATGTTTTCCGGTGCAAGGCTACGCTCACGCGCAGGGGCGGGCGCCGCGCACGGGAAGAGTGTGCATACGGGAAGCCTTGCAGATCGGCGGAAGGAGGGGGCGTTTTCGGCACGATAAGTTGTTACATTCATTCGGCCAAATCTGTCAGTCCTTCTTCCAACGAGAGGCTATTGCCCCATGTACAAAGATTACCCTGCGGCTTATCAGGTCAGTAAAGGCTCCGCGCTCAACGTCGATAAAGCTTTTTATCAGCGTATCCGTGAACAGACACACGCACGCAGGTTGGTCGAGCAATTCGAGGTGCCGATCCGTACCGGGCACGCCTGGAAAGTCGCAGCAGGGCAGGTGTTTCGAGTGACAACCCCGGTAGGACCACAGGTGGGCGATTTCAATATCTGGAACGCTCATGACCCCCGCGAGCGGATGTGGGCGGCGCGAACCCGGCAACTTCAGGGTGCCCACGTTAGTACCTATGATCGGCTATGGTCGAACCTGCCGTTTCTGCGGCCGATGGCGACTATCACCGACGACAGTCTTGCCGGGTACGGCATTGATGAGCACGGCGGCCGTCTGCACGACTTACTCGGCACCCGTTGCGACCCCTACGTGAACAAGATGCTGACCGGCGAAGACTTTCATCACCACTGCCATTCGAACTTGACCCGGGCAATATTGCCTCATGGGCTGACCGAGTTCGATGTGCATGATGTGTTGAACATCTTTCAGTGCACCGGCCTTAATCACGACGACATGTATTTCATGAAAGCTTGTCCGGCGAAGAAAGGTGATTATCTTGAGTTTTTCGCGGAAATCGACCTGTTGTGCGCGCTGTCTACCTGTCCGGGGGGTGACTTGTCCTTGGCCATGTGGGGGCCTGACGCGCAAGACCCACTGACCGTTTGCCGGCCGCTGGGGGTGGAAATCTATCAACTTGACGACCGCCTGCTGGACGGCTGGAAGCAACCGGAACGCGCGGCCTATAAGGGCATGCACGGCTTGGAAATTGCCAAGCCTGAGTGGGAAAAATAGCACGTGTGGGGTTGCCCTCTGGCAGCCCCTTTGCGAACGGGTGTCAGCGCGCCAACCAGGCCAACCCGGCGGTTTTCATGTCGGTCTCCATCTGGCTGCCTTTGGTAGCAAACTTTCGCGTTACCGGGAAACCGCTTTTTTCCAACATATAGGCCAGTGGCGCATATTCCCGGGGATAACGCTCTAAAGTCTCGGCGTCTATGTCGACCACGCCCTGTGGGAAGGTGAACGAACCCAGGTCGTAGATGCTCTGGCGTTTAATGATTTTCCAGACACCGTTGCGTTGTTCGACCCAGTCATAAAAGCGGTTGTGTACGCTGCAGCCCAATCCCAGGGTGACGTTTTCGCCGACGATGATCGCGTTGGTTTCCACAATGGCTCGGCACGCATTGAACGTCACCATAGGCGCGGCAATGAAGTGCTTGGTTCGTAAATCCGAAGTGCCCATGTGCATCGAGGCGTTGACGAACTCACTGAAAAGGCCTTCAAACCAAGTCACCTCAATGGTGCCCTCTGGATGAAATAATTCGCGCAAGCTTTCCCATTGCCCAAGATCTCGAAAAATCCAGCCGTTGATCAGATCCGCAATAGTCATTCTATCTACAAGGTATTCGTACATGGCCAGCCCCTGTTTGAACAACGGTGCCCGATAGAGTGCCGAGCATCTTAATCTGACACGCAAAAGCAGGGATTGATCGGTTTAATTGGGGGGGTGCGCTGCCTTGTCGCATTAGCGCAGGCTGGCTCAGTCGAAAGTGTCTAGTCGCTCGGCAATCAGCGGCAACAATACCTCACAAGATGCCTCGATTTTCAAATCAAGAAAGTCATCGGCACGGGTTTTACCGAAGTTGATGGCGATCAACGGTTTTTTTTGATCGGCCATGGCTCGGCACAAACGGAACGCGGAAAACGCCATTAACGACGAACCTACTACCAAAAGGCCCTGAGCCTGTTCAACCGTGCGCATGGCTTTGATCGCGGTCAACTGGGCGACGTTTTCACCAAAAAATACCACGTCCGGTTTCAAGCGATCGCCTTGGCAATGTGGGCAACGCGGTACTTGGAAGCGCGCTTCGAACGCAGGGTCGAGTAACGTGTCGCCGTCTGGCGCCTGAACCGCATCGACACCTGACAGGTAGGGATTTTGGGTTTCCAGAATCACTTGGATCGCATCGCGATCTGTGCGCTGTCCACATTCTAGGCACACCACCCGGTGCAAACTGCCATGCAGTTCGATCACGTCGCGGCTGCCGGCTTGATCGTGCAGCGTGTCGACATTTTGCGTAATAACCCCGTTAATCAACTGCCGCGCCTGCAACTCCGCCAAGGCTTCATGCGCCGCATTGGGCCGCGCCAGGCGGATCCGAGGCCAGCCCAGCATAGCGCGCGCCCAATAGCGTTGGCGTGCGTTGGGGGCGTTGATGAAGTCCTGATACATCATGGGTGCTTTGCCCCGGCGTACCCCGTCTTTATTCCGGTAATCAGGAATCCCGGAAGAGGTGCTGATACCGGCCCCGGTCAGCACTAGGAACGGCCGTTCGGCCATCAATCGGCACAGAGTCTCCACGCCATCTCGGGTCAGACTGTCGATCATGGGAACGCTCCGTTGCGATGCGCGCAGGGTTGGGAAGGTGAATAACGATAGTCTGTTTTTAGGGCTTTATGTCAAGCCAGGGGGTACCACGGCGGGTCGAATTTTTTTAAAAAAAACCAAACTCGCAGTAGCGTGCTCCGACAGTTAAATACCTATAGCCTCCACTATAAATACCAATGCCTTCAACCCACCTTCCACCTGTTCGTCGGCGAATTCAGGCGGGTTTTCCAGGCGATATTGAAAAGTCAGGTTGGGTGCTTCGATGGCCATGTGGTCGATGAGAAAATCTGATCCGATGGACGGATCGTTGATGCACGCCAGTACGATGCCTTGGTTGTTAAGCAGGCCGGGCAGCCGACGGAGTATTTTTTGATAATCCTTGGTCAAGACAAAGCTGCCTTTCTGAAACGATGGCGGGTCGATGATGATCAGATCATAGGGGCCGTCTCGTTTGACCCTGGCCCAGGATTTGAACAGGTCGTGGCCAAGGAAACCTACGCGGCTCAGATCGTGCTGATTAAGCCTATGGTTTTCTCGCCCGCGACTGAGGGCGGCTTTGGCCATGTCGAGGTTGACCACCTGTTGCGCACCACCGGCAATCGCCGCCACGGAAAACCCGCAAGTGTAGGCGAAAAGATTGAGCACCCGCTTGCCTTGGGAGTGGGCTCTCACCCAGTTGCGCCCGTAGCGCATGTCGAGGAACAAACCGGTGTTTTGATTTCGGCCAAAGTCCAGTTTGAATTGCAGACCGTGTTCGATGATAACGCCATGGTCAAACGGCTCACCCAGCAACCACTCGGTGCTGCTGTCTTGTAAGTACCGATGTTGCAGCAACAGGGTGTGGGCACCGCAGTCCAGCCATTGCGGCGATACGGTCAGTGCTTCGAGCATTTGGCGCAAAGCTGTCATTTCAGTGGCGTCGAGTTCTTTGAACAGCGACACCAGCACTACGCCTTTCAGCCAGTCCGCAGTCACATTTTCCAGGCCTGGCCAACGTCGGCCACGGCCGTGGAACAGGCGCCGCGCTTCTTCGGGAGCGGTATTTAAGGCATCAAGCAGATGGGCGCGCAGAAGGGACAGTGCATCCGAATTCATAGAGAAATATCGTTCATTCATAAGCGCGCAGTTTAAGCGCAATGGCCTGAACGCCGAGGGTCTTTCTCATGGGCAAAAGCAAAAAAAGGCATCCGCTACTGCGGATGCCTCCTTGTTTACACCGCTATCGATCAAGCGACGCTGTAACGCTCCAACCAATGGGCGTATGGCGCAGGCAAGACCCAGGAAGGGTTTTCGACTCCCAGCTTGCGGGCCGCGTGCAACGGCCAATGCGGGTTGTCTAGCATGGCGCGGCCGAAGCTCACCAGATCTAGTTGGCCTTCAGCAATGGCCTTTTCCGCCAGCTCTGGCGTTCCCATGCCCCAAGACGCCGTGACCGGCAAGCCGACTTCGCGGCGAAAACGTTGGGCGATAGGCGCAAGAAACGCTGGCGTGCCCCAAGGGACGTCGGGGGTGGCAATGGAAAAGCCCATGCTCACGTCGAGTAAATCAACGCCAATCGCCTTGAGCTGTTTGGCCAGTTCGATCGACTCCGACAGATGCTCTTCGTCCTGACCATCGTATTCAATCACCCCCAAACGAACGGCCAGCGGAAGATGCTGCGGCCAGACTTCGCGAACTGCGGTGAGGGTTTCGAGCATGAATCGCGCGCGGTTTTCGAAGCTGCCGCCGTATTCATCGGTGCGCTGATTAGAGTGTTTCGACAGGAAACCCATTGCCAGATAACCGTGGGCGAAGTGCAATTCAAGCCATTCGAAACCGACATCACGGGCGCGTATGACAGCCGCCACATGGTCTGCTTTGGCCTTGGCGATGTCTTCGAGGGTCATGGCCCGAGGCACTTTGGGCAGACTGCCGCCGAGGGCGATGGCCGAAGCAGATAGAGTTTCCCAGCCGCGTGGATCGTCTTTAGCCATGTGGTCGTCGCCTTCCCACGGACGGTTGGCGCTGGCTTTACGGCCAGCGTGACCCAACTGAATCCCCGGTACGGCACCCGCGTGTTTGATCGCCGCAACGATGGGCCGCAGAGCTTGTGCTTGTTCGTCACTCCACAGGCCTGCGTCGCCAATGCTGATCCGTGCTTCGGGCGAAACTGAAGTCCCTTCGACGGTCACTAGCGCGGCGCCGCCTCGGGCCAGGCTGGCATAGTGAACGCGGTGCCACTCTTGGGTTACGCCCTCGATGGCCGAGTATTGGCACATCGGCGACACGACAATGCGATTGCGCAGTGTCACGCTTTTGAGGGTAAACGGTTGAAAGAGAGCTGACATGCTTAGAATCCTGAGAGTTGATTAGTATTTCTAATTCAATGAGTTATGCATTGATCGCGAGCGAGAAGAATCAGTTGGCGTGGGTCCGTAACAGTTCGAGCGTCGGAAACACTTCCGATGGCTCTGGGCGCATCGTGTAATCGGCGTTGACCTCGGCGTAGGCGATCACGCCGTCCTGACCGATGACGTAACGCGCAGGCATCGGCAGGGTCCAGCTGTCTTCGCCGTTGAACACGGTGATGTCAGCGCCAACCGCTTTGTGGATCGGCTTCAGGTAGTCCGGAACATCCCAACGAATACCGAAGGCGGCTGCGAGGTCGCCGCCCTTGTCACCGAGGATCGGAAAGCCGAGTTTATTGTCGCGCTGGGATTTGCGGCTGTTGGCGGCGGTTTGCTGTGACACGGCAACCAACGTGGCGCCGAATGCTTCTATCTGAGCGCGGGTTTCTTCCATTGCCTGCAGGTCAAGGTTGCAATACGGGCACCAGACGCCACGGTAGAAGGTCAGCACCAGCGGACCTTTGACCAATAGGTCCTGATCCGGGCGTAGTTCGCGGTGCGCGTGCACGCCGCATTGCAAACGTAACCACTATCTGTTTAGTCGATACTGACCATCACTGTTTGGGACGCGGGATTTATCCAAAGAAGGTTCAGGATGGCTATCTGCCAACCGAGGCTTTGGAGATGTGACATGAAAATTCGAATTGCAGCGTTGCTCGCCCTTGTGGTCATGTTGGCGGGGTGCGCTACCGGTGCCGCTCAGTCTTCTGACAATCAAGACGGGGTGTTCAGATCGGCGACCCAGGCTTCGGGTTTGGCGTTAAAACATACTCAATCGGTTGGCGTAGTGTTCAGTGAGAACACCGTTACTAACCTTGCTTACCTTGAGCGTTACCACGCGGTTGCGCAAAATAGCCAACAACTCGAGGAAGAAATACAGAGAGCATTTGTCTCCAGTTCCGATCCTGCGTTGGCCATCGACTGGTTGAAGACTTCATTACAGGCTCAATTTGCATCGGTTAATTTCTACGACAATCTGGACGCGCTGATGGCCGCAAGACCCGATATCATCGTGTTGCTTGACACTAGCAACGTGCTTGTGACGCCACGCAGCCCTGACGTACAGGCCAGTATCGTTGCTGAATTTTTTGATGCGCAACTGAACTACATTGGTAAAGCCGAAGGCCACGCTGGCAAAAACCTCTCGCCAGTGTGGGCACTTAGTAAGTCTGCGCCTGAAGTAGCGGCTGAGATCAACGGGCAACGGGTGGTGCAGGTTGACGCGTTGCAACAATTCGATGCCTCGCTTTACACCTTGCTCAACGCCAGATCTTGAGCGGCTTATCTGAGGTCAGCGGGCGTTCAAACCTTCGATGATTCGCTTGATCAAGGCGGTATGCCCGGCCTGATCATCGGCCCGCGAGACTATTTGAACAACCGACATGTGATTGCCCGAGCCCGACAGGAACGTGGTGTTCAGAGTACTACCGCCGCCCATGGTGGCCGTACTGTCAATCTCACGGATACCAAGCCCCTTGATAGTCATTCTGTGTTCATTGGTTTGCTTGAAATCAGGCAGGGCTTCGCTCTGCTGACGAACGAAGCCGGTCACCGAGCTGTCGAGAAATCCATCGTCGTTGTCACCTGCCTTTAACCCATTGGGCAAGGCGTTTTGCGCCGCAATAATGACCCGTTTTTCGTCCTTATTGACGTACATCGTCCCGGTCGCGCCCGCCGTCCCATTTTTCGCGTCGCCGGGTGGAAGGGCTCGCGCGACGTAGCCTTTAGGCAAGTTAAACGCGAATTTACCCTCCAGCGTCGACAGCTTGGTGGCTGCAGTTGCAGGGTGCGCGGGTTTGTTCGCGGCGAAACTGCTCATGCCGACCAACAGTGCCGTCAGGCTCAGCGCCAGGGCAACGGTATTCTTGCTGATAATCGACATCCGATTTTTCCTCATAAAAGCCAACTGCGCAGCGGGGTCGGGGCTGCCTAGGTCAGGACAATAGCAATTTCAATTCGCTTGCGCTGCACAGCCGTTAGAACCCTCTGTTAATGGAAAAACAGGGAATTCAATAGATGGATGCCTCGTGCGCGCACAGCGGGTTAGCCTCACCAAGCTAACCCGGTTTGCCAATGACAACTCGAATATTGACGGCCTGTTTGCGAACCGTGCGAGGCGCTGATTCAGACCCTGAAGCGCTGTACCATTTGACTGAGTCCCACGGCGAGGCGTGACAACTCATTACTGGCGTGGAGTGTCTGGCGAGTGCCCTGATCACTTTGCACGGCCAGGTCACGGATACTGGTTAAATTACGATCCACCTCGCGTGCGACGCTGGCCTGCTCTTCGGATGCCGTGGCGATTTGCGAGTTGCGGTCGTCAATTTGGCGCACTGAATGGGTAATTGACTCCAGTGAGCGTCCGGCCTCGTCCGCTGCTTGTTTGGTCTCATGAGCCAAGGTAGCGCTCAGGTGCATGGCGGTTACCGCAGAAACACTTTGCTGCTGAATAGCGGCAATCATTTCTTCGATTTCCTGGGTTGAGGTGTGCGTACGGTGAGCCAATGCACGGACTTCATCGGCAACCACCGCAAAGCCTCGTCCTTGCTCCCCTGCTCGGGCGGCTTCGATTGCAGCGTTTAGCGCCAGCAGATTGGTTTGCTGTGCTATCGCACGTATCACGCTGAGCACCTTACTGATGTCTTGCGCTTGACCAGCAAGACCCTGGATCTGTTCTGAAGTCACTTCCACCTGCGCCGTCAGTGTATTGATGGCCTTTAACGTATCACCCACGCGCAAGTTACCGAATTTGGCGGACTCGGTGGACTCCCGTGCAGCCTCAGACGTGGAGGTTGCATTTTGCGCCACTTCCTCCACCGCAGCGCTCATCTCGTTAACGGCCGTGGCGGCTTGCTCAATCTCGCTATTTTGCTGACGCAACGTTTTGCTGGCGGCTTCGGTGATGGTCGTCATTTCAACGGCCGCCTCACTCAATTGGGTGGAGGACTTGGCGATTTCTTGAAGCGTATCTCGCAAACTTGCCTGCATCTGGGCCAATGCCGCCGTTAAACGAGAAGCCTCATCAGTGCCGGTAATAATAATAGGCTGAGTTAGGTCGCCTTCGGCAATGCGTTGTGCTAGTTGCAACGACTCATTGATGGGTGTGACGATACTTCGGGTTAACAACAGGGCGAGCACAATAGTCATAAATACTGAGACACTAACGACACTGCCCACAACTATAATGCTCTTTGAATATGCGTCTTTAGCCGATACCCCCGATTGAGTGGCGCCGCGTGCATTAAGTTCGCGCAACTCCGTTAACTTGGCCTGAATTGCCAGTGCCCGATCGCGTAATTCGTTGTTGGCAAAAGCAACAGCCTGCTCTGGGTCGCTGGCACTCACTTGCTCTAATTGAACAGTGCCATCGACATAGCGTGTCATCAGTGCGGACGCATCATTGAACAGCGTGCGCTCTGCCTCACCAGAGATCAGGTTGGCGCGATAGTAATTGATACGCTCAGCCAGCGTGGCGCGGGCCTTGTTGATCTGTTGAGTGGTGCTGGCGCGCTCGTCACTGTTGCGCGAGCTTAGCAGGCGGGTGGCGGCTAACCGTAGCTCAAGAAGGGCTACCTGAATATCGTCACTGGTCCTGATACTCGGTAGCCAGTTGGTCTCGATAGCCTGTTCTGCGTTTCTAAGGTTTCCCATCTGGAGGTATGAAAAAAGACCAAGCCCGACCACAAGTAGCGTAATCAAAGTAAAGCAGAGGCTGGCTCGAAGAGCTATGTTGAGAGACCTTAGATTCATCGCGTTGTATCCATAGTTTAACGGCCTCATCGATCCACTTGGCAAGTGGTCTCTGGCCTATTGCTAGTTCTCTATAAACTAAAGGCTGTTGTATGCCTACCCTATTTATAAACTATCTTTGGTGGTCGACAGGTTCCAGACAGCTAAGGGTATGTTTGATCATGTCTGCCTGAAGCGGCAACAAGGGCCAGTTATGGATAAAAGTTAATACTGTTTAATTGACCAAAGCAAATTCCAGCCAGGGTGAGGGCCACCCGCTTTCGACCCCCCCTCTGTCGTTTTGCGGAGCCAAGACTTTTTTGCCGAGTTTCTCCGAAACTGCTTAGTGCGCTAATGATCTGGAAGAGGAATATTTCTAGTTTGAAATATTTTGACGCAATAAATTGACGTCATTAAGCTAACTAATTACCCTTGCTGGCATATTGATATTGATCATGTCTTCGAAGGAACGAAAAGTATGTGGGTATTCACCCTCGGGATGAGGTTATGTGGTCTCGCGTTACTGGTGTATTTGAGTGCGCTAAACGTGGCGTCGGCCGCCCCCGGACCTTCCCCCGGCGAACAAGACCTGATTCGTGAACGCCAGGACCGCTTGCTGGAAGAGCAACGCAAGCGCCTTGATGACCTGCAAGAACTGCCGGGTAAACAACGCCTGCCCAGCGCGCCGACAGCGCCTGCCGAAACCCGCTGCTTCAACATTCAGCACATCGACATCAAAGGCGCCGATCATCTTTCCGAGGCCGACCGCCAGCAACTGACGCGCCCGTTTCTTGGCAAATGCCTGGGGGTCGGCCAGCTCAATGAACTGTTAAAAGTCATCACCGACCTGTACCTCGACCGAGGCATGGTCACCACCCGTGCCTATTTACCGCAACAGGATCTGTCCAGCGGCAACCTGAGCATTCTGGTGGTCGAGGGCAAACTCGAAGGCCTCAAGGCCGACGACGGCAGCGGTTTATCGGCCCGTGAACTGGCCATGAGTTTCCCCGGCAGCGAAGGCAACCTGCTCAACCTGCGAGAGATCGAGCAAATGGTCGATCAGCTCAACCGCCTGCCAAACAACCACGCGCAAATGGAGCTGACGCCCGGCAAAGAAGTCGGCGGCAGCCAAGTCTTAGTAAAAAACACCCCGAGTGCACCGTGGCAAGCCTCGTTGTCGCGTAACAACAACGGTCAGCGCAGCACCGGCGAGCAGCAAGCGTCAGTCGGTTTGGAGTGGAACAGCCCGCTGGGCTTGTCCGATCAATTGATGCTGCGCGGTGGCCATGACGTGGTCAGCGATCACACCCGCACCTCGAAAAATGCCTTCCTCAATTACAACTTGCCGTGGGGTTGGTGGAATTTCAGTTACAGCTACAGCCAAAGTGATTACCGCTCAGAAGCCCAAGCCAACGCCTTCAGCTTCAAACAGAACGGCGACAGCGAAAACCATCAGTTGCGCGCCGAGCGGGTGATCTACCGCGACGCGGTCAGCAAGACTTCACTCAACGTCGGCCTGGCGTATCTGAACAGCAATAACTACATCGAAGACAGTCGCATCGACGTCAGCAGCAACCGCCTCAGCGAAGCCCAGTTTGGCATCAACCACGGCCGTCGCATCGGCAGCGCCTTCATCAACATCGACTTGGGCATTCAACACGGCGTCGGCGCATTCGGCGCGCAAGGCGATGACCGTACCAGCGGCAGCCAACCCGACGCTCGTTATCAAAAATACACCGGCACCTTGAGTTACCTGCAGCCGTTCAAGCTGTGGGACGAATCTTTGAGCTTTAGCAGCCTGATGACTGGCCAGCACAGTGAAGACGTGCTGTTCAGCCCGCAGCGCATGAGCCTCGGCGGCTTGTCGTCGATCCGTGGCTACAAGGACCAAACCCTGTCGGGCGACAGCGGCGGTTACTGGCGCAACGACCTGCGCTGGAGTCGCCCGGTGGCGTGGGGCTGGTTGCGACCGGTGCTTGCCGAATACGGCACTAGCCTCGGTTACGACCAGGGCGTAATCAGCCGCGACCGTTACAACGGCGCGGAACACGGTCGGGTGTCCAGTGACTCAGTGGAGCTGTTTGCCAAGGGTCAGCACCTGTCCGCCAGCGTGACGTTCGCTCATTCCCTGGAGCGCCCCGGCGCCCTGAGCGAACACGAAACGCCGATCTACTTCCAGATGGATTTCTTTCTTTAAAGAATTTCCCTTGTCACCTGTTTACCGCATCGAGACCCTTACATGGACGTTCATCAGTACGCTTTCCTCGCTCGCCAGTCCTCGGCTGAAATTGCGCCGCGTAAACATTTCCGGGGGATGTCAAAGCGTGGCATTGCGCTGATTCTGGCCAACGCGATGTTCTGGCAGCCGCTGTTGGCCCAGGCCGATGGCATTACGGTCAGTGCGCCGGGCACCACACTCGGGCAAGCGGGCAACGGCGTACCGATCGTCAACATCGCCGCGCCCAATGGCAGCGGTCTGTCGCACAACCAGTTTCAGGACTACAACGTCGGCGCCCAGGGCCTGATCCTCAACAACGGCACCAACAGCACGCAGTCGACCCAGCTGGGCGGGATTATCCTCGGCAACCCGAACTTTCACGGCAGCGCCGCCAGCACCATTCTTAACGAAGTTAACGGCGGCAATCCGAGCCAGCTTAACGGCTATACCGAAGTGGCGGGTCAATCCGCCCATGTGATCGTTGCCAACCCGTATGGCGTCAGTTGCAACGGCTGCGGCTTCATCAACAGCCCGCAAGTGACCCTGAGTACCGGCAAACCGATACTCGACGGCAACGGTAAGCTGGATCACTACCAGGTCGATGGCGGCAGCGTGACCCTTGATGGCGCGGGCCTGAACGCCACCAACATCGACCGCTTCGAGATCGTCACCCGCTCGGCCAAACTTAACGCCGAATTGCACGCCAAACAGCTGACCATCATCACTGGCCGCAACGACGTCGATGCGCAAACCCTGGCTGCCACTCCGCGCAGCGCGAGCCCTTCGGATGCTCCGGCACTGGCTATCGACTCCAGTGCATTGGGCGGCATGTATGCAGGCGCGATCAAGCTGGTGGGCACCGAAGCCGGTGTCGGGGTCAGGTTGGCGGGCAACCTGGCGGCCAGCGCGGGGGATATTCAACTCGACGTCAACGGCCACCTGAGCCTGGCGCAAACCGCTGCCAGTGGTGCGGTTAACGTCAAGGCCGCGAGCCTCGATGCCACTGGACCGGTGTACGCCGGTTCGAGTCTCTCCGTCAGCACCACAGGCGACCTCAACGTCCAGCAGAACCTCGCGGCGCGAAACAGCATCAGCCTGTCCAGCGGCGGGCAGTTGACCAACCTCGGCATCGTCGAAGCCGGGGTCAACGCCGACAACAGCCGTAACACGACGGGCGACGTCAGTGTCGTCGCCAACAGCTTCAACAACGGCGGCAGCTTGATCGCCAGTCGTAATCTGCAAGCCACCGTGGCGCAGACGTTGTTCAACCAGGGCGCCACCATCAGCGGGCAGGGCAGTACGCAAATCACCGCGGGCACGCTTGATAACCAGAATAACGGCCGGGTATTGAGCAACGGTGGTCTGAACCTCAACGTCGCTGGCCTTTTGAATAACCAGAACGGCTTGCTCAATGCCGTAGGGCTGCTGCAATTACAGGCGGGCGTGGTGCTCAACAACGCAGGTCGTATCGCCAGTCAAAGCGACCTGACCGCCAACATCGGCGCCTTGACCCAGCAGGCCGGTCAGTTGGTCGCTCAAGGCAATCTGGTCCTCACCGGCGCCACGCTGGATAACAGCCTGGGCGGTTTGGTCGGGGCGACAAAAGCGCTAAACCTTGCCGTCGGCACTGTCGACAACCGTGGCGGGGAAATTTCCAGCCAGGTCGACGTCACCGTCATCGCTCAGCACCTGAACAACAGCAACGGCGGCAAGCTGCTCGCTGGCACCGCGCTGGGGCTCACCGTCGATCACCTGATCAATCAGAACAAGGGGCTGATCATTGGCGCTACCTTGTGTCTTGCGGGCTCAGATCTCGACAACACCGGCGGCACTTTTTCCAGCAAGACCCAGCTGGCGCTCAATCTCTCTGGCGATGTAAACAACAGCGCCGGGCTGCTCAGCAGTGATGGCGTGTTGACGGTCAACGCCGCCAACCTGAACAACAGCGCGGGCAGTCTTTCCAGTGGCGAGGCGTTAACAGTTGCGGCCACTGGGGGACTCAACAATCAAGGTGGCTCTATCAGCACCGATGCCGGTCTGATCCTGACCAGCGCCAGTCTGGACAACCGCAACAGCGGTGTGCTGTCGGGCAAAGGCGCGACTCGCGTGAGCACCGCAGCCTTCGACAATAGCCACGGCGGGCGTTTGACCAGCGCTAACACGCTAATCCTCAACGCCACCAACGTGATCAACCAGGACACCGGGCGTATCGCCAGCGCCATGGCCCTGACCGCTTACCTCACGGGTCTTGATCAACAGGGCGGCGAGCTGTTCAGCAACACCTCCCTGAGCCTGGACCTGAACCACGGCCAGTTGAACAACCAGGGTGGGCTGATCAATGCTCCCGGTGCGCTGCTGCTGAAAAACCTCAACGGGGTTGCCAACCAGAACGGTGAAATTTCCAGCGCGCAGGCCTTTACCCTTGACGCCCAAAGCCTCGACAACAGCAACGGCAAGGTCCTGAGCAACCAGGCGCTGACGCTGCGTCTGGCCCAGGCGATGAGCAACATCAAAGGTCTGATTTCGGCTGCTGCATTGGACGCCCACAGCGCCAGTCTGGACAACACCGACGGTTTGCTCAGCAGCCATGACGGCTTGACCTTGAGCGTCGACGGCGCCTTGGTAAACCACAACGGCACCGTGATTGCCGACGGTAATCTGCTGCTCAACGCGGCCACGGCAGACAACAGCCTCGGCCAAATCGCCGGCAAAAAGGACGTTATTGCCAACATTGGCAGCTTGCAGCAACAAGGCGGGCAACTGATCGCCCAAGGCGCCTTGAGCCTGACCGGCGACAGCCTGGACAACCGTCAAAAAGGCCTGGTCGGCGCCACCTCGGGTCTGAATCTGACGGTAGGAAACATCGACAATCGCGGCGGCGAAATATCCAGCCAAGGCGCCATCGGCCTGACCGGCCAGCAACTGGACAACAGCGACGGCGGCCACATACTCGGCCGAACCCGCCTGTCGCTGGCCGTCGATAACGTCATCAATCGCAACAAAGGTCTACTGTCCGGCAACACCGGGCTGAGCCTGACCGGCACTTCGCTGGACAACGGCGGCGGCAGTGTACAGAGCTTGCACAGCATTGACGTCAACGTGCTGGGCACCCTGGACAACAGCCTCGGGCTGTTCAGCAGTGAAGGCACTTTAGGCGTGCGTGTTGGCGCATTGATCAACAGCGCGGGCAGTCTTTCCAGCGCGGGTGTCCTGAGCGTCAACAGCACCGGCGCGGTCCACAACCAGGGCGGGCAGTTGGTTACCGATGGCAGCCTTGATCTGCACAGCGTCAGCCTCGATAACAGCCAGCACGGCAGTATCAGCGGCAAAGGACCGCTGCTGATTCAAACCGGTGCCTTTGACAACCGCCACGGTGGTCGCGTCAGCAGTGCCGACAGCCTCGATTTAACCGCCGCGCAGCTGACCAACCAGGACGGCGGCAGCATCGGCAGCAACCATGCGCTGACCGCCAGCGTCACCGGGCTGGATCAACAAAACGGCAGCTTGTTCAGCAACACCGCGCTGACCCTTGACCTCAATCATGGTCAACTGAACAACCAGGGCGGCTTGATTAACGCGCCGGGCCCATTGCAGCTGAAAAACCTCAATGGCGTGGCCAACCAGGGCGGTGAAATATCCAGCGCCCAAGCGTTCAACCTGACCGCACAAACCCTGGACAACAGCAACGGCAAACTGCTGAGCAACCAAAGCCTGACCCTGCGCATTAATCAGGCATTGAGCAACATCACGGGCATGATTGCCGCAGCGGGCGTTGATGCCAGTGCCAGCACGCTGGACAACAGCGGCGGCACCCTGACCAGTCGCGGCGACCTTGCGCTGAACGTGACCGGTTCGCTGACCAACCAAAGCAGCGGCCTGATTAACGCAGCTCAGGCATTCAATGTCGGCGCTGCAAACATCAACAACCAAGCCGGCCTGTTGTTGGCCGGCACCACACTGACCCTCAACGCCGCAAACATCGATAACAGCGCCAATGGCTTGATCAACAGCCAGGGCAGCTTACTGCTGACCGCTAACAGCTTGAATTCCAACAATGGCGGCGAAGTGTCGGCCAAGGGCAATATCGGCCTCAACCTGAGCGCACTGACCCAGAACGGCGGGCGTCTGTTAAGCGATGCCGGGATCACTCTGGACCTTGGCAGCGGCGATATTGCTAACCAAGGCGGTTTGATCACCGCCAAAGGACCGCTGACCCTGAGTCGCCTACGCGACCTGAATAATCTCAACGGTGAAATCTCCAGCAGCCAAAGCTTCAACCTGAGCGGGCGCACCCTCGACAACACCAACGGCAAACTGATCAGCAGCAACCTGTTGGGCCTCAACGCTATCGGCTTGATCAACCAAAACGGTTTGATTTCCGGCTGGCAAGGTTTGACCGTTAGCGGCGGCAGCCTCGATAACCGCAATAACGGCACGCTGTCTAGCCGCAGCGGCGATGTGGGCGTCACCCTCAGTGGTGCGCTGCTCAACAGTAACAACGGCGCATTGGTCAGCCATAAAGCCCTGACCGTCAGCACCGCCAGCCTCGACAACAGCGGCGGCATTCTGTCCAGCGGCAGCGGCCAGACCTTGACCGTCAGCGGCCTGCTGAACAACGGCCAGCACGGCCTGATCGACAGCGGCGCAGCACTCATCGTGCAAGCCATGACCCTGGGCAACGCCGCAGGCGTGATTAATGCGCAACAAAACCTTAGCTTCACCGGCAGCGATCTGGACAACAGCGGCGGTACCTTGGCGAGTAACGCTGCCGTCACCCTCGACCTGCTGGGCGCCCTGACCAACACCAACGGCAAACTCGCCAGCGCCGGTGCGTTGTTGGTTCAACGTGCCAGCCAGATCAACAACCAGGGCGGCCAACTCGCCAGCCAAAGCTTGATGACCTTGCTCACTGGCGGCCTGAACAACAGCAACCACGGCACCGTCGCCGCCAGCGGCCAACTGTTGCTCACCGCCAGTGGCGATGTACAAAACAACGCCGACGGCCTGATCTACAGCCAAAACGCTGGCCTGCAACTGCAAGCCGGTAGCCTCGCCAACGGCACAGGTGCACTGCAAAGCCAGGGCGCGCTGGGCCTCACTGTTACGGGCGACATCGATAACCAAAGCGGGCGCATCATTGCGCAAAACGGTGACCTCACTCTCAACGCCAATAACGTCGACAGCCGTGGCGGGGTGCTCTCCAGTTTGCAAGGCGCTTTCACTGCGCACCTCACCGGCGTGCTGAAAAACGGTTACGACCTCAACAACAACCGCCAGGGCGGCATCACCCAGGCGCAAAACCTGAGCATCACTGCGCTGGGCGGCATCGACAACTACGGCGGTCGCCTCTCGGCGCAAACCGGCGACGCACTGATCACCACCGGCAACTTCGACAACCGCAACGGCGGCCTGTACGCCAAAGGCAAAATCAACCTCACCGGCAACACCTTCGACAACAGCGGCGACAACGACGGCCAGATCGCTGGCAGCCAAATCGACCTGACCCTGAGCGGTGCGCTGAACAACCGTTTGGGCATCATCGAAAGCGACAGCACCCTCAACATCACCGCCGCCAGCCTCGACAACCAGACCGGCAAACTCCGCGCCCTTGGCACCAGCGGCGCCACGCGTTTTCAGATTGGCAACCTGTTCGACAACCGCAACGGCACCGTCGAAAGCGCCAACAGCGACTTGATCCTCGCGGCGGGCAGCTTTCAGAACACGGGAGGCACGTTGCTGCATGTGGGCACTGGCACCTTTGATTTGTCGATGCCCAACGTCACTAATGCGGGCGGCAGCATCGTCACCCGCGGTGGCTTTACGCTCAATGCCGATACCTGGACCAACAGCAGCGTGATCCAGGCCGGGCGGTTGACGGTTAACGTGAATAACTTCACGCAGACCGCTGCCGGGCAGTTGTTGGCATCCGGTGCGTTTGTCGGAACGGGGGGCAATTGGAGTAGTGATGGGTTGATTGCCAGCGACGGCACCCTGAGCCTTAATTTGGGTGGCGCTTATGGCGGCAATGGACGGCTGAGCAGTGCCGCAATTCTTGGGTTGAGTGCCGGGCAAATCAACCTCGGCAGCACCGGCAGCATTGCGGGCGGCGGCACCACAACCATCAACACCAGCGGCTTGCTCACCAACTACGGGCGCCTCACCTCCAGCGCCGACCTGGTGCTGAACGCAGGCGGCGTCGGCAACAACGGCACCCTGGGCAGCGCCCAGCGCCTCACTGTTACCACCGGTGGCTTGCTTAACGACCACGGCTTGATCTTCAGCGGCGGCGACATGTCGCTACGCGTCAGCGACTTCAGCAACCGCTACGCCGACGTTTACAGCCTGGCCAAACTGAGCATTGATCGCGACGGCGCAGGCGGCCTTGCCAACAGCATCATCAACAGTTCGTCATCGATTCAAAGCGACGGCAGCATGAGCCTCGCCGCCAGCACGATTCAAAATATTCGGGCGGTGTTGACCGCTCATGACGCTGGCATCTACACCGCCGAAATTTACGAATTACCCTGCGTTGAAGGCCCCTACGTGGGCGATTGCAGCGGCAGCAAGGAAAACCACGTCTGGCAGCTCACCGAGCGCGACAAACTGGAAGTCACTGCCGCCAGTGCCGCTTCCAACATCACCGCCGGTGGCAACCTGAGCATCAACGGCGGCAACCTGCTGAACCAAAGCAGCAGCATCGCCACCAGCGGCAACTTGACCGCCGTGCTCAACAACTTCACCAACAGCGGCATCGAAACCAGCGACACCGAATACACGCGGATTTTCCGCAGCGAACGCACCGAAGATGCCAGTGGCTGGTCCAACGCCGCTGCCGCGCTGACCGATCAATACTGGTACCAGAGCGCCAACTACACCCCGAATAATTTAAGCGGTCTGGAGCCCGCGATCGCCAGCTTCATCGGCGCCACCGAAATCGAGATCACCTCGCTTAACACCACCCGCCAACTGACCGCCAGCGACCAAAGCTACTCGGCCATTATTCAGGCGGCGGGCGCGGTCAATATCAGCACCCAAAACAACTTCGACAACAGCGTGGTGCGCGCCGGTTACAACTACATCGGCAGCGGTCCACGGACCAACACCAATGCAGCGGGCAGTGCGTTTTCAACCCGCATCTCCCTGAACCAGCAACTGCCACCTGACCTTGCCCAACAACAGGTCAACCCGCTGTCGTTGCCGGGGTTCAGCTTGCCCAGCGGGCAAAACGGCCTGTTTCGCCTGAGCGGGCAGGGCGGCACTGCCACCGATGCTTCGCCGGCCAGCACGGGTCCGCAGAGCTGGACATTGGGCGGCGCTAACGTGTCCCTGGCCCAGCGCGACCAGACCGCCTCGGATACCCAAGGTCGCGGCATCCAACTGGGCAACGTCAGCCAGGCGTCGTCAGCTTCTCAGCAACTGGCCGGTGACGTTCGACAAGGCAGCGGTGTATCGGGCAGTGCTTCGGCGATTAACGTCGGCGCAACCAATGCCACCTCTGGCGCGCAAACCGTCGCTCGCGTACAAGGCATACCCACCAGCTCCAGCACCTCCCAGCCGCAAAAATACCTGATCGAAACCAACCCGGCACTGACCGACCTCAAGCAGTTCATGAGCTCGGATTACCTGCTGGCCGGTCTCGGTTACAACCCGGACGACAGCGCCAAACGCCTGGGTGACGGCCTCTACGAACAACGCCTGATCGAACAAGCCATCGTCGCTCGCACCGGCCAGGCTTTCATCGACGGCCAAACCTCCAACGAGGCACAGCTCAAGTATTTGATGGACAACGCCATCGCCAGCAAGAACGCGCTGAACTTGAGTGTGGGCGTGAGCTTGACCTCGGAACAGGTCGCGGCATTGACCCACGACATCGTGTGGATGGAAAGCGAAGTCGTTGATGGTCAGACAGTGTTGGTGCCAGTGCTGTATTTGGCTCAGGCAAACAACCGTCTAGCGCCCAATGGGGCTTTAATTCAAGGCTCTGACGTCACGTTGATTGCTGGCAAAAATCTCGACAACGCGGGCACGCTTAAAGCCACTAATAATCTTGCCGCCATGGCCGGAAATGATCTGGTCAACAGCGGTCTGGTGAGTGCAGGCAGTCGGCTTAGTTTGCTGGCGGGCAACGACCTGACCAACAAAGCGGGCGGCATTATCGCTGGACGCGACGTGAGCCTCACCGCAGTCAGCGGTGATGTGATCAACGAGCGCACCGTGACTACCCACAACAGCAGCAATGGTTATTACACCCAAGAGCGGCAATTCGCCGACAGCGCGGCTCGGGTCGAAGCGGGTAATGACCTGACGATTCAGGCGGGTCGCGACATCAGCAATTCGGGAGGGGTATTACAGTCCGGTCGAGACCTTGGCCTCACCGCTGGCCGCGACGTCAATATCACATCAGCTCAAGTGCTGAACAGCGACGCTCATGGCACTGACAACAACAGCAAAACCATTGTTCAAAACGGTTCCAGCGTCACATCGGGTCATGACCTGACGGTTCAGGCCGGGCGTAATGTGACGGCAGTTGCCAGCCAAATCAGTGCAAAAAATAACGTGTCCGTTGCAGCGGCTGGCGCCCTGACATTGGCCTCGGCGGCGGATGAACAGCATTCGTATGGCACGAGCAAGAAGGTCACCGCCCAGGAAGATCACGTCAGTCAGGTGTCGACGGTGGTGACGGCGGGGGGCGATGTGGTTCTCCACTCAGGGAACGACATGACGCTGGTGTCCAGCAATGTCAATGCAGGTAAAGAAGCGTATCTCGTCGCTGGTGGGAAACTAGGCTTATTGGCAGCGCAAGACAGCGATTACTCGCTGTATGACATGAAGAAAAGCGGCAGCTTCGGCAGCAAGGAAACTCAGCACGACGAAGTCACTGACGTTAAAAACATCGGCAGCCAGATCAAGACCGGTGGAGACCTCACAATAGTCAGCGGCAGAGACCAGCTGTATCAGAATGCCAAGATCGAAAGTGGCAAGAATCTGACCATCGACAGTGGTGGCAGCATTACGTTTGATGCCGTCAAGGATTCACACCAGGAAATTCACAACAAGAGTAGCAACAGCTGGGCATGGACCAGCATGGAGAGCAAAGGCCAAGTTGATGAAACCCTGCGTCAAAGCCAGCTGAGCGCTAAAGGCCAAACCCTTATCAATGCAGTTGATGGCTTGCACATCGATGTCAAGGACATCAACCAACAGAGCATAAGCCAAACGATAGACGCCATGGTGCAAGCTGACCCAAGCATGGCTTGGCTAAAAGATGTTGAAGCACGCAACGACGTGGATTGGCGCCAGGTAAAAGAGCTGCACGATAGTTGGGATGAAAGTCATTCCGGGCTAGGCGGCCCTGCAATGCTGATCATCATTATCATCGTGACCTATTTCACGGCAGGGGCAGCCTCAGGTGCGCTGGGATCTGCTGCCAGTGCAACCGCAGGTTCGACTTCGGCAATGTCAGCGGGGCTAGCCGCGACAGCAACAACACAAGCAGTCGCTGCTGGCTGGGCGAATGCGGCCTTGACTGCCGTACTGACTTCTGCAGCAAGTACTGCTGCAGTCAGCACCATCAATAACAAAGGCAACGTCGGCGCGGCATTAAAAGACACCTTCAGCGTCGATAATCTGAAGAACTACCTTGTCGCCGCTGGAGCTGCAGGTCTTACCACCGGCCTGTTCAATGACTGGACCAGCACCTCGACAGGCTCAGGCGCTGCGGTGACTGACTCGACCAAGGGGGCGTTAGCCAACACCGGCAAGGTTATCGTTTCCAGTCCCGGTGGCCTGAGCAGCCTGCAAGGTGTTACCCAATTTACCGAAAACCAACTGCTGCAAAACACCACTTCGGCGTTGCTCAATAAAGCATTGGGACGTGATGGCAGTCTTAGCGATGCGTTGCAAAATAGCCTGGTGAGTGCGTTTACCGCCTATGGTTTTAACCTCGTTGGTGATATCGGGGTGGACAACCACCTGCCAGACGGAGGGCTTGCAAAAATTGGCCTGCACGCCCTGATGGGCGGCTTGGCCTCCATTGCTGGCGGGGGTGACTTCAAAACCGGCGCTATGGCGGCCGGGGTCAACGAAGCATTGGTTAACAGCTTGGCTTCGGCCTATGCAGGGATGCCAAAAGAGGAAAAAGATCAGTTGCTGCTGATGAACGCGCAATTGATTGGTGTGCTCACGACAGCCGTTCAGGACCCCACTGCAGGCATCGGCAAGCTGCAACTGGGGTCTTCGATTGCGCAGAGTGGGACGCTGTACAATCGGCAATTGCATCCCGATGAAATTGAGTTTGCGAGCGACGATGCGCGTGTTCAACGGTTTGCAGCCGAGAACGGATTGACCCCAGAACAAGCCCAGCAAGAGCTGTTGCGCACGGCGGCGTCAATGGTAGATCGCGGCTGGAACAGTGTCCTAAGTGAAAAGGATGGCAACACAGCCAAAGCGGCAGATTTTCTCCGAGCAGAGCTGATTCAAGCCAAAAATGATCACCTGTTCCAAGTATCATTGGCGGACTACAACAATGAACGTGTTGGCTTGGTGGATCTGTTCAAGGATAAAGCGTCCTTGGATAAAGTGCTAAAAAACGTTGCCTTGGTCGATCCTCTCGATTATCGAACAGACGCCAAGTACATGCGGGAAGTGCTGAACGCCAAAGGGGAAGGTAGTCAGGAGGGATTTGTCCTTGGATTGGAAGGCGCCGCTAGCGGCGCATCGAAAACAGCGCTTTGGGCAATGGGCGCCGTCAATTGCCCGAGTTGCGCCGCTGAAGACATTCAGAATGCTTGGAACTTGGTCCTGAGCATCCCTGAAGAGTTGCGTTTAAAGGGGTACTTGGACAATCTATACATCATGCAGGGCGGTGGTGCGGACGTCATTAGGGGCAATGAGTCGGCCTCTACTTCGGCCGGTGTTGGTCTCGGGCTTGCAATTGATGGCGGTTTGGCTGGTGTCAAACTGCCGGAAGGCAGCGGTGCTATAGGTGCAAAAGGCATTCCCTCTATTCCTGACTCAGGAGCAAGCAGCGCAGCCAATGCTGCTAGACTCAAAATGCAAATGGTTGCTGAGCAGGCCGCCGGAGCAAGGGCTCCTACACAGATCACTAGCTATTCAAATCACGCATTAGAACAATTTGCAGGAAGAGACGGCGGCATTGGTGTAAGCCAGTCAGCACTCAGTGGAGCTTGGTCTAGTCCTCTAAAAGTTGAATATGTCCCTTCAAAGTACGGTCCAACATTTAGGTATACGGGTACGGATGCAGTCATAGTGGTCAATGCTGAGGGTAAAGTTATCACCGGTTGGGGAAAATCAGCAGCGGGGACCGGTAAATGAGTAGTCTCTTAACAAACGTCCAATTGCAGCTTTTATTTGCGTTGTGCTTTATGGCAGGAGAGCACCAACTGACACTGGCTGAGAAATTACTTAATGGGTCATTATCATCAAGTGAGGTGGATGAGGTTTGTGAGTTGATTTCTAATGAATTTTTGATAAATGGGATAGAGGAAAGCTTCGAGCCGAATAGTTATGGCCTTGAGCTAGAACTGCTTCTGGATGCGGTCAACAGAGGTCGTGATCAAGGTCGTTAGAGTTTCGTAATTTTTTGGTTCTTTGGTTGGTGCAAAAGGTAGTCCCCCAGAAATTAAGATGGTTGATGGTTTCTACCAAGCGGAAGGAACTCCATTCAAATTCTCTGAGTATTACTACAATCGCTTATGGTCGACTGGGCGTGGGGCACCTTTTGTTCAGGCGGATGAGGTCCTGAAAACGGCAACAACGGTTACCCCGGATAGGATGGCAGGATTCTATCGTTATACTAATGGTTCGATGGAGATGGTTTATAATCCTGTTACTAAAGAAGTTTGGCATCTTCAACCTTTAAGGTAGAAAAAATGTGCGAAATTACCATGCAGATTGTTTATTTTTTATTTGTGCATCAGAAGGGAAGGCGGCTTTCTGTTTTGGAATTCTACATAAATTATATTGATGGCGATTTGGCTTTTTCAGAAGATTTTTTACGTAACGAGCCTGCAATGTACGAAGAGCTTTTCTCTTTAGAGTGTAAAGGGTATGTGCTTGATCTGCTTGAAAAACTGATGACTGAGATGAAAGAGTTAAGGTTTGAAGAGTCAAGAGATATTTTAGATGGGGTGGAGTTCGTTCAGAATGTTGGCGCTACGGCATTGTGGAAATTTAATTGTAATTTGGATTCTGAGTTAGAGAGCTTTGTTAGAGAGTTTGATCGATTGGATGTCGTTGAGGAGAGAGAAAGATTGTATTCATTAGCGCAAGCTTAATGGTGCAAAAGCGATAGACGACTCTGTGTCCTATGCTAAATGGTGGGATGATCTAGCACAGCCAAAAAGCTTAACTGATAGAGAGGCTAGAGCTTGGTATTTATCTAAAGAAGCAGAAATTCCAATTCGTATTAACAGTAGTGCCTCCTTGGAGGAGCAGGCGAAGCAGGCTTTTGATATGAGAAATGATTTGAGGTCAACGGCACGAGAGTTCATGTCTAATAGGACATTGGCTGACTCCTTGAGCAAGACTGACCCAAATAGAACTTGGAGTGAGATTGTGAATAAATATTCGGGTCAAGGTCTGTCAGGAGATGAGTTATGGTCGAAGATCATAGAAAAATCACAGTCTTCTCGAGCATCTGTTAATAATGGGTTGGGAATGTAATGTTTCGATTTTCCGAGTCAAGTTCTGAAACTAATCATTTCATATTTTTCGATGATTATGAGGAGGAAAAATTTGAAGAGTTTGTGAGTGTTGTATTGAAAACTCTGAGTATCAAAGAAGAAGCCCGTAAATTTGGCCCATATTCAGTATTGGTTTCAACTTGTTATGAAGGCAATAACTTGATTTTGACTAGTGGATCCTTTGAAGGGTGTTTTATTTCCTTGGGGAGAAATGCAAGTGATTTATCTAAAAAGATAATCGAGAGATTTAATCGCGTAGATTGAGTTGGTGCAAAAGCAATTGATAACTCAGTCATAGGAAAGCCAAGAGTCGGGAGCGCAAATAAACTTCCTGATGGTCAGCACGGGTTTAATGACATAATTGATAACTATGCTGGTGATGCAGCGAAATTTGAGATACCAACCAAAGGACTAGGTGGCGAGGTGGTTAGGGTGTCAGAGTTAAGACAAATTGAAGGCAGCAATAACGGAGTTGGTGGGGTTTTTGAGTGGATTGTTGATGAAGGCAACGTGACTCATCGACGCTTTATCCCCGGTGGTCAAGTAACTGGCCTGCCTAACCAAATTCCGAAAAAATAAGGAGAAGGTAATGTCTCCACTTGGTGTATTGAGTAGTTTGGGCTTGGCTTGTTGGTCAACCATTTTTTTGGGATTTAAAAAGCGCTGGATAGGGCGAGAAGATATTTTTGAATTTGCCATGAATCAGCTTTTAAATGGTTGCGAAAGCGAGCGCGTTGCCATCATTGCTGGAGGCGAATATTTAAGCGATGAAGAGCTTCTTGAGGTTATCTCAAAACAAATGGAGATGGCGAGCTGTGTTGCCGAAATAGATAAGTGGCTTTTGGCTTTTCTACTTTGTATTGACTCGTCGAATGATAGTGACGAAGATAAAATAAATAGGCTTCAGGAAATCTATGCGGACTTTGATTATCCGGAGGATATGGCTTCGTGCAGTATTTACTCTCAAGATGGTGTTGACCCGCTTGTAGCAATGAGCCGAGTTGTGGAAAGACTAAGAGATAGGTTTTTGCTCCGGTAATTTGATGGTGCAAAAGGTACGGGGAACCCATCTGGAGCTGTAACAGATAGCGAAGCTGGCACCAGTGCATTACCAAAAGCAGGGTCGCTGACTGGGGACGTCGAGTTACCACCAAAAAATGCAAGCGCGGACATGGTTCGCTCGATCGAGCGTCAAAATGAAGCTGCTAGCGCCCTTGCGAAAGGTGGATATGACGTTGAACAATTGGCGAATACGGGAAAAGTAGGTCCTAATCCTGATTTGCGAATTAATGGTGAGTTGGCTGATGTGTTTTCGCCAATTACTAATAGTCCTATTTCGGTACTTAAGACAGTTACTAGTAAGGTTCAAGTACAGGCTGACAGTATTGTGGTAAATCTTGCAGACTCTCCCTTGAGTTTCGACGCAATAGAAGGCGCGCTACGGCTGAATCCTGTCGAGGGATTAAAAACGCTATATTTGATGAAGGGTGGGGAGTTCAGAGTGATAAAGGTTTCGAAATGACTATAACCATGAATCTTGAGGTCGAAGTTGGTATTTCCTTTGGAGATGTGATTTCGATACTTTCGGCGATAGGCGCTGAATATCGCATCGAAGACGGCTTTTTGACCGGAAACTTTGCTAAATCAAATATTTACTTTGTATTTCATGTTTTTAGTCTCCCCGAGAAGGTTGCCGCTGAGGGGGGGGCATTTGATTGGGAAGTCGGCATGAGTGGCGCGTTTCATTGTCCTGTTGGTTTTTTGTTCGAGAGCGCAGCGGACATTAAATTATTTCTTACGGAACTATCTTCTGATACAGTTTTTAGATTTGTCCTGTCCTTTCAGTATGAAAGCCTATATACAGTTCGCGATGAGTTCGGTATTAGCTTCTTGAAAGAGATGATCGATTAGAACCGCCATTATTGAGCCGCTGGATTGCTATAAACATAGAGGTATCAATGCGAGCGCTGCTGGCGCTCATGTATTTATTGCAGCGTTAAGCGCTTTTAGATTACCGTCTCTGACCGTGAAGTCAGCGTAGCTGCTCTATGGTAAGCCTTACCGCTATCAGCGGTGATGTAATTAATGAGCGCACCGTCACGACCCACAACAGCAGCAACGGTTACAACACCCAAGAACGGCAATTCGCCGACAGCGCGGCTCGGGTCGAGGCGGGTAATGACCTGACGATTCAGGCGGGTCGCGACATCAGCAATTCGGGCGGGGTATTACAGTCCGGTCGAGACCTTGGCCTCACCGCTGGCCGCGACGTCAATATCACCTCTGCGCAGGTGTTGAACAGCGATGTTCACGGGGCCAATAACAACAACGAAACCATCACTCAAAACCGATCCAGCATAACGGCTGGGCGCGACCTGACCATCGGGGCGAGTCGTCGCTCAATGCCAGGTTGTCGCGCCAAAGCGTTATAACCCGGATAATCGTCGGTCATCAGGTAACCACGATAACCTTCAAACAGGCGCAGCGGCAATTCCTGCGCTCGGCTGGAGTGTAATCAAACAGCCCCCTCTTCGATCCGGCGGGCCGCTGGTTTGTGCCCACATCCAGGGTTGGCTGGTCGGATCTCGACCCGGCTCCTTAAGCACTTGCACTCGCGTTTCGTCGCAGTGGATCACCGGACTTTCCAGCAACCGGTCGCGCATCAAGTTTAGCAACGGCTGAAAATGCGCGCTGCACTGGATCACCCAGCGTGCCAAGGTTTGACGCGAGATATCGATGCCGTGACGGCCAAGAACTTTTTCAAAACGGTGCAATGGCAAGGCCGTCGACGTACTGAATGTGCTTAATCACCCGAATTTGCATCGGCACGATCTCTAGCTGTTCGCTGATTTCTTCGTCGATAACGTGTTTGGCATAACCACATGTACAAGTCAGTTCGTATTCTGGAAGCATCCGCACAAGCCGGACTCAAGTCTTCGGGGGACTCTTGCTGCCCGAAGCCTGACCCCCTTCAACTGCTCCCGCGTGAGCCTGCATATAAGGCATCGCTGAAAACGCCTTGGAGAACATAGGTTCCAGCAACGAACCACCCCGCGCATTAAGATGATTATCGTCTAAATACAGCGGCGCTCCACCCTTGCTGCCATAACAGACTTTGTCATCGCAGAGGTAGGGAAGGGGATCAAGAATATGCACGCCGCATTGGTCGTGGGCCTGATCTTGAATGCTCCAGACAAAAGCATTGCGTGCGTTATAGTCTTCGCGGCTTAGGGTGAAGTCGCGTGGATTGCCCAACAGCATTTCCCTGCCGATGGCATCCGTAACGTCGACCCTCATTTCGGGTATAGGCCGCATGAGGTACACCGGGCGGTTTTTCGCCATGGCACATGCACTCTCAACATAGAGTCGCCCAAACTCTTTCAGCGAGGCAGGAGTTGGATTATCAACAGGCATTGAGGCGTAGGCTTGTGGACTACGCTTCTGGGTTTGATCAATACCGTTGTATCCGAGCGGATAAATAGATGTCCGGTTGATCACAATCAGCGGCACATTACTCATTTCCGTTCCGAGCGTTTTGGTGAGTTGCTCCATCATGATGACGCACGGATCCTCTGGATCTTTGTTGGCGTGTTCTCTGACCGTCAAGCCGTCGACCGGTAAGCAAGCGGGAGCGGCTTGAAAGTAGATGCCTTCGTCAAGCGTGGCAAGTGCGTCTTGTGCGACTGTTACCAAGGTAGCGGCATGACTGTCGCCAATGATCATAACTTTGATCATATGGCCCCCATACACACAGGGAACCCCTCTAGCGAGGCATTCACCGTTGCGTGGATTATTGCCACTTTGGGCCTTTTCTATCATCTGGGTAATGTCTGCAGACAGGCGCTGTGATAAGCCGTTCTTAGTCACTACAAACTGAGCCACGCCCCCAGTCAATACCACTAGACCAACCAGCAGTGCCAAGGCGCGAGGCAGAGTCAGTTTCTGCAACCCTCTTCTTACTGGCTGTTCTACAACCCGATAAGAAAGCTCGCTCAGCATCAGCGCCAGCAGAATTGCAACGGCGATCCAGAGGGCATTGTCCTGCTGATAAAAATAGAATAATCCGGCCACCAATGGCCAGTGCCATAGGTATAAAGAATAAGAGCGCGTACCGAGCCATTCGGTGAACTGATTGTTACTCCACAGCGAACTCTCGCACTTGGCCGTCAGCACCATTACTGCACCTAGAGTTGGGATGAGTGCTAAATAGCCGGGCCATGCGTCGGAAGCCTCAATCAAAAAGGTTGAAGCTACAATCAGCAGCAGCCCACCAGCTTCCAACGCTTTGCGTGCAAGGGGGGACAGATTCAGATTTGACCCAAGCAGAAAGCAGAGACCGCCAAGCAACATTTCCCAAGCCCGGGACTGCAAAAGATAAAAAGCTTTGTCCGGTACCGTGTTCGTCAGCGCTATACATGTAATAAAGGAGCAAGCTAGCACCATCACATGAGCTACGATCAGTGCCTTCTTGCTGGGAAACAGTTTCCAAACGATGGCCAGCATGAGGGGTAGAGCCAAATAAAACTGCCACTCGACCGACAATGACCACGTATGCAGTAGCCATTTACTATGGCTCGCACTGTCGAAATACCCCGACTCTCTCAGGTAACTTATATTTGACAGAAAGAATAAGGATTGGCGCGCATGTTTTGCGAGCATCTTGTATTCGTTGGGCGCTAGGAAAAACCAACCCAATGCCAGTAAAACGGCGGTAACGACAACCAGCGCCGGTAAAATGCGTTTCGCCCGCGACCAGTAAAAGGAAAGTATTGAAAAATTACCCTGCTGCAGTCCTTTGGTAATAATTCCTGTCATCAGAAAGCCTGAGATGACAAAGAAGACATCCACACCAGCAAAGCCGCCAACGATGCGGCCAACATTGAAGTGATACAGAACAACCGCAGTGACCGCTAAAGCGCGAAGTCCATTGATATCACGCCGAAATACTTGGCCTTTAGCACCAGAGATTCCAGTAGACGCAGTGCTCCTGATTTTCAGCCAAGTCTTGATAAATTCCATTTTTTTGTTGTGCTCATAAAATATGCGAACGTAGTGAGGTTTTAGTTAATAAACTGATAAAACGAAACTGTCAGAGGCTTTTGATTGAACTAGAGGTATTTGAGAAATCATCCAGCTAGAGAGTGGCAGCGCTGATGATTCATATGCAGGTTATACACACTCGAACTTATTGATCTAAGTATCAACCATTGAAAAACGTCGAATATTGTATGCTGGCCAATTGATATTTGTCAAATGCAGCCTTTAGTTGTGACATTGGAGATGTTTAAAAGTACAGGCGATTATTGCGCAATTATCCCGTTCGTAATTCCTGGCCTTTATAGTTATGGCCCTGAAAGCCCCCGGCAGTTATTAACCGGAGAATGGCCCGAACATCCTGCACTGGTACGTTTTTTCTGACAGCGACGTGTCTTTCTTCAGGTATTCCTCACGCGCTTCGCGTTGATCGCTTAGTCCCTGAATGGGGCGGCGGTGTCTGCGCGATGCTGTTGGCTGCCCTCTGGCTAGGGCTGCATACGCTGAAACGGGTACGGTTTTTCGCGTTACCTTTGAGCCGGGTCTTGGTAGTCAGTTAAAGCCCTGCTGCGGTATCGGCGAATGCGGAATGTACTTTACCAACCCCGGTTCCTAATCGCGCGGGACGGACTTGGCGTCTGTGACAAAGCCCTTGGCGTGGTCTGCGTGGTTGCCTCGGAACACCAGCAGCGCCGAACAGTCATCCCCGATTGCGTCAATGCAACAACCGAACTAGCCCACCCACAATCATCTCCACTTCGTCATCATTAATAGTCAACGGCGGCAATAACCGAATCGTTTGACCTCGGGTGACATTGATCAACAACCCGTGCTCACGGGCGGCAATCAAGGTCAACTCCCTAAACGGCGTGGCGAGTTCGATGCCGATCATCAACCCTAACCCGCGTATCGCCAATACGTTCGGATGATCGTCCAGTTCGGCCCGCAAGGCGGCGAGCAGCCGTTCGCCTTGACGCTCCGCATTTTTCAACAGCCCTTGGTCTTCGATGATGTCCAGCACGGTACAGCCCACCCGACAGGCCAACGGGTTGCCACCAAACGTGCTGCCGTGGCTGCCGGGAGTGAACAGTTGTGCCACTTTTTCCCGGGCGAGGCAGGCGCCGATGGGGATGCCGTTGCCCAGCGCTTTGGCCAAGGTCAGCACATCTGGCACGATGCGCTCATGCTCAAAAGCAAACATCAGACCGGTTCGGCCGATGCCGGTCTGGATTTCATCAAGCACCAGTAACCAGCCACGACGGCTACAGAGGTCGCGAACTGCTTGCAAGTAACCCGCGGGCGCTACCTGCACACCGGCTTCACCTTGAATGGGCTCCATTAACACGGCGGTAATTCGGTCACCGTAGGCCTCGGCGATTTTCTCTAGCGCTGCGCTGTCGCCAAATTTGACCTTGATAAAATCCCCTGGCAGCGTTTGAAAACCCAAGCGCACAGCGGGTCCGTCGCTGGCCGACAGCGTGCCCAGCGTCCTGCCGTGAAACGCCTTGTCCATAACCACTATCAACGGTCGCTCAATGCCTTTTTGCCACCCGTGTAGCCGCGCCAGTTTCAGTGCGGTCTCATTGGCTTCAGCCCCTGAGTTGTTGAAAAACACCCGGTCCAGCCCGGACAGTCGCGTCAGTTTTTGCGCCAGGCGCTGCTGCCAGTCGATGGTGTACAGGTTAGAGGTGTGCAGCAGCAAGCCAGCCTGCTCGCTGATCGCGGCAACAATGCGTGGATGGGAGTGACCGACATTGGTTACCGCGACTCCAGCGACAGCGTCCAGGTATTCACGGTTCTCCTGATCCCACAAGCGAGTTCCCAAACCTCGGGTAAAGCTGATCGGCAAGGGTTGATAGGTGGTCATCAGGCACGGGGCGGTCATGATCTAGAGCTCCTTCTTTGTTGAGATATGCAGTATCGTTAACAACTTATGCTGGATAAACATCTGCCTATTTCAATCAATTTAAAGCTGAGCTTGATAATGGACCTGTTCCAGTCGATGACGGTGTATGTAAAAGTGGTGGAGGCGGGCAGTATGACTGCCGCCGCGCAGCAGTGCTCAATGTCCACCACCATGGTTGGTAATCACCTGCGCGCATTGGAGCAGCGCCTCGGGGTCAGCTTGCTCAAACGCAGCACCCGACGTCAAAGCCTCACCGAGTTTGGCAGTGCTTATTACCAACGCTGCCTCGAAGTGTTGGGATTAGTAGCCGACTCTGAACGCTTGGCTGAACAAGCGCAGGGCGTGCCCAGTGGGCTATTGCGGATTACCGCGCCGCCAGCCTTTGGCGTCGAGTGCTTGGCACCGGCGATGAGCGGGTTTGTACAGCGCTTTCCGGAGGTCAAGCTGGACGTGGAATTGAACAATCAGATCCTCGATCTTATTGATGGCGGGTTCGACGCGGCGATACGTTTGGGTACGCTGGAGCCGTCTGGTCTTATTGCCCGTCCTTTGCAGGATTACACCCTGACCATTTGCGCCTCGGCTGCTTATCTTCAGCGTCGAGGTACGCCGCTTAAACCGCGGGATCTAGAGGATCACGATTGCCTGGCATTCGCTTACCCTGCGGGCGATGAATGGCGTTCCGCTGCGAAGCAATGGAGCTTGAAAGGTGCGCAGGGCCAGGAGGTGGTTCCGGTTTCCGGGCCTATGGCGATCAACAGCACGCCAGGTTTGCGCCAAGCGGCGCTCGCCGGGATGGGCGTGGTGATGATGCCCGATATGCTGGTCAGGCAAGACCTGCGCGACGGCAGACTGGTGGCATTGTTGCAGGATTACCAATTGCCGCGGCGCCCAATGCACCTGGTGTACGCGCAGGACCGTTACCGTTTGCCGAAACTCAGGAGTTTTGTCGACTACGCCTTGGAACTATGGGGGCGAGAAGGTTAGCTCCATGGAGCGGCCTTTTTACTCTGGAGGAAGGTTTTGTATCAGAGATGCAGCAGTGCGATGGAAAACGAAATGACGATTGTCCAGGCGATGGCAAGGTTAAGGTACATTTGTTTTTATCCGCACGATTAAATTGATCGCCATAGTCGGCGAGCAACGAGCAAATAAATAATTACCTTTAACGATTTAGATGATCACGCTAAATGATGACGGGCTGCGCACGGTTGTGTGCACCTTTCAGACTCTGCTTTAGCGCTCATCAACAGCAATGTTCAACGGTAGGTCAAGGACGAATGTTGCGCCTTTGCCCGGACCGTCGCTGTGGGCACTGAGGCGACCTTTCATTTCTATAGCGGCCAGGGCGCAGCTGTGCAAGCCAAAGCCATGGCCCTCTTTGCGTGTGGTAAATCCATGGGCGAAAATTCGCGTCATGTTTTCGGTAAGAATGCCTTCGCCTTCATCCCTTACGCTGATTCGCAAGATTGTGTTGCCGATGAATTTGACGCCGATGGTCATGTTCCTGGAGCGCTCATCCATGTTGCACATCGCATATTTAGCGTTACTGATCAGGTTGATCAAGATCAGCAAAAGGCGGTGTTTGTCGGCCATGATATCCGGAACATTGCTGAAGTCCTTGATCACCTTGACGCGGTGACGAGTCAACGCGCCTGAGTTCATACGCAGGGCGTCTTCTAGCAGATCGTTGATATTGAGGCTTTCGGCAAGGGTAGTGATACCCGCGTACGACTGCTGAGTCGAAACGATGTCCTTGATGTGATCAACGCTGCGGGTCAGTCGCGCCAACTCCTCGGTGATGCTCTGCTGCTCTGAGACCAAGGCTTGGTCTAATTGGTTGAGGTAATCAGGAAGCAGCTTCCCCTTAGGGTCGTGGCTGATGAAATCACCGAGGTCATGGGCGTGCTCGTTGATCAATTGCACCGCTTTGCCTAAGCCGATGGCCTTGCTGCTAGCCAGGGTACGAGTGACCAGTTCAGCTGAAATATTCACGCTGTTCAGCACGTTCCCGACGTTATGCAGCACGTTGGTGGCAATTTCAGCCATGCCAGCCTGGCGCGCGGTATCGAATAATTCGCTTTGGGTGTCTTTCAATTCCCGCGTACGCTCTTCCACTCGTTGCTCAAGACTTTCATTGGCTGTGTGCAAGGTGTTATTGATGCGGCGGTTGATCTCGGCGTAACTGCGCAAAAGACGAATTCCCAAATACAGCATCAAGACGAACATCAGTGCGGACAGAATCAACAAGCAGAGGTGATACAACCGATTAACTCCAATGGCTTGCTCCTGATAACCGTTGAGGAGGCTGTTTATGTCATCCAGGCGTGCCGCGACCGGAACTGCGCCGATACGCTCTACCAGATCATTGACCACTGGTTGTTCACGCAGGATCAACCGCACATGACTGAGCAGGATTTCCAGCGGTAAGTGCAGTTTGAGTGGTAAGCGTTCTTTGTCTATCTCCAGTCGGTTAAGTCCAACCTGAATATCGGCCGCTTTTTCGTCAGAAATTACCTGGGAAAACTCAAGACAATCGAGCAGCAAATCGTACATGTCCGTCAAGGTGGGTTGCAGCAGCGGCGCGCTCCTGTCCAGTTGCTGAAGTTGAAACTGGATGTCGTCCTCATCCAAGGGTAAGAAGGCTAACGAGTTGCGTAAAATCGCGTTATGCGATTTGAACTGCTCCACCAGTCGAGTTTTTTCAGTCATCGCGTCCACGTAAGCGTCACGTCCATCGCGCCAACTATTTACGGTATGACGTGGATAGCCCAACTCCATAAGGACGAACTGTCCCCAGAGTTGGTTTATGCCATTGAGCGGTTCGACCAGTGTGTCGTAGTTTTGATTAGCAGTAATTCGTGCTTCAAGAATTGCGGTTTCCCATTGCGCGTCCAGTTGCTTGATCTGGCTAATCAGATCCCGTGACTCAATATAGTTTGTGGTGTTGTCGGTACTGGATTTGACGTAGAGGAAAAGCAGAATCGATGCAAGGATCAGCGTCAAAGCGCCCAATAGCAGCGATATAAATCGGCGGGACAGCTTCATAAAGGTTTACCCGCCAACTCGCCGGTCAAGGTTTTCAGGAACTGAACAATCAGGCTTTTATCCAGCTCTGAGGGGGTACGCCCCACCTGATATCTGAACATCACCGCAACGGCCTCATCTAACGTTTTTGCTGATCCGTCGTGAAAGTAGGGAGCCGTCAGAGCCACGTTGCGTAGGCTGGGGACTTTAAAGACGTTACGGTCAGCTTCATCTTTAGTTACTGAATACCGCCCCAGATCGACCTCCGTTGGATGGCCCCTGTTGCTGATGTAATCGCCCAGCACGCCAAATTTCTGGTACATATTGCCGCCAATATTGACGCCTTGATGGCAGGCGATGCAGCCGTATTGCTTGAAGCGTTGGTAACCGTATTTTTCTTCCTGAGTCAGGATGTCCGTCTCACCCTTCAAATAACGATCAAAGCGCGAATTAGGGGTTAGCAGTGTTCGTTCATAGGTGGCTAAAGCGTTTTGTACGTTGGCGGCAGTAAGTCCGTCCGGATATGCGCGGCTAAACGCTGAGCTGTAATCAGGGTTGTGGGAAAGGGTATGGATAACGGCCTCCCATGTGTTTCCCATCGCCACGGGACTTCGAATGAACTCGTCAACCTGCGCCTCCAGAGAGTCGGCGCGACCATTCCAGAATTGCCTGAAATTGAGGCTCGCATTCAATACCGTCGGCGTATTGATGCCCATCGGTTTGCCATCCAAGCCAATAGAAAACGGTACGTCGTCGGCGCCACCTCTTTTCAGCTGATGGCAACTGGCGCAGGCCATGGAGTTGTTCCCCGATAGACGCTTTTCGTTGAACAGCTGACGACCCAACTCGACCCGAGCAGGGTTGTGCACCTGCACATCCGGCAAAGGCTTCAGCGGTTCATCAAGCTGTGCTGAAATTGCTGGAAGATAAGGACTGAGCAGCAGCGCCAGAAACGCAATAAAGCGCAAGGTTGATTTATTGTTAATTAGTGAGTTGATGTGGACGGCCCTTGAAACTCCGCTTCCATCTTTCCTGCGCTCAATATTTTGGCAAAAGCCACAGGTTCTATGGCGCGGCTGAAAAAATAACCTTGGCCCTCTTCGCAATTATGCGCCCGAAGGAAATCCAGCTGTGCCTGGGTCTCGATACCTTCAGCGATGATATTGAGCTTTAGGCTTTCACCCAGGCTGATGATTGCATCAACCAATGCCTCGTCATTGCTGTCGGTTCCCAGCGCTCGAATAAATGACTGATCGATTTTCAGAACATCAATGGGAAATCTGCGCAGGTAGCTCAAGCTGGAATAACCGGTGCCAAAATCGTCGATGGCCAGACGAATGCCCATTTCCTTGATTGCCAACAGTACCAAGATGGTCGAGTCGGCGTTCTGCATTAGCACGCCTTCGGTGATCTCTAACTCTAATTGAGCAGGGCCCAATCCGGTTTCTGCAAGTACGCTGCGGATGCTTTCGAGAAACCCTTTTTGGCGAAACTCAGTGGCAGAGATGTTTACGGATATACGAATTGTCGGCAGTCCGTCGGCTTCCCAGGCACAAGCTTGGCGGCAGGCTTCACGCAATACCCATTTACTCAGCGGTACTATCAATCCAGTGTCTTCGGCCACCGGAATGAATTCAGACGGAAACACCCAGCCGTGGTCGGGTTTCAACCAGCGAATCAACGCTTCGGCGCCTACTATCTTTCCAGTTTTCAGATTGAGTTTGGGTTGGTAATGGAGCACGAACTCATCACGCTCCAGCCCCAGTCGAATGCCCGACTCGATGGATTGGTGTTCTCGTGCGCGCTCATTCAAGTTGTCAGCAAAAAAGCAGAAGTTATCCGGCCCTATGATTTTGACGTTACGCATGGCGTTTTCAGCTTTTTTGATTAGCTCGATAGGCTCTACGCCATCGTTTGGAAAAATACTGATCCCAAGGCTCGCGGTCACCGTCAGATCGTGGCCGGCGATGTAATGCGGCACTCGCAAAGCCGCCAACAGCTTCTCGGCGATGCCGGTGGTTTGATGGGGGTGATGAATGTCGGCCAATATCACCACGAACTCATCGGAGCCGTACCGAAATACCGCGTCAGATTGGCGCACTGTATTGACCAGACAGTGGGCTACCTGTTTAAGCATTTCATCACCGGTGGGATAGCCGAGGGCGTTGTTGATTCGCTCGAATCTATCCAAGCCAATAAAAAATATAGCCAATTGCAAATCGTGCCGTTTAGATAAAGCGATGGCTAAGGCCAATTGACCTGCCAGCAACGTGCTGTTTGGCAGCTCCGTCAGCACATCGTACTGAAACAGGTGTGAAACTTTCATCGCTTCCTGTACCCGTTCAGCGATGGTTTGCTCCAGCCCAAGCATTTTCGCCGCGACTTCCTCTGCCAGCTGCCATTTGACCGTTAGCGCGCTGGCCATCTGGCGAATAGCCAAAGTGTCGAAGGGTTTTTTCAGGATTAACAATTGATCGCCGAATTCAAGACGCTCGGTCATGGCTTCCAATGAGTGATCAGAAAAAGCGGTACACAGCGCTACTTGCAGCTTCGGATCAACCTTCCACAACCGCTCGATGGTTTCCAGGCCATCCCAGCCGGGTGGCATGCGCATGTCGATAAAGGCCAGGGAATAAGGTCGACCTTCAGCTAAAGCGCTTTCGACCATGGCTAGTGCTTCTTCGCCTTGATAAGCAGAATCCAGCTCAAAGAGCTTACGTGACGGTTTCACCGTACCAAACAATGCAGCTTCGGCTGACGCCAGAGATTGCTCGCTGTCGAGTTCGGGGCAAAGGATTTTTCGGAAATCCTGATGTATCGACAGGGTGTCATCGATGATCAAAATACGTCGGTTATAGGCGACAGGAGCAGTCTTCATCGCGGACTCCGAGAGACGGGGCGATAAATCGAAAATGCGTCATCGATGGTCGAACCTAAAGTGCACGCGTACGCTTGGATTTGAGCGTACATGGGCCGTTTGTGTTCAGATAAAAGACAACATACGGATACCCCTTGATGCTGCTCGAAGGCAACGCCATACATATCAAACTGCTCCGCGAGCATAGTCCTGCCTGAAGCGCTACGCTGGAAAACTTTACTCAACACGCCAGCAGTTGGTTACAAATGTCGCTGCCCCAATCAAAAGTTGAAGGGCACATGGGTTAGAGCCGGTTTGCGCTACGAGTTCCACTCAATAAGTGTAAAAAAAGTACTGAGCTGAATTGTTTTTATGCCAAACGTTAAGTAATGACGCTAATTGTCCGATTATTCGTTCAAAAACAACATGACCGGTGGTTCATGCATTAAAAAGTCCCGGTGTGAAATATTCCAGGCGTAGGCCCCAGCCAATGGAAATACGAGAAGATCGTTGATAGCCAGGTGGGCTACCAACTGCTGTCTGGCCAGCACATCCTTCGGGGTGCACAGCTGACCCACCACTGTCACGGGCTCGTTGGTTAGCTGCGCCGGCTGCAAACTACGTAATACGACGAACGGGTGGTCGTGGTTTTGGGCTGCCGGTGTCCGAAAGTGGTGAGTGCCGCCCCGACCTACGGCGAAGTAGTGGCCGTGGTTGCGTTTAATGTCCAGCACTTGCATTAGGTAATAGCCGCAAGCCGCGCTGATGAATCGACCTATTTCAAAGCGTATTTGCGTAGTGGCCATGTTTTCTTCGACGATAAGTGTATCGAGACCTTTACAAAATAACGGCCAATCGAAAGAACAATTAGGATTTTGATAGTTGATGCCCATGCCGCCACCAACATTAATCAGTGGCAGATGTAACCGTTGGTCGGTGCACAGTTGGCGGAAGGTTTTGAAATAGCTGCGAAGCAATCCCAAGTGGGCGTTTACATCAAGTTGATGAGACAGTAAGTGGAAATGCAGACCTTGCAACTCTAACCATGGCTCGTCACGCAATAAAACCAGCGCCTTTTCCAACGCATCATCATCCAGGCCAAACGGTGTCGGTTTGCCGCCCATCACCAGCCGACCCTCCGGGGCGTGCGCAAGTGTCAGGTTCAACCGCAGTAAAATCGGTGCTTTACGACCAACGCGAGCCGCCACCTTCGCCAAGCTGCGCAACTCGTTTAGGCTTTCGACATGGAACGCTGAAATCTGATAACCCATGGCCATTTCCAGTTCGCTCTCGAGCTTGCCGGGGCCGCCGAAAATTAGCGGCTGGCCAGGACACTGCTCGTGCAACCAACGAAGTTCTCCCCCGGACGCAGCTTCGAAACCGTCTACCAGTGGCGCCAGGGTTTGCAGAATGGGTGCCTCAGGGTTGGCTTTTGCCGCATAGAACAGTTCGCAATTGGCAGGCATTGTTTTGCGCATTTGCCGAACGTGTTGCTCAAGGGCCATCAGGTCGTAGACGTAAGCACACAGTGGTGACTGTTGTTGCTCGCGCAGTTGGCGGATGGCCGTGGTGACACGTGCAGGCAGGGTCATGCGATGGCCTTCATTGTGATGTTGACCAGCGGGTTGGGTAAGGCGGTATAACCGGCCTCTCGGTCAGCGCGCATCATCAGGCGGGTCATGAAGTTTTCCTTACTGGGCAGTGGCGCTCCGGCACACAAATCACTTAGTTGCGAAGGGTTATCGAGCAGCGCTGTTTGCGCGTGCAAGAGGGTGGCGATGTGCGACCACAGTCGGCTTTCCAATACCGAATCGGTACAGGCCAGATGAAAAATAGCCTCACCCAAATTGTTCACCAGCGCGCAATACGCCACCCGCTGCCAGGCCTTGTTCTGGTCGTAGTACAGCGAGGCCCGAGTTCGCTCGTTCAGTTCGCTAAGGCGTTCAATGGGCCAGTGACTCGCAACGAGCTTGGTGCCCTCCAGATCGCGAATCCAAACGCGGCAAGGCAGGCCATCGTTGTCGAAACCAATGACTGTGTTTTGCAAGTGTGGCTCCAGCACCACACCCAGTCGAAACAAGCACTGCATGACGCCGCCGAGCAATTGCCGAGCGTAACCGTCCAACCAGCGCAGCGTTGCGTCTGCCTGGTTGATGCCGAGCTGTTTGGCGCACTGCTCAACCAAGCGCTGGCAGACACTGCGACCTTGCAAATCCCAAGTGAACAGCGCCATGGCGACTTGTGGTTGGTAGCGTGCGCGGGTGGCTTCATTAAGGTTTTGCCGGTACAGAATGCCGAAGCATTCAGTCACTTCCCGGGCCTGTTCAAGCGTGCCGAAGGCGCTCAGGTCGAGGGTGCTGGCGGCGGGCTCCGGCATCAGCAAAAAGTCCGGCATTGTATGGGCGAGTTCGGCCATGACGGGGGCCAGCAGTCGGGTCAAGGCCACCGCGCTGTCCAGTTCATACCAGGCGTTTTTACGCACGCAATTGGTCAGGCGCACGTGCATCGAAAACTTGAGGAAATACGCCAGCTCCGGGTGGTAAAGAGTGCGCACCGACGAAGTAGGGTAGAGCGCCATCCCCAGCGGACCCAAGTATTCCAGTAGCCCCTTTTGTTGCACACGCTGGACCAGCGGGTCGACGAGGATACGTTCGACTTCCCAGGGATGGCACGGGTAAAGATCGTCTCGTCCACCACACAGGTGTTGCAGGGTGCTGCGCGGGTCGTCGCCTTGATGCTGGATCAGTGCCGGGTCCACGCGAAACCAATGCAGTTCAAAGCAGGCGCCCACTTCCGGCGAACACGCCAACAGGGCTGCTCGCGAAATACCTTCGCGGCTCTTCGGGGTAGGGTGCAGGGCGTGGCCCCATATCTGGTGTTGTTCGGAGTTCAACAGACTGTCTTTCGGTCTCGGCGAGTCATGCGTGGCGTGCCGAAGGAAGGTGCGGGTGATTTGCAGGCTGTTATCGACCTGTTGCAGCATTTCGCCTACCCGTTCTGGCTTGCTTAATGGCACGCACAGTAGCCGCGCCAGTTCAGTAGCGGTCAAGGGACGCCAACTTTGAGCGCTGCCCTTGAAATAGGGCGCGCTGACGAAATGGCAGCGGCCCAATGCACTGGTACGGTCGACCCGTACTGCGAGACGTCCGCTCGGCAAGCGGATGCTGATGCATTGGCCATTATGCTGTCGCAGGCTCATCGGCAGGTCTTGAGTGCGGTCATCAAGGCTCGCTTCGTTACGTGGCAAGGCGTATTCGCGCAGGTAACAGTTGAGTAGGCATTCAATGGCATGGCGTTCAGCCTCACCATCGAGTGCGTGTTCATGCAATGAAGCATTCGTCAGAGCAAGGGTCATGCTGGCATCTCCCGCGAGGTCATAAGTAGAGGACGGGCCACGGCCATCGCAGCGACCGCGGCCAGGCAAGCAACGAGGAAGGGTGATTCAATGCCGCAGGTCTGACTGACCAGCCCGGCAGTGCCGCCTGCGGCAGTTCCGGCCCATTTTCCGCTGGCGTCAAACCAGCCGAACATACGACCGGCGCTGCCGTGGCGACTGCGCAGGCTCAGGCAGCGATGCAAACCGACGAAGCTCAACAGCATGCCGACGCCGCTGAGTAGCCGCAGGGCGAACAACGGTTCAGGCTGAGTGCTCCAGAATTGCAGGGCATTGCTGACAGCAAGCAGGCCCAGCCCAGGCAGCAGCAGGTTGGCGGTATGCCGCTGGACCCACGGCAGGGCAAACAGATAAACCAGATGCGGCAGGCTGTAGAGCAAACCGATTACCGCATCGTTGCCAATGCCCAACGCTTCGCCGTATGGGACGAAATAGGGAAACGTCACCACCATGGCGAAACTGAAAAGGAACTGCACCGTTAGCAGGCGCGGCAGGTCGGTTGGCAATTGACTCAGAGAATCCGCAGCGTTCGCTGCGCGCATTGTTTGGCGGGGGGTATCGGCCGGCAGAGGCAAGATCATCACAAACGCCAACAGCGGTAGCCAAGCCAAATACCGGTATAACTCCAAGCCCAATCCTTGGGCCGTCAACAGGCCTAATAGAATAGGGCCGCTGATCATCGCCAAACGGGCCGAGTACTGCGTCCAGTTGAGGGCACGCGACAGGTCGCCGTCTTTAAACTGGGTCGACAGGTACGCATTCGAGGCGGCCATCGCCCCACCAAAGGTGCCTTGAATCATCAGTGCCAGCACGAACATGGGAAGGTTGGTGCTGAACCCCGCTAATAAAAAGCCTGCAAACAAACCGGCATGGGCCCGCAACAGCGACAGCCGACAACCACGTCGATCCGCCCAGCGCCCCCAAAGCGGCGCGGCCAACGCCGTACACAAGGTGGGAAGTACAAACAACACGCCAATGCTCCACCCCGGCGCGTTAGGCGCCAGATCGGCAAGGATACGAGGCAAGTACAGGGGAATTCCAAGGGCGGTAAACGCCGACAGGTAATGGCCGAGCAGGACACTGGCAATTAATCTGCGGCGCATAAACTTCCCTCCAGTAAGAAGTTTGCTGCGCTGTAACCGTAAAACTTGTTGATGTCTTGGGCGCCGGAGTGAGCTTTGCTAAACAAACTGCCAGCACTCAGCAGGTATTTCACCGGCAGCGTAGGGCTGTCCAGCAAGCAGCGTCGAGCCTGCGAGCAATCGGTGCCTCCATCTTCCAGCTGTTCAAGGCAGCCCAGCAGGCGCAGGCGTAAGGTTGTGTAGAGCGCTTCGCGTGGTGCCAGGCCTGCGCCAATGATCGCTTCGAGCACGGCAACAATGTTCAACTGCAACGTGATGGTGCAGAACATCTCGGCCAGCGCCTGCGGATCGTTGACACAAATGCGCTCGTCGAGCAATTGCAAAGGGCGTTGCGCAAGATCCGGGCACGCGGCTGCAAAGCGTTCGGGCCAGAGGCGAGCGGCGTCGTTGTCTTTCATTAGCAGGCGTAGCGGGCGTCCGGTTTCGAAAATCAGTACGGCATTTTGTTGATTGGCTTCCAGGGCAATCCCGTAACCCAGCCATAGGCGCAAGTGCACCTGTAACAGCAGGTCGAGATAGTCGTCGAGCCAATGCTGCATTGAACCTGCGTAGAAGCGTTCAATCAGCGGTTCAACAAACAGTCGGCCGTCTGCCAGTGGACTGGCCAATGCGGCGACCGGCACCAAGGTAGTGGTCCCCAGTTGTGCGGGGTAGTGACGGGCGATGTACGCCAGATGACGGCTTTCGTCGGCATGGCCGCCATGTTCTTCGTCGACGTGCAAGTAGCGTTTGCCCAGTTGTGGATCCCGCTGCGCCAACGCCTGCAGGGTGATCTGGAACCAATAACCGTCGTACAGCGTGCTGGGCTTGATCAAGCGCAGATTGCGCGCACCCAGTGTGGTGACCAATAACGGTAACTTGAGATGCCAGTGGGGGTGCTCGACGCACATCACGGTGCGTACCGACAGCGTGGGCTCGACCTCCATGGCACTGCGCGGTGCCTTTATCGTGCCCTCGGGAAGCCCGTATTGTTCCAGCGCTTGCCACGTCATTGGGTGCACCGGCATCAAGTGGTGGCTCAGACTCAGGCTTTGCTTGAGGCCCAAGTCGACAAAACTGGGCCAGTGCGTGGGCGGGGCACTGCTGATTGTCATGGCGACTTTAGGCACCGCTAGCCAGTTCAGCGAGAAGCGCGGTGCAAATTCGGGTGCATAGCGTTCAAGTGCTGCGCGGTCAAAGCCAGTCTTTGCCCGTGCGGTGGGGTAAAAGGGGTGGTCCAGGTAGCTTGCCAACTGATCGATCCCGATCAACCGTTGTGCCCAAAAGGGATGGTCAAGAATGGCGCCCAGCGCGGGGGCATGTTCTTGATAAGCGCCTTGGCACAGGCGGCGATGCTGCACGGCGCAATCCGCTTCTTCTTTATAGGCTGCAAACAACTCAAGGCTGTCGGCGTCCAGCCCGTTGCCCAAGTGCTCGAGCCAGCGTCGATAGCCTTGCTCGATAAATGTCTGCCCGTCCTGCCGGCAAATCCATGCAGGGCTGGAGGTGCTCCAGGCTTGTAAAGGCGCGAAGGGGTGAACCGGTAGCCACAATTCAGCTGCGCCCAAATGGGTGATACGCAACCAGTGCTCATCAATGAAGTTGGGCCACGCTCCCCTCAGTTCAGGGGGCAGGTTTTGAACTCGACCTTGGCTTAGTAGCCCGCGAATGTTTTCCCGTAGGCAACAGTCAATGATGCGTTGGCTGATGGCCGCCTGATCAGTGTCGAGGGGTGAAGTGTTCATGCCATCACCCAGCGCAGCTCATCTAGCGTGGTGGCGAGGCGGGAGTCGAGGCTGGTAGCGTCCGGCGAAATCATGCGCAGAACACCCAGGTAATCCTTATTTGAATGGCTGAGCTGAATCTCGTCGCCCACTTGCCGCAAGGCCCGGTAATCGCGCCAGTGGCTGTCTTGCAGATCACTGAAGCTGGCGGATGCCTGCTGCAGGCGCCCGGGTGTGTCGGCGACCACATAGTGAACAAGTGCTTGGGCGTGAACCGGCTCGGCGTCGAGCAGTTTCTCGCCGAGGTGAACACCAAGAATGCGCTCGAACCAACCTTGTGGCAGCAAGCGGTCGAGAAGGAATTCGCGGCCATCACCAATGCTGCGGTAATTGATTTCTACCAGCATGGGCCCGTCGGCAGTGAGGATGAATTCGCTGTGGCACACGCCAAATTGGATGCCGAAGGCAGATACCTGCGCCAGCGTATTGGCTCGATAAGCTTTGCTCAGTGGACCATTCCAGCGTGCGGATAACTCGACAAAATGCGGTGGAGGCGAAAGGGTGACATCAAAACCGCCGATGGCCTGGACGCGCTGCTGATCACCGAGGGTTTCGAGGGTAAACAGCGGGCCTTGCATGTAGGCCTCCAGCAACAATGCTCGACCGGGTTGTTGTTCCCAGAATCGGCCGCAGTAATCCTTAAGTTCTTGGGCGCTGTTGCACAAGCGGACGTCCAGGCTGGCCACTCCCTGAGTGGGTTTTACTACCAGCGGAAAGGGTGCATCGGCGGGAACCACGCTGCCTGCCGTCAGCACGTGAAACCAAGGGCCGGGCAAGCCTAGGTCACGCATACGTTCACGCATGACGGCTTTGTTTTTTGCCGCATAGCAGAGCCGCCAGTCTTTGCCCGGCACCTTGAATGTTTCGGCTACCAAGGCAGTAGCGGTCTGTAAATGATCGCTATTAGAGAAGACGGCCACCGGGCGTAGGCCGTGAGCATTTATCAGCTCGATCACCGCCAGCGGATTAAACACGTCGCATTCGAGAATCTGCAGATCGTGCGCTGGCGTGTCGCACGCGGCCAGCATCCGCCTATGTTCTTGGGCGTGGTCGCTGATCAACACTACCGGTAAGCCGCGCTTACGGGCCGCCGACAAGAAACCTTCGGTGATCGCGGTATGAGGGACATGGCTGAGAATGACGAGTGGAAATTGCATGATCGTAAGATTCCTGGGAGCAGCAGTCGCCCGTCCCAAGGGATTGGGCGACTGGTTTACAGGGGCGCGGCTGCGCGGTTAGAAGCGGTAATTGGCGCCAAGGGTGAGGGCGCGCTCCGGGGCTGGCTGGCGACCCCACGGGCTGGTGTCGATGCCGCGGAAGTAGTATTGGCGGTTGAACAAGTTGCTAATGCCGGCTGATGCGGTCAGTACGCTTTTGTCATCCAGCTTGAATTCGCGTTCCAGCGCAGTGTTGAACACCACGTAGGACGGAAGTCTACCGACCGAGGCGGAGGCATTTTCAGCGACGCTGTTGGCGGCGTCGGTGAAGGCACTGCTGACATAGAGGCCGTCCAGGCTGTAGGTCCAATGCTCGGCGAAGCGGTAGCGCGCTTCGGCATTGAATTGATTTTTCGAGGCAAACGGTACTTCGTTGCCTTTGTTGTCGCCCGTGCGCTGCTTGGCATCCAAGTACGCATAGCTCGCATGCAGGTCCAGGTTGGGTGTCGCAGCAGGGGTCCAGAACAACTCGGTTTCAATCCCTTGGTGACGGGTGCTGCCGAGGTTCACGTAGCGATCGGTGGTGGCGTTGTATTCGATCTGGTCATCGAAATCGATACGGTACAGGCCCACATCAACCCGTAGCCCTTTCCATGGGGTGTAGCGCACCCCGGTTTCGTAATTCCAGGCAATCTCCGCACCCACGGCCCCTTCTTTAATAATCTGCGTGACTTGCGGCGGACGCAGTGAGCGCTGGGCATTGGCGTACACGTACCAATCGTCGTTCGCCTGAAAACCCACGGTCAGCCCTGGTAACCATTCTTCGGCCAAATTACTGTGGGTTGATCCGGTCACGCTGTCGCTGTAGTTCATTCGCGCATTTTCGTAGCGAATTCCGGGAGTAATAGTCAGACGACGGTCGAACAGGCTGATGGCGTTGCTCAAGTAAGCAGCTTTGGCTTCGTCGTCGAATTTCCAATCACGGAACACACTGGTCACGCCCGTATTGAGGGCCTGACGGTCTACCCGATAGTCGATATCTTCGCTGACATAACGTGCGCCCAACAACCAGGTTTGACCAACCGTATCGCCGTCGATAGTCATGCTCAAGCGCGGTTCACTGCCCCAGACCTTGAAGTCACGCGGGCCATCTTGCTTGGTCACCGCCGTGCCATCCGGGGTGAACGGCAAGCCGACGACAAAATTGCGGTAACTGTTGTGGGCAAAGTTGGTCCAGCTGAACTGCACGGAATCGAATGGGCCCATCGCGCCCAGTTGCTGAGTGTAAGTTCCCCAGACCCGGTCGGTGTCGCCTTCGAAACGGTCCAGCGGGCGAGTCGATTGACGCGAATCGTCTTTGTAGTCCTTGACGCTCAAGGCGCCGGCAAGGTCCATGTCAGCTTTGTAGTGTTGAACACCAAAACTGAAGTCGTGATCGTCATCGATGTTCCATTGCCCCCGCAGTCGATAGTTCTGAATGTCGGTGTCTGAATGTTCGCGGCCGTACTCGCCGTTAATGGTGTTGAGGTCCAGTTGCAGACCAAAGTTATCGGTCAGATAACCGCCGGTGCCCAGGTAGGTATCGAACAGTTGATGCCCACCCGCTGAAAACGTGGTGCGCTCGGAGATCGTGGTGTGCATCTCGCGGGGAATCGGTGCGCTGACGAAGTTGATCACTCCACCGACGTTATTTGGACCGTACTGCACGGCCGCGCCGCCGCGCACGATGTCTACCCTGTCAATGGTTGCCAGGGTCATGGGAAACAGTGATAAGCCGGTCTGGCCATAGGGCGCCAAGGCCAATGGGATGCCATCGGACAGGGCTTGAATACGTCCACTGCGGCTTTCGTACAAGCCGCGTACGGAAATTTGCGGCAGGGCCCCGGTGCCGGTTTCATCGAAAACCTTAATGCCCGGTACTCGCTGCAAGGCATCGTCGATGCCGCGCACGCTACCTTTTCTCAGATCGGCGGCGTCTATTACGCTTCGGCTGCCGGAATACGTGCGCACTTCAGGATCGCTTGCAGTGCCGAGTACATCACCCTTAATCGTAATGGGGGCCAAGGAAACCTGAGCATTTTGCTCGTCTGCCAGAGCGATTTGGCAGACGCTCAAGGAAATAAGGCTGAAGGGAAACGCAAACAGACAGATTGTTGTTTTCATTGGGGCTAGGTTCAGGCTCAGTTAGAGGATTTAAGGCTGCCCAGACGTGCTTTCAGGGCGTTATTCAGCAAGCCGCGGTCTTCGCCAGCTAGAAAGCTGCGGATTCCCCGGTCGCGCCAAAAGACGTGCTGTTCGGGTGTGCGTGGGTTTGCGCAGAAAGGGACGTTAGCGGCGGCGCAGGCATCGGCCATCGCCTGAAGCGCCAGCCAGACATCGGGGTGCAAAGGCTCAGGGCCCAAGCGCAAATCCAGGGCTAGATCAAGCGCACCTTCCAACACCATGCCAACGCCGGGCAGTGCGAGAATCTCAGGCAACGCCCGAAGCCCGGCAGCTGACTCGATCATCGGTACGATTGGGCTTTGCTGGTTGGCAAGGTCTATGTAATCGGATAAAGGCACGCGCCCGAAACCGGTGATACGGCCACCGCTGATACCGCGCTTCCCCCGTGGCGGGAAATACGCAGCGGCGACTGCGCGGGCCACGTCGGCGGCGCTTTCAACTCGGGGCAGCACAATGGCTTCGACGCCCGCATCCAGCGCACGGCCGATCAATTGGGTGTCGATGGCCGGAATGCGCAGCCAGGCCGAGACGCCTGAAGCCTCACAGGCCCGCACACAATGCATCAGATCCTCTTCGCTGCGCAGCAGGTGTTCCATATCAAGAATGACGAAGTTATAGCCTGCAAAACCGATCATTTCGCACAGAAGTGGAGAAGGTACGGAGTTAAGTAATCCGTAGACGTTTTCGCCGTGTTTTAGACGGGAAAAAACAGATGATGTTCGGATCACTGATTTCATTCCATGGCACTAACAAGACGCCAATGGTAATCATTATCATTAAGATGTAAAGTTTTTATTTCAGCTAAGTAGCTCTGGAAAAGGGTTTCTAGTGAGTCTGATCCGGTATAACGGGGCGAATCGCCCCAAATCGGCTCACCCTATTTGTAACCGAGGTGCTTAGAGTAGAGGCCGCCTCTTAAGCTCGTCACAAGCCGCCCCCCAGCAGTTTCAAATACACCGGATTATCGGAGAGGGTGTTGTGACCGCTGTCCGGAATTACCCGCAGGGTGGCAACACCGGGTTTGAAGTGAGCAAAAAGCGCGTCAGTGCTGGACCGGGGAATAATTCGGTCATCCTGCGCCGCGATAAACAACGTTGGAACGCTGATCAAAGGGGCATAGCGCCACGACTCAAAGGTGTCTCGCAACAGCCATTTTACTGGGAACAGCGGCATTCTTTTGATCGCGATTTGCAGCAAGCTGTCATAGGGGGTGATCAACACCAAGCGCGCGGCGGGTCTTTTGCTGGCCAGGTGAATCGCGACCCCGGAGCCCAAACTTCTGCCCACCACCGTAACCTGGGTATGTTCTTTGTAAACGGTATCAAACAACGCCTCGGCGTCGGCAGTGATAGCCGCTTCAGAAGGCGAACCCGTACTGCCGCCAAAGCTTCGGTAGTGCATCAGATACAGGGCTTGATCGGGGAACGCTTGCGAAAACGGCAGCAAACTGAGCGAAACGTCCTCGGCATTACCGCCAAAATAAATCATCGCATTGGGACCACTATGAGCTCGGATAGACACCTTTATAGTGGCGTCTGGTCGCGGCAAATCTAATACAGTAGAGACGCTGCCCATCGCACGCGGTTGCGGGAAATAAATAAGTGAACGCTGAAACGCTAACAGCAGACCACACGCCAACAGGTAAAGAACGGCGACTACCATTAGCACAAGCACCAATGTGCGCAACGTTCGAGCGATCATGGGCATACGCGAAAAACCTTCTGATGGCATAAGTACCTTGAGGGTAGTCGAGTGGAGAGGTCTTAGTTGTGCGGATTGGCCATGGTCTATTGCTGTCGGTAACCGAAAACAAGATGCTCGATGTGTAAGAAGTAAGTTAGCGTTGTGCCTGACCGGTTCGTATCGGATAACCGCAACCTTTCAGGAAGCCACCCATGACCGCCGTAACCGCAAAAGAAGCCGTTGGCGACCTCTACGATATCGATTCCATGAAGCACGCTCAGCGAATGACATGGCGGGCAATTGAACAAATGGGCGTGTTGATCAAACCCGGTATGCGCGAATCCGAAGCGCGAGAATTAGGCAAAAAAATCCTCACTGATCTGGGTACGCAGCGCATCTGGCACCCGCTGTTGATTCGTTTTGGTGCCAATACCTTGAAGACCTTCAAGCAAGCGTCCGAGGGTGATCCGGTATTGGGTGAAGACGACATTTTTTTCGTCGACATGGGAGCGGTCTGGCAAGGCCACGAAGGGGATGCCGGCATGACCTTTACCACCGGCAACGACCCAGAAATGGCAACTTGTGCGGCAGCGGCAAAAACCTTGTTTACGCGTGTTGAGCACTATTGGAAGGCTCACAAAACGCCAGGCCAGGCCCTCTACACATTTGCCCAAGAACAGGCAGTTGAGATGGGCTGGGAATTGAACTTGAACATCAAGGGGCATCGCGTCAGTGACTTTCCCCACGCCATCTACCGGGGCGGAAATCTTGGCGACTTTGAGACCACGCCCGGAGCAGGGCTGTGGATTCTGGAAATCCAGATTGCCCATCCAAGCAAACCCTATGGCGCCTTTTTCGAAGATTTGCTGATATAACGCCGCACATTCAGATTAACGCCGCGCAATGGTGGGATCACCACCATTCAATGTCAGTGATCCGCTTTGTTTCAACCATATCCACCCCTCGAACGCGCTAAATCTCCATCCGTCTACCTTATTTCAAATTCAATGAATCTTTGCCACGCCTGTGGCTCCGTTGTACATGCGCAGGCCAAAGACGGTCTGACTGGAGGCGCCGAAAAGGCCCCCGCCTTTGCATTGGAGTTGCTATGAATACTTTTCGCACTACTGCCTTACACAGCGTCTCGCCGCTTTATTCTGCCCATGAGAACGACGACATAAAACGGCTTTACGATCAACTGATGCAAACGCCCGGCGGGGAAGTTATCAGTGACGCCCGGGAATTTTTGCATCGTCAGTTGGCGCTGGTGGGTGAGCAGCCCTGCGATCTTCCTGAGAATCCATCCACCTTGGAAACCTGGGTCGAATCCAAGGCATCTCAAGTGGGTGAACTGTACGCGCGTTACCTTAAAGCACGGCAAAACGGCGGCAATCGCCGCTACTTCACTAACAAGGCGCATGCGCTATATTTCCTGCAATGCGTTGCGCCGAGCAAGGCCGTGGATGGCGCTTGGCTGTACGGAGTGCTGCGGCATTGGGACGATTATCGTTTTGACGGCTTGGTTCGCACGTATCTCGAAGAATTGGGCGACGGTGACCCCGCGCAGAACCATGTAGTTCTCTACCGCAAGTTGCTCGCCGAACACGGCTGTGAGGCCTCAATCGATTTGCAGAATCAGCACTATCTTCAGGGCGCGTTGCAGCTTGCACTGGGTTATAACGTTCGGCACTTTTTGCCAGAGGTGATCGGCTTCAATCTCGGCTATGAACAGTTACCGTTGCACCTGCTGATTACCGCCTATGAACTCAGCGAGCTGGGCATTGATCCTTATTACTTCACGCTGCACGTAACCATCGACAACGCCAGTTCCGGCCATGCACGCAGGGCTGCGCATTCAGTCCTGGAATTGATGCCGGTGGACAGCAGTCCTGCCGATTTTTACCGACGAGTTGCGTTGGGCTATCGGCTTAACAACCTAGGGCTAGATACACTTTCAGTGATTGAATCCTTCGACCTTGAGCACGAGGTGATTCAGGTGTTGGAGCGCAAACGCAGCTTTGGTCAGCACATGCATTCCGACTACTGCAAATTCGAAGGTCAGACGGTTAACCAATGGTTGCAGGTACCCGGAAAAATCCCCGAGTTCTTGGCAGCGTTGCAAAACAAAGGCTGGATCAAGCGTGACCAAGACCCGGAGCTCAGCCGGTTTTGGCAATTGATCGATGGTCCCGGGGCGTCAATGTTCGGGGTGTTCAGTCCCTATGAAAAACAACTTCTGCGCGATTGGATTGCAGGCAGTTGGTGCCCTGCGCAGACTCAGTCTCGCGCACGGGTGCTGCCCGGCAGGGCTCGCTCTGGTTTCAATCCCAGTGAAGCGTCACCCCCTCACCAAATGTCCACCAGCCTTCCCGATAAAACGGTCGACGCCGATATGGATCGCTTACGCACCGAACTGCAACGCGTCAGTCAGCGGCATCAAATTTTGTACCTCATCGAGCGTATGGCACCGGGGCGGCATTCGACCCCTGCGGGGCTGCTAGCTACCCGGCTGTTCGCCGAATTTATCGGGCAATAAGGTTCATAACAGGGAGATGCGATGCAAACCGATGACCAGCAATTAGCTGCTGATACGGCGTTGTTACAACTGGGCCGACGGCTACAGGCAGATGGGTATCACTTCACCACCGTGACGCCGCTGACTCACCGCCGGGTCAATGAGCGTGCAGGTTCCACTATGGCGGCCACCTTGCGCGATGTCTTCGGTTGGAACCGACTCTTTTCGCCCTCCCTGATGTCCGCCGACGAATTGCAGCAGATGCGCCAGGCAGGGGTTATTGATGAGCGGCCCAATGGATTGCTAAGCAAGGTCCGATGGTCGAGCTTAAGTGACTTGCTACTGGTACATTCCGGTTTTCCCACCACCGCCAGCGACGCGGTATTTTTCGGTCCCGATACCTATCGGTTTGCACAGGTGATCGAAGCTCATCTGCAAAGCAGTTTTCATGAAATCAACCATGTGATTGACATCGGTTGTGGCTCGGGGGCGGGCGCTATTCTGATTGCTAAAGCTCGGCGTGAAGCGCAAGTCCTCGCGACGGACATCAATCCTGTGGCGCTGCGCATGACGTCGGTGAACGCCGCGTTGGCCGGTGTCGCCAACGTGTTCTGTCAGCACAGCGATGTTCTGCAAAATGTCACCGGCACGTTCGATCTCATCGTGGCGAACCCGCCCTATATGAAAGACCCTAGTCAACGTGCGTACCGCCACGGCGGGGGTAATTTGGGCGCTGAACTGTCACGGCGAATCGTCGACGAGGCGCTGCCACGGCTTTCCGTGGGTGGCTCGTTGCTGCTATACACCGGAGTTGCGATGGTTAACGGCAGCGATCCGTTTATTGCCTCGTTAAACCTTTTATTGGGCCAACCAGAGTTCACTTGGACCTACCGTGAACTGGACCCAGACGTCTTTGGCGAAGAACTGGCAACCCAAGGCTACGAGAACGTGGATCGAATCGCAGCAGTCGCCCTGACCGTGACCAGAAAGGCATGATAGTGGGTTAGCCCGGCTGCTCTATTTGCTGGCCGGGTTACAACCAATCTGGGAAAGCCCAACCTAAACCGCCACCGCATCCACTGCATACCCATTTGGGTTCAAGCACTGCCAGCGCCAGGCATCCTCAAGCATGCAATTCAAATCCCGGGTTGATTTCCAACCCAGCTCCTTTCGCGCTTTGCTGGGGTCTGACCAGCATTGGGCGATGTCACCGCTGCGCCTTGGTTCGACGCTGATCGGCATACGCGTGCCGACTACGTTTTCGAAAGCACGCAGCACTTCCATGACCGAGTAGCCGCGACCGGTGCCGAGGTTCCAGGTTGAGATCCCCGGTTGATTGCGCAGCCGTTTCAAAGCCATCAAATGACCTTCGGCCAAGTCGACGACGTGCAAGTAATCGCGAATTCCGGTGCCGTCCGGTGTCGGGTAATCGTTGCCGTAGATGCGCAATGCCGGCAGTTGCTTCAGAGCCACCTGGAGTAAATACGGCAACAGGTTGTTCGGGATGTTTTTTGGGGCTTCACCCAGCAGACCGGACGGATGTGCGCCGATGGGATTGAAGTAACGCAGCAGACCGATGGCCCACCGCGGATCAGAATGCGCCACGCTGCGCATTACATGTTCCGCCATGAGTTTGGAGTGGCCGTAGGGATTGGTCGGAGAACCCAGCTCGGCGCTTTCACTGATAGGCATGGTTTCGCTTTCGCCGTACACCGTGGCCGATGAGCTGAACACCAGCGTGAACACCCCGGCGTGGGCCATCGCTTGGCACAGGGTCACGCTGCCGCTGACATTGTTTTCAAAGTACCGAAGGGGTTGGCGGACGCTTTCACCCACGGCTTTTAAACCGGCAAAATGCATCACGGCGTCGATTGGATACATGGCGAATACTTTGTCCAGCAAACGTCTATTGCGCACATCCCCCAACACAAACTGCGGTCGAGTCCCGGCCAGTCGGGCGACACGTTCCAGGGAGACTCTCGAGCTATTGCATAAATTGTCCAACACCACGACTTCATATCCGTTTTGCAGCAATGTAAGCACTGCATGAGCGCCGATATAGCCCGCCCCCCCAGTTACTAGAATCATTGGGTATCCCTCGAACCTTCCAATCCTCATTGACCGGTAACGCGAACAGTTAAGCCGCGTGACGGCCTGATCGAGCGCAGTGCGCCACTGCGTACCGGACAACCAATGCTTACGGTTAGTACAGGAAATCGCGCTGCTCTTGAGGGTGGGAAATCCAGGTTCTTCGCGAGTTCAGCGCAGGTTGCTGACCGGTGGTGACGCTTCGTCGCTTCGTTTTGATTTGCGCTGAACGGCTATACGAGATGCCTACTCCCATAGTAAGTACCAGGGGCTTTACCGGATGTCCTGCGTCTGGCTGACAGTGTTGTTGCCTTCATTGGTATCTGCATATCCGTAGCAAGTTCATTTGGGTGTTTCACCCTTGGTGGTACGTAAAGACGTTTTTGCAGAGGAAGAAAAGATGGAAAAAGCCCAGACGCAATGCCCCGATGCTGTTGATAGTCAGCAAAACATTTCTCAAGCCGTCAAGGCACTCACAGCCAACCTGCGACCGACCTTGTTGTGCCTGTCGCATTTGCGCTGGGGGTTTGTTTATCAGCGTCCGCAACATTTGATGTCGCGATTTACCCGGGACTATCAAGTGCTTTTTTTTGAAGAACCGTTGCTCTCGGACCGAGCGACTGCCTGGCTTGAAGAGCAGTTGCAGGCCAGCGGCGTCAAGGTACTGATCCCTCGCGTCCCGGCCGGTTTGACTGCCGATGCCGTGACTCGAATACAGCGTGAGTTAATCGACACGTATCTTGCTGAATATCCGCCCCTGGAATTGCTACTGTGGTACTTCACGCCCATGAGTCTGGCGTTTACCGAGCATCTTAATGCCCAGGTCACAGTGTTCGATTGCATGGATGAGTTGTCGGCGTTCAAGGGCGCTCCACCCGACTTGCTTGATAAAGAACGTCAGTTGCTGGAGCGCGCCGACGTGGTATTTACCGGCGGGTATAGCCTGTGGGAAGCCAAACGCGATCAGCACGCTAACGTCCATCCTATGCCTAGCAGCGTCGATATTGAGCACTTTGCCGAGGCTCGAAACATAAAGACCGAACCGATGGATCAACGCGAGATTGGTCATCCACGCTTGGGATTTTTTGGCGTTATCGATGAGCGCTTCGACGTTGAGCTACTGACAGAGTTGGCGGTGCAATACCCGCGATGGCAGTTCGTGTTGATTGGCCCGGTGGTGAAAATTGATCCTGCTTCCCTGCCGCGCTTGAACAACATTCATTACTTGGGCGGCAAAAGTTATACGCAGCTTCCGGATTACCTCAGTGGTTGGGACGTGGCGCTGATGCCGTTTGCGATTAATGAATCAACTCGGTTCATTAGCCCGACCAAAACCCCTGAATACCTGGCGGGCGGCTGCCCGGTAGTGTCGACACCGATCATCGATGTGGTACGCATGTATGGCTCCAGTCCGGTGGTGCGCATCGCAGGTGTGGCCGAGGATTTTGCTCAAGCGATCAAGGCGGCGCTGCTTGATCGCCATGATCTTAAAACCCTTTACCGCCACGCGGATCAAGCGTTGGAAGGGAAGTCTTGGGATCAGACCTGGACCCAAATCAAGGAGCAGATTGAATGCCTAAAATAACCCTGGAAATGGCTGAGCAAACTTGCCGCTACGACTATTTAATTGTCGGAGCGGGGTTTGCCGGAAGCGTGTTGGCCGAGCGGTTGGCGGCTGGGCTGGGCAAGCGTGTGCTGTTGATTGATCGACGTGAACACGTCGGCGGCAATGCTTACGATCACTACAATGACGCCGGAATTTTGGTCCATCGTTACGGGCCTCATATTTTTCATACCAACGCCCAGCGCATTGTTGATTACTTGTCTGACTTCACCGAGTGGCGTCCCTATGAGCATCGGGTGTTGGCGAAAGTCGATGAGCAGCTGCTGCCGATTCCGATTAACGTGACGACGCTTAATGGCTTGTACGGGTTATCGCTGACCGAAGAGCAAGCGCGGGATTTTCTTGCCAGCCGCGCGGAACCGGTGGCCGATATCCGTACCTCGGAAGATGTGGTTATCAATCAAATCGGTCGCGAACTGTATGAGAAGTTTTTCCAGGGCTATACCCGCAAGCAATGGGGCCTGGACCCCTCCGATCTGGATAAATCAGTGACGTCGAGAATTCCGACCCGCACCACCACGGATGATCGCTATTTCACCGATACGTTCCAAATGATGCCGTTGCACGGCTACACAGAAATGTTTGAGCGCATGCTCGATCACCCGAGCATCGACATTGTGCTCGACACCGATTTTGAAGACGTGCGTGAGCGCGTGAGCTATCGACACCTGGTGTATTGCGGCCCCATTGATGAGTTCTTTGGCCACTGCCTGGGTCGATTGCCGTATCGGTCGTTGCGCTTCCTCCATGAAACCGTGAATCAGGAGCAATTCCAGTCGGTGGCGGTGGTCAACTATCCCGCGGAGTCGGTGCCTTACACCCGGATTACCGAATACAAACATTTGACCGGGCAGGAACACCCACTGACCAGCCTCACCTATGAATTTCCGTGTGACGATGGCGACCCCTACTATCCGATCCCACGGCCTGAAAACGCTGAGCTGTATGCGCGCTATAAAGCGTTGGCGGAAGAAACCCCTGAGGTGACTTTTCTTGGACGTTTAGGGACTTATAAGTACTACAACATGGATCAGGTCGTGGGTCAGGCATTGGCTTTATACAAGCGCATTGCCGACGCAGAGACCAGTGCCAGTGAGGCGCTACAGGCAGGACAGCCTGCCACTGTCGGGGAGTGAGCATGCAACAGGCAAAACTGTTCGAGAGTTTTTTTATGGGTGGTTTCGAGTGCTCGACTCACCGTCGGCGGGACGGACAACGCCTCGATCTCATTCGCTCCAGTGCCCATGACCGATGGGCCCGTGAGGATTACGCGCAGTTAGCGACGGCGGGTATCCATACCGTCAGGGATGGGTTGCGCTGGCATTTGATCGAGCGGCAATCCGGTCGGTATGACTGGAGCAGTTTTTTACCGATGCTGCGGGCTGCCAATGCGCAAAAAACGCAAGTTATTTGGGATCTGTCGCACTACGGCAGCCCGGACGGCCTGGACATCTGGCGCCCGGGATTCGTTGATCGGTTCGCCCGTTTTGCCGGGGCCGTGGCGAGCGTGGTCCGGGATGAGTCGGATCAGATTCCGTTCTATTCTCTGGTGAATGAAATGTCTTTCTGGGCTTGGGCTGGCGGTGACGTCGGCTACTTTGAGCCAGGTGCACACGGGCGGGGGCTGGAGCTCAAACATCAGTTGGTGCGGGCCAGCATTGCTGCCATAGAAGCAGTCCGTGCGGTGGAACCTCGGGCACGCTTTGTCCAGACCGATCCAATCATTCACGTCCTGGCCGACAGCTCTCGCCATGAAGATACGGCTGCGGCCGAAGGCTATCGGATGTCTCAGTTCGAAGCCTGGGATTTATTGATCGGTGAGCGCTGGCCAGGCCTGGGTGGTAAACCTGAGTACCTGGACATCGTTGGCGTTAACTATTACCCGCACAATCAATGGATTCTCAGCGGCCCGAGAATCTTCCGTGGCGACTCACGTTACCGTCCACTGGCGGGCATGTTGGTTGAAACCTGGCGGCGCTATCAACGACCGGTCGTGATTACTGAAACCGGCTCGGAAGGCCACGAACGGGCGAGTTGGCTGAGGTACATCTGCGAGCAAGCGACACTGGCGATGGCTCGCGGCGTTCCCATTGAAGGCATTTGCTGGTACCCAATACTCGATTACCCGGGATGGGATGACAATCGGCACTGCCCGGCCGGGCTGTTGGGGTTTGCCGACGAGCAAGGGCGGCGGTTGATAGACGAGTCACTGTCGTCAGAGCTTCACGCCCAACAGCGGCATTTCGCGTTGCTGGATGCAAACCCGGCTATGGAGACTCACGTATTTGACAATGAGTCCCGTTAAATGAGCCGTGATCGGGAGGTGAACCGACCGTTACCTGGACATCCGCTAGCTTTTTTGCTGCGCTATATTCGGCAGCGGCCCTGGCAGTTTGGGGGACTGTTCGCACTGGTGATCGGCGCAGCAGTGTGCGCGGTGGCTGTGCAATATGGCATGAAGTTGCTGGTGGACATCATGACCTTGGGCAATCGCTCGACGGATTTGATCTGGAAACCGTTCGCGCTTTTTCTCACCCTGATCGTCATCGAAAATCTGCTCTGGCGCCTTGGCGGTTGGTTAGGGTCTCGTACGGTAATCGCCAGCTGTGCAGATTTGCGTGTCGATTTATTCAATCATCTGACCGGCCACCCGATGCATTACTTTTCAGCGCATTTCGCTGGGGCGTTGGGTAATCGGATCTCTGCCACCGGTGCCGCTGCGGGGGGTATTTATGGCGGTTTGGCGTGGAAGATAGTGCCGCCGTGCGTGGATTTTATCGGTGCGGTGGCGGTGCTGAGTCTGGTGAATGTCGGCATGGCGGTCGCATTGGTTGGCTGCGTGCTAGTGGTGGCGACGTTGATTACTTTATTCGGCATCGGGGGTCGGAGCCGACACATGAGCTTCGCCGCTCAATCGGCCAGGGTGGGTGGAGAAATCGTTGACCTGGTGTCTAACGTTTGGACGATCAAGGCGTTCTCCGCCAGGGCTCGCGAAGGCGTGCGCTTATCCCAAGCAATCGGAGTTGAGGCCAAGGCACAGCGGCGTAGCTGGATCTACCTTGAGTCTGCGCGGATGTTGCATGACGTTTGTCTCTCACTAATGGCCGGCGGCATGTTGGCGTGGGCCTTACTCGACTGGCAAGCGGGCAGCGTAACGGCCGGTGATGTGGTGATGGTCAGTGCGTTGACCTTCAGGATTTTGCACGGATCTCGAGACCTGGCGTTGGCGCTGGTGGATACAGCGCAGCAAATGGGTGCGATAGCCGATACGTTGCGAATCATCATCCAGCCCTACGCGTTGCTGGACGCCAATGTCGAGTTGTTTACTTCCAAAGGCAATATCGAGCTGGTTGACGTCAGTTATCAATACCCAGACGGTCGGCGGGTGCTCGAACATCTCTCGCTGTTTGTGCCAGCTGGGCAGCGTGTCGGCATTGTCGGTTCTTCCGGGGCGGGGAAATCGACGTTGATCGGCTTGATTCAACGCCTCGATGACGTGTCTGGCGGCGTTATCCTCATTGACCAACTGGACATTCGCTCTGTCAGCCAAGATAGCCTGCATCGCCAGATTTCAGTAGTGCCGCAGGAAGCGGCGCTGTTTAACCGCAGTGTCTACGAGAACATTCGATACGGTCGTCCAGACGCTGGCAATGAAGAAGTGCTGGCCGCCGCCCGCCATGCTTATTGCGATGAGTTTATTCGGCAACTGCCCCAAGGCTATGAAACGTTGGTAGGCGAACGCGGGGTGATGCTTTCTGGCGGTCAACGCCAGCGTCTGGGTCTTGCGCGGGCATTTCTTAAAGCTGCGCCAGTGCTGATCCTGGATGAGGCGACCTCCGCGCTGGATTCTCATTGCGAAGCGTTCATCAAAGCTGCACTGAGCGATCTTATGAAAAATCGTACCGTGTTGGCGGTCGCTCATCGGTTATCCACGGTGGCGAATTTTGACCGTGTGATCGTTCTGCAAGAGGGGCGTGTCGTGGAGGACGGTCCTCCCGCCGATTTATTGCGTCAAGGCGGGGTGTACGAAGCGTTGTGGGCCGCCCAGGCCTTACCGCAAAAGGCGCCCTGAACCATGGGGCGCTTTGTGGCTGAAACTGACGGTTGCTATAGAGGTCGGCGGAACTCGCGTTCTGGAGCGGCATCCACCGATGGAGCGCCAAATGGATGTCCATCGATGGCCGAATTGTACAGGGTGGACAATGAGCGTACCGGAGAACAACGATTCAGCCGTCGTGAGCGGTTGTGAGCCAGCGGTACCGGCCCGAAGATTAAGTCTTGGCGCACTCAATGGCAGCATTGCGTTGCCCAACGCCCAGCATTGGTTGCGGCGCTTGATAGCCTTTACCGGACCGGGTTATATGGTTGCGGTCGGCTACATGGACCCTGGCAACTGGGCTACAGACATTGCCGGCGGATCGCAGTTTGGCTATCTGCTGTTGTCGGTGATTTTGTTATCCAGCCTGATCGCAATCCTCTTACAGGCGCTCGCGGCGCGGTTAGGCATCGTTACCGGGCTGGATTTGGCGCAGGCGTGCCGCGAGCAATACAGCAGGCCAACATGCATCGCGCTATGGCTGGCATGTGAAAGTGCCATTATCGCTTGCGATGTGGCAGAGGTCATCGGTACGGCGATTGCCTTGAATCTGCTGTTCGGTCTACCCCTGTCATGGGGGGTAATCCTCTCGGTCGCCGATGTATTCTTGATTCTTATGCTCATGGGCCGTGGTTTTCGTGCCCTGGAGGCGTTTGTAATCACTTTGCTGACGCTCATTTTCATCTGCTTTGGGGTGCAGATGGTGTTGGTCCATCCGTCCATCGGCGAGATTGTCGCGGGGTCTATTCCTCACTCTCAGATCGTCGCCGATCCGATTGCTTTGTATTTGGCTATTGGCATCATTGGCGCCACGGTCATGCCGCATAACCTTTATCTGCACTCGTCCATCGTTCAAACTCGCGCTTACCCACGGACTTCTGACGGGAGAAAGTTCGGGCTACATTGGGCGGTAGTGGACAGCAGTGTTGCGCTGATGCTCGCACTGTTCGTGAACGCAGCGATTCTGATTACGGCGGCCGAGGTGTTTAACAAAGCCGGTCGCACCGATGTGCTGGACATCGAACAAGCCTACCACTTGCTCTCGCCAATGCTCGGCGTTGGCGTGGCATCGACGTTATTCGCGGTGGCGTTATTGGCATCGGGTATCAATTCGACGGTTACGGCAACGCTGGCGGGGCAGATCGTAATGGAGGGTTTTCTCCAGTTGCGGGTGCCGGACTGGATGCGTCGGCTGTTGACCCGGGGACTGGCTGTTATTCCGGTGATTGCAGTGACCAGTCTGTACGGGCCAAACGGTGCCACGAAATTGTTGGTGTTCAGTCAGGTGGCTCTATCGATGCAGCTACCATTTGCAGTCATTCCACTGGTGCGATTCGTCTCAAGTCGAAAACTGATGGGCGATTTCGTGACAGGGCGCTGGCTGACGTTTGTCGCCTGGGGCGTCGCCCTACTGATTGTGGTTTTAAACGTGGAACTGTTAGTTATTACATGCGTGGGCTGAGGAGCGTAACGGCTCTTCTTAAATCGCGTTTAGTTGAAACCGCAGCAGAAAAATGCCATTTGTCAGCTACGCGCTTTTTTTTTAAAACTATTTTTAGAGCGAGGATTCGTAGATAAAGCGGGGCGTTACAGCTTCGCTAAATCAATATGAGGATTGCATCATGCCTAACAGTGGAAATTCTAACTCGGGTAATTTCTCAAACGATCGTGAAAAGGCCTCAGAGGCCGGAAAAAAAGGAGGTCAGAGCTCCAGCAACACGACTCAAGATCGCGATAAAACATCTGAAACCGGAAAAAAAGGCGGTGATAGCAGCCACGGCGGCGCCCGCAAGTCCTAAGTGAGTTGTAGGGACGGGGGCCAACCCCGTCCCTACAAAAAACCCACGGGCTACGCCGTTCCGATCAGATAATTTGAGGTGCTGACTGGACCTTTCGCCATGATAAGCAATCATTAGTGCATGAATACCCAAAAAAGGAACTGTGCATGCTTATCCGGTGTTTAGCATTGGCCACTTTATTCACGGCTGTTATTGGCAACGCATTGGCGGCTGACAGTGACGAACCCTTGGCTCAAGATCGCGGCCGGTCGCGACCGTTAATCATTATCGCCTCAAGCTCTGTTGACCCTACGGTGGTCAGTTTGAAAAAGGCGTTAGACGAACCGGCCAATCGCGCTGCGTTCAACGAACGTAATATGGTCCTGTATACCGTGATCAATCTTATAGGCCAGCGCGACGGCAAAAACATGGACGCACAAACCACCATGGCTTTGATTCGCGAGTTGAAGATTGGCGCTGGCGGCCAAGCCAAGGTCATTCTGGTGGGCAAGGACGGCGAGAAGAAAATCGAGCATTCCGGACCCATTGATCCGAAGGAGATTTTCAGCACCATCGATCAAATGCCCATGCGCGAAAAAGAGGCGTCCGCGCCCGTTACTTCGAACTCTGCGCCAGTGGCTGCCCCTGACACGGTAGCGCCGCAAAATACCAAGGTCGGCAAATCAACCAAAGCCGGGAAGGCGTCTCCTACACCCGCCAAGTCGCTGGATGACTAACCGACTACGAACGGCTGACGGACTCGCGCTTGGCAGCAGAAGGCTTGACCGTCGGCTTGCGTTTTTTCTTCCAGGCCGCTCCTGTACGCCCGGACGGGCTGGCCGGCCCGCTGATGGTCAGCTTTAATTCGGTGCAGCGTGCTACCTGTTTGGCCATCCACGCTGACTGTTTAGCGACAAAATCCTCCAGGGTCATTTCGCCGTTTTGCACCATGTCCAACGCCTGCTCCCAGATCGCTGTTGTCCCTGGATCGGCGATGGCGCGGGGTACCGCGTCGATTAGACTGAATGCGGCGGGGGATGCGGCCAAGGCTTTACCGACTTTGTTCAGGTAACCGCGGTCTAGCAATCCCTGAATAATCCCGGCCCGGGTCGCTTCAGTACCGATGCCGGTGGTGTCCTTCAGTTTTTGCTTGAGCCGGGGGTCGCTGACCAGCTTGGCCACGTTTTTCATGGCCTTGATCAAATCGCCTTCGGTAAACGGCTTGGGCGGTTGAGTCCACAAATCCTTCAACGTCACGTTTTCAACGGCGCACTCCTGGCTCTTTCTCAGCGGGGGCAATGCTTGAGGCGTGGGCGCTTCCTGGCCTTTGCTCGGCGCCAAGGCTTGCGGCAAGGCGCGTTTCCAACCGGGTTCGACGATGCATTTACCGACGGCGCGCAACCCTTGCCCGGCGCACTCAAAATCAGCCTGGGTTCGGTCGAATTCATGGTTCGGCAGAAATTGCGCCAGATAACGCGCACGGATCAAGGTGTAAACCGCACGTTGTTTGCTGGCCAAGCGGCTCAGGTCCACGGTGGCCGCCGTGGGGATAATGCCGTGGTGGGCGCTGACCTTGGCGTCGTTCCAGGCTCGAGAACGGCGCGTTGGGTCGAGGTGCTTCATCAGGTCAGCCAAGCCCGGATCAGCTCGACCCAGGCCGGCCAATATCGCCGGGGCCTCAGCGTGTTGGCTCAGGGGCAAATAACCGCAATCGCTGCGTGGGTAGGTGACGATTTTGTATTGCTCGTAAAGCGACTGGGCGATGTCCAGGGTTTCCTGTGCGCCGAGCCCTAGCTTCTTTGAGCAGACTTCCTGCAACGTACCCAAATCAAACAGCAACGGCGGTGCTTCACGCATCCGTTCGGTTTTCAGCTTAGCTACCCGCGCCGTGGCTGCGGCGCGCAATGCCGCTGCCGCCTCGTTGGCCAGTGCCGGGTTCTGGCAGCGGCCGTGTTCATCACAGGCATCGTCCGGGGCCACCCACTGTGCGGTGAATGAGGTGCCGTCACTCACTAGCTGAACGTCGATGGACCAATACGGAACCGGCACAAAGTCAGCAATGCTCCGGTCCCGGTCTACCACAAGGCGCAGGGTTGGCGTTTGCACCCGGCCCACCGGCAAGACGCCCTGATAGCCGGACTGACGGCCGAGCAGGGTGAACAGTCGGCTCATGTTCATGCCAATCAACCAGTCGGCACGGGACCGGCCCAAGGCTGAGTGATAGAGGCTGAAGGTTTCGGCACCGGGTTTGAGCGTCGTCAAGGCTTTGCGAATGGAGGCGTCGTCCAGCGCCGAGAGCCACAAGCGTTGAATCGACCCGCGATAACGGCAATGCTCTACCAACTCCCGGGCAATCATTTCGCCCTCACGGTCGGCGTCGGTGGCGATCACCAGTTCCTGAGCTTCACCAAGCAAGCGTTTGACGGCTTTGAACTGGTTGGCGGTTTTTGGCTTGACCAGCATCTTCCATTTCGCCGGAATAATCGGCAGATCAGCCAGCGCCCAGCGCTTGTAGCGCTCGTCATAGGCGTCGGGCGGTGCAGCCTCCAATAGATGGCCGATGCACCAAGTCACCGTGATATCCGACCCGAGCCAACAGCCGTCGCCGCGTCGGGTAGCACCCAACACTTTGGCGATGTCTTTGGCCTGAGAAGGTTTTTCGCACAGGAACAGCCGCATGGTTATCGATCTTTCATAGCTGCGGGAAGAGCGTGCAGCATGCGCAGTGTTGGCTAATCAGGCAAGCTTTATCTGTATGGATATACAGCTAAAACGCTAAACCGCTTTCAGACCATAACGGCGAAGAAGGCGTCTTAATCATCCCGCGTCAGCACCTCCAAAAGCTCGATCTCAAAAGTCAGGTCTGAGTTGGGTTTAATGTGTGCCCCCATGTGCCGTTCGCCATAGGCCAAGTGCGCGGGCACTGACAGGTTGCGCTTGCCACCGACTTTCATGCCCATCAGACCTAGATCCCAGCCTTTGATCACGCGCCCGGTGCCTATCACGCATTGGAAGGGTTTACCGCGCTCGTGGGATGAATCGAATACCGTACCGTCTTGTAGGTACCCCGTGTAGTGGGTGGTGATCAACGCGCCTTTGACCACTTCCTTGCCAGCACCCAATTGGATGTCTTTTATTTCTAATTCAATGCCCATGGATGTTTTTTTCCTTTCAGGAACTCACAGACGGTTATCGCGGCCGTCGTTGATAGCAGAATGAAACGAATGCTTCATCGTTTAAGTCTATTAAATTCAAGACCACTCAGAAAGAACACGACATGAAACTACCGCGCCCCCAGGATCGGATCGAGCTGCTCGACAGCCGCCGTAATGAAAAAATGGCCCGTTCGGCTCATGCCTATGTGCGTGGTAACACCATTCAGTTTTATGAATGGCTGCACAGCCAGCGCGGACGACGCTTGCCCCATGGACCCAATGTGTGGATTTGTGGCGATTGTCACGTGGGCAATCTGGGGCCTACCGGGGATATTCACGGGCGCATCGATATTCATATTCGCGATCTGGATCAGACAGTCATTGGTAATCCGGTTCATGACTTGGTTCGGCTGGCGCTTTCTCTGGCAATGGCAGCCCGTGGTTCGGACTTGCCGGGTGTCACCACCGCACGCATGCTTGAAGAGATGATGCGCGGCTATGCACAGGCGTTCGTTAAAGAGCAGAGCGAGGATCCCGAACGGCCTAGTCAGGTAAAAGGCGGCATGCGCACTGCCGTGCAGCGCACATGGAAGCATTTGGCGCGTGAACGTATCGAAAACGAACGCCCGACGATCCCACTGGGGAAAAGTTTCTGGCCTCTGTCCCGTGCAGAAAAAGCTGAGATCAAACTGCTGTGCGCCACTCCAGAGATTCATAAACTGGTGACCTCGCTTAAAGGCCGACCCAATGATGCGAGCGTTGAGCTGTTGGATTCAGCATATTGGGTCAAAGGGTGCAGCTCTTTGGGGCTAATGCGCTATGCAGTACTGCTGGGGGTTGGCGGGAATGAGCAGCAGGATTACTGCCTGATTGATGTTAAAGAAGCCATCGCCGCAGCGGCTCCCCGTGCCGCCCGCGCCCATATGCCCCGGGACAATGCCCGGCGGGTGGTCGAAGGCGCACGTCATTTGTCTCCGGCATTGGGCGAGCGGATGCTGGCCACCCGTTTTCTCGATCACGGTGTGTTTATTCGTGAGTTGTTACCGCAAGACATGAAGCTGGAATTGGACACGCTGAACGAAATCGACGCCATGCGCGCTGCTGGATATCTGGCGCGAATAGTGGGTATCGCTCATGCCCGGCAGATGGATGACGATATGCGTAAAAGCTGGTTGGCTGATTTGCAACTCAACCGTTCCAAGACGTTGGATGCGCCTTCATGGCTGTGGACCAGTGTCGTGCAGCTAGTGGGCAGCCATGAGGAGGGCTACCTCGAACATTGCCGTCGCTACGCCCTTGAAACCGGGCGCTGACACAGTGCTGTATTCGCCACCAATCGATTGACGGCACACGGGGGCAGGCGTAAAAAAAACCCTGCTAAGAGCCAGGTGCAGTTAAATCATGAAAGTCTTCAACGAAATTGAAACAGCCGCGCTGTTACCCATCCGCGAATTGATAGCGGCATTAAGGGTTGCTGCTCAGCAGGTCGTCGATGGCGACATCGTCAGTCCTGAACGGCTGGTGGTGGCGCTCAAAGACGGCGGCGTGATGCTGTCGATGCCAGCGACTGCGGATGACATCGCCATCCACAAACTCGTAAACGTCAATCCGCGCAACCGTAACGAAGGCCTGCCAACGATTCACGGGCAAGTGGTCGCCTGTGACGCGTTAAGCGGCGTCATGTTGTTTCAAGTAGATGGTCCGACCGTTACGGGCAGAAGAACCGCCGCTGTCACCCTGCTGGGCATCAGCTGTTTATTGCCACAATCGCCTAATTCGGTGTTGGTTATTGGTGGCGGCAAGCAAGCGGGAAATCACGTGGAGGCGATCGCCGAGGTGTACCCCGACGCAGTGATCAGGGTTCGCGGCAGCTCTGTGCAGAGCGCTCGGGCGTTCGTTGAGCGGTTCAAGGCCCGCGCGCCCAATCTGGTGGCCGAAGACCTGGCCAATCAATCGGATGCAGATGTAGTCATCACGCTGACCACCAGCAAGACACCTGTTTACCTTGAGCCAGCCCGACCCGGTTGTCTGGTCATCGGTGTCGGTGCGTTCACGCCTGACGCTGCCGAAATTTCAGCCAAATTGATCAATGCCAGCACCGTTTATGTCGATGATCCCTTGGGCGCCACCCATGAGGCGGGCGATCTGATTCTGGCCAACATAGAGTGGGGCAGGGTGAAACCCTTGGCATCGGCATTAATCAACAAACCCGACTTCTCAAAACCCATTGTCTTCAAAACTGTGGGCACCGGGGCATGGGATCTGGCAGCGTGTCGAGTGATCAAAGCCAATCTTGATCGGCGCTGATCAGCGCCTGGTCGGGGCTCATTACGGCTCGCTCTGTTAGTATCGGCGCATTTGAATTCAGAGGTGCCCCATGAGCGAGCCGATCCGCCTTACCCAATACAGTCATGGCGCCGGTTGTGGCTGCAAAATCTCCCCCGAAGTGCTGTCAGTGATCCTGACTGGCAGCGGCGCGCAGAACCTCGATCCAAAGCTTTGGGTCGGCAATGCCTCGCGGGACGATGCGGCGGTATATGCCATCGATGAAGAACGTGGCGTGGTCTCGACCACCGATTTTTTCATGCCAATCGTCGATGATCCGTTCGATTTTGGTCGCATCGCAGCAACCAACGCCATCAGCGACATTTATGCCATGGGCGGTGATCCGCTAATGGCGATTGCGATCCTCGGTTGGCCAATCAACCTCCTGGCACCAGAAGTGGCCCGCGACGTGATTCGCGGCGGACGGGCCGCCTGCGATGCTGCTGGCATTCCACTGGCAGGCGGACATTCGATTGATGCGCCGGAACCGATCTTCGGTCTTGCGGTAACGGGGCTGGTGGAAAAGCGTTTTATGAAGCGCAACGACACTGCTACCGAAGGCTGCAAGCTGTACCTGACCAAACCGCTAGGCATTGGCATTCTCACCACCGCCGAAAAGAAAGGTGTGCTGCGAGCCGAGGATCAAGGCGTAGCTCGAGACTTGATGTGCACGCTGAACAAGCCGGGCAGCCGCTTCGCCCGACTCCAAGGAGTCAAGGCCATGACTGACGTTACCGGCTTTGGTCTGTTGGGCCATCTGGTTGAGATGGCCGACGGCGCCAAACTGACGGCGCGTATCGACTTTGCGGCCGTGCCGCGTTTGCCCAGCGTCGAATTTTACCTTCAGCAAAACTGCGTGCCGGGTGGCACTCACCGAAATTTCGACAGCTACAGCGGCCGCCTTACGCCGCTGACACCCATTCAGAAACTGTTGCTGTGCGACCCGCAAACCAGCGGCGGGTTGTTGGTGGCTGTCGAGACTGATGCACAGGAAGCGTTCCTGACGATGGCTGGAGAGCTGGGTTTGAACTTGTCGGTGATCGGCGAATTCATCGGTCGACAGAGCCACGCGGTCGAGGTGTTTTGATGCGTGACAACAGCGCCGACTACCGCCACATTTTTCTCAACGACATCCCGCTGATGGACGTCCGTGCCCCGGTCGAATTCGACAAGGGTGCTTTCCCTTTGGCGTGTAATCTGCCGCTAATGAATGACCTTGAGCGGGAGAGGGTCGGTACCTGTTACAAGCAACAAGGGCAACAGGCGGCCATCGAACTGGGCCATCAATTGGTCTCCGGCCAGACCAGGCAGGACCGGATTGACGCGTGGTCCGCGTTTGCTCGCTCCCAACCTCAAGGTTTTTTGTATTGCTTCCGAGGAGGCCTGCGCTCGCAACTGACCCAGCAATGGCTCAAAAACGAGGCGGGGATTGAATACCCTCGGGTGCTCAACGGTTACAAAGCGCTGCGTACGTACTTGATGGACGTCACTGAAAGCGCGGTGTTGGAATGTGATTTTATATTGGTGGCGGGGCTGACGGGGTCGGGTAAGACCGAGGTGCTGACCCAACTTAGCAACGCTCTGGACCTGGAGGGCCACGCCAACCATCGCGGTTCAAGCTTCGGCAAGCATGCCACGGGGCAACCGGCCCAGATCAGTTTTGAAAACGCGCTGTCCATCGACATCCTCAAGAAACGGGCTGCGGGCACGACGCAATTTGTGATCGAAGATGAGGGCCGGGCGGTGGGCAGTCGGGCGGTTCCGTTGACCTTGTTTCAGGGCATGCAGCACTACCCGTTGGTGTGGCTTGAAGAGCCATTCGAGAACCGGGTAGAGCGGATTTTGAAAGACTACGTGGTCGACCTGTGTGCCGAGTTTTTTGAGGTGCATGGGCTTGAACAGGGTTTTGGCGTGTTTGCCGCACAACTGCGACGGAGCCTGGCCAGCATCGTCAAACGCTTGGGTGGCGAGCGCTACCAGCGCCTGTCAGCAGTGATGGACGCCGCGCTGGACGAGCAGGAAAACTCCGGTGCGGTGGACCTGCATCGCGAGTGGATAAGCGGGATGTTGGGCGAATATTACGACCCTATGTACGCGTACCAACGTGACAGCAAAGGCCCTCGCATCGAGTTTTCAGGGAACCATGCGGCGGTGATTGAGTATTTGAAGGCCCGTCAGTTGCGTGTGGCTTAAGTCGGGAGTACCCCAGCCCCCTGCGCTTGGCCCGGAAACGGAGCGAATTCATTCGCAAATGCGTTTCAAGCGCAGACGGCACAGGGCTTATAAAATAGCCACACCCACCAACCCGCTGATAATCCCGACCACCATCGTCAACACGCCCACGGTCACCAGTATCTTGGTGTCGAACGACTGGCGCAGCATCAGCAACGACGGCAAGCTCACGCTGGGCAAGGTCATCAATAGCGCGACGGCAGGGCCGGTGCCCAGGCCCAACGACATCATGGTTTGGACAATCGGAATTTCGGCAGCGGTTGGAATCACGAACAACGTACCGACTGCGGCCAGCGCCGTGATCCATAACAGGCTGTTGCCCATGGACGCATCGATGTGGGGGAAAAGCCAAACTCGCGCTGCGCCCAGTACCAGTACCGCGACCACGTAAATCGGAATCGTGCTCCAAAAAAGTTGCCACAAGGTCCGGCCCCAGCGGGTGAAGAAATTACTTTGATCAGTCGAACTTGCGTCTGCAACGGCTTCCAGCGCTTGTTCGGGTACTTGTTCTGGGCTGGCGATGCGTTGAGCGATCAACGAGACACCCAGCACTAATACCACCCCGGCCACCAGGCGCAATGCGGTGAATTCCCAGCCCAGTACAAAACCCATGAACACCAGCGTGGCCGGGTTCAGTACTGGGTTAGCGATCCAAAAAGCCAGCGCCGCGCCAACGGAGACCTGTTGCCGGCGCATGCCCGCAGCCACTGGAGCGGCGCAGCAACTGCACATCATCGCTGGTAGCGCGAACAAACCGCCGCGTAAGGTCGAACCAAAACCGGCGCGGCCGAACAGACTCAACAGCCAGTCCCGTGGAATCAGCACTTGCATCAGCGAACCCAGGATGACCGCCAAAGCAGCGGCTTTCCAAATTGCCAGAAAGTACACCTGGGCGTAGGCCAGCGCGGCGCTGAACGTGTTGTCTTGCGGGGCGTTAAGGATCGACGCGCCAATGCTGTGGTTGTCGGCAGCGACGAACGATTTCAAGTAGTAGGGCGACCATTTGACGTAGTAGAGGCCGATGACCGCCACCAACAAGAACAAAACTGGCTTCCACCAGAATGACAGGCCCCTTGGTTGGGCGACGGTAGGCATTGTGGACATTGAGCGGTTTCCGGGCAGTTGGGGGATCGGCGCATGATACCTCAGCTTCTGTTTCTGACTTGAGCTTTAGCACCCAGACGATCAGTTTTAGCGTTATTTATTAACGCGCACCCCTGCCGACCGCGCGACCGCAGCACGATGGCATTCACCCGCTGTCGTAATTCCAGGGCCCACCGTGCGGCGCCGCATTTTCAGGAGAAGCGATGAGCCAAGACGTACTTGCCACCGAAACCAACCGACGCCAATTGCAGCAGATCATTTCCGGATTGTCCGACGGTGTGATTCTGATCGAAGTGGATCAGACCATAGCGTGGGCCAACGACGCCGCGTTGGCTATGCATGGGGTCAGTCAAGTCAGTGAGTTGGGCGTAAACGCGAAGGCGTACGCCAAGCGATTCACCTTGCGTTATCGCAACCACCACCCGTTATCCGACGACAACTACCCGATTGTCCGAGCGGCGGCCGGGGAGACATTCAGTGATGTGGTGGTTGAAGTCAGCCCCATCAACAATGAAGAAAAAATCTGGGTGCACCGAGTTCGCAGCATGACGTTGGCCGATATCTCTGGCGAGGCCGAGTCGCTGGTGATTATTTTGACTGATGTCACCGAATGGGCCAGTGCAGAAGAGCGCTTCGAGAAAACCTTTGGTGCCAACCCAGCGCCAGCAGTAATTTGCAGACTGAGCGATTTACGCTACATCAAGGTAAACCCAGGTTTTCTGGAAATGACCGGTTATGCCCGAGAGCAGGTTATCGGCCGTTCCGTTTATGAGGTTGACGTGCTGGAGGGGGCCGATAACAAAGAACTGGCCGTTCAGAGGCTAGGTGAAGGCGCGACCGTTCCGCAGATGCACGCGGAGCTTAAGCTCCCCTCGGGGGGCAGCAAGTTGGTGATCGTTGCCGGTCAGCCGCTCAGCATCAACGATGAAGTCTGCATGCTTTTTTCTTTTGTCGACCTGGAACCGCGCCGCAAAGCCGAGGTTGCGTTGCGTCAGAGCGAAGAGCGTTTCGCCAAAACCTTTCGTTTAAATCCGGTACCGACGTTGATGTGCAGTGCGCAGAGCCAGCAAGTAGTGGACGTAAACGAAGCATTTTTCAGAATAACCGGTTTTAATCCTGAGGAAGTGTTGGGCAAAACGGCGGCAGAAATCGGTTTTATTGACGACACCCGTGCCTGCAATCAGTTATTTGCGACCCTCGAAAAGGTCGGCAGCGTGGGAGAGCAGGACCTTAGAGTTCGCAAAAAAGATGGCGAGCTAATTGATTGCGTAGTGTCGGCGGACACCCTAACTATTCAGGACGCTCCTTGTTACCTGATGGTGTTGATGAATATCACCGAGCGCAAGCGTTCCGAGTTGGAACTGATTGTGGCCATCGAAGAAGTAATGCGTGATGCATCGTGGTTCAGCCAGACGTTGATTGAAAAGCTGGCCAACGTAAAAAGCACTAAAGCACCCCATCAACCAAATACCTCATTTACCGAACTGACGGCTCGCGAGCGTGATGTGCTGGGGTTGATTTGCGAAGGGCTTGCCGATAAGGAAATCGCCGCTCGACTCAAACTTGCACCCAATACCGTACGTAATCACGTGGCAACGGTGTATTCAAAACTTGACGTTCATAGTCGTAGCGAAGCTATCGTTTGGTCCCGAGAACGCGGTTTATTTAGCGGTGAGCGGCGAACAAACGGCAAATCATAAGGTGCAAATGCACTAAGGCGCCCAGTGCAAATTCGGGTTTTGTCCATGGACGTGATTTCTTACTCTCTCGCCCATAGCAAATGAACGATTGCGCGCATGGATGCCATTGCGTCTATGAATCTTAAACCTCTTTTCAAGAGGAGCATGCCCCTGTGTTTGCTCTGTCCTATGTAAGTCGCTGCCTGAAAAAAAGTTTTATGCCCTTGGCCTGTGAATGCACGCTGGGTGCCGATGCATCGCTCACGGTCCGGATTTTTGACCCGGTTACCGGACGTGTCGATTTGGTGGTAACCGGGATCGTAATGGAAAGGCTCAACGACGCTGATGATGTCGCCAATATGATCGAAGAGCTGCGCGAAGAGATGCGGAGCAATACGTTCAGGGCCGTGCAGGTAAGCGATTAGATCGATTGGCTGTGCGTTCGGCAACTGGATGTCCCTGCGTAATGACGCCACAATGCGGCTACGTATTCTCGGAGCCCTATGTGCATGCTAGTTGTCAGACGCTTCGCCTCATTTATCGACCAAGCGAAGCGTGCCTTGGAACTGGTCTGGAGTACCTCGCGGGGGCTGTTTATCGGTTTGGTCGTGGCAACCCTGATAGCCGGGGTGCTACCCGCATTAGCCGCATGGCTCGGGCAGCGAATTGTCGATGCAGTGGTTGCGGCCATGCAGTTGCACGCGAGTCAAGGCAGCGCTCCGTTATGGCCTGTGTTGCGTTACGTATTATTCGAAGCAGGTGTGCTGGCGCTGTTGGCGGGCGCACAACGGGGCCTCTCGGTTCAACAGTCGCTGTTGCGGGTGCAACTGGGGCAGAAGGTCAACACCCTGATTCTGGAAAAGGCCCAAACCCTATCGCTGGTGCAGTTCGAAAATTCCGAATTTTATGACAAATTGGTTCGCGTTCGCCGCGAAGCCTCGACTCGCCCACTGGCCTTGGTCACCAAATCCCTGGGCCTGATCCAGAACCTTATTTCTCTGATCAGCTTTGCCGTGCTACTGGTGCATTTCTCACCCTGGGCGCTAGCGATATTGATTCTCGGCGCATTGCCCGTGTTCTTCGCCGAAGCGCATTTCTCCGGCGATGCCTTTCGTTTGTTTAGCCGCCGCGCCCCGGAAACCCGCCACCAAAACTATATTGAAACCCTGCTCTCCCATGAGACCTACATCAAAGAGGTCAAGCTGTTTGGCTTTGCGCCGCTTCTGTTGCAGCGTTATCGGGACACCTTTACCAAGCTCTACAGCGAAGACCGTCGTTTGACTCTGCGCCGTGATAGTTGGGGCTTTCTCCTTGGCCTACTGGGTACCAGCGCGTTTTATCTAGCGTACGCCTGGGTCGTGATCGATACGGTGAACGGCTTGATCAGCCTGGGGCAAATGACAATGTACTTGGTGCTGTTCAAGCAAGGGCAAAGTGCGGTGAGCAGTAGCCTCAGTGCTATCAGCGGTTTATATGAAGACGGCCTGTACCTGTCCAACCTCTACGAGTATCTGGCGCAACCGGTGATCATCGAAACAGGTGGGCTGGTCCACGGCGTGCTGCCTGGCGACGGCCTGCGCTGCGAAGGCGTGGGTTTCACTTACCCGGACGCCCAGCGCGCCACCCTGGAAAATATCGATTTGCATTTGCAGCCGGGGTTTAGCGTGGCTCTGGTGGGCGAAAACGGCTCAGGCAAGACCACCTTGATCAAGTTGCTGACCCGGCTATATCGCCCCGATCAAGGCCGCATCCTGCTGGATGGCAGCGACCTTAACGACTGGAGCGAAGACGCATTGCGGCGGCGGATCGGGGTGATATTCCAGGATTACATCCGTTATCAGCTAACGGTGGGTGAAAACCTTGGCGTCGGCGATATCGACGCCTTTAACGACGAATCCCGCTGGCGCCAAGCCGCGACTCAAGGCATGGCGGCAGAATTCATCGAAGCGCTGGACGGCGGCTTTGCCACCCAGCTAGGCCGCTGGTTTGCCGGAGGCCAAGAGCTATCCGGTGGTCAATGGCAGAAAATAGCCCTGTCTCGGGCTTACATGCGCCGTAACGCTGACATCCTCATCCTCGACGAACCCACGGCCGCCCTCGATGCCGCTGCCGAAGCGGCGGTGTTCGAGCACTTTCGCGAACACGCTAAAAGCCGCATGACGCTGTTGATCTCGCACCGTTTTTCCAGCGTGCGCAACGCGGACCACATCATGGTACTGGACCAGGGCAGGGTACTTGAACGCGGCGACCACGACAGCTTGGTGGCGGCGGGCGGTCGCTACGCGCAGTTGTTTGACTTACAGGCTCGGGGGTATCGGTAGTCAGAGCGCGATTCTATGGAGCGCTGGGGCGCAGCAAATACAGGCCAACGCTCACAGGAGCGAACGTGTTCGCACCAATGCCTCACCAACAAGTTGGCTGCTACGCACGCCTGCCTTCGCTTATGCTGCGACCCTTGCTGATTACCACAGAGAACCTGTAATCCAATGACGCTTTCTCCACCCAAACCATCGTCATCGATGCCTGCGCAGATTCTTCTCAAGGCCACCGGGCTAATGCGCTATAACGCAAAAAGCCACGCCCACTTGCTCAATTGCGTGGATTTCAGCTTGGCCGCAGGTGACCGGGTGGCGGTGACCGGACCGTCGGGGTCGGGGAAAAGCGTGTTTCTTCGTGCCTTGGCATTGTTGGATTCACTCGATGCTGGCCAGGTTTTTTGGCGCAACATACCGGTGAGTGGTGGGGGCATCCCAGCCTTTCGACGTCATGTCAGCTACATCGCCCAGCGTCCGGCTATGTTGGAAGGTACGGTCGAGGACAACCTGCGGTATCCGTTTACCCTGAAGGTTTACAGCGACCTGCACTTTAGTCGCGAAGCGGCGGTGCGACTGGCGAAACAGGCGGGGAGGGATGATGGTTTTCTTGACAAGCAGTCAAGCGAATTGTCGGGAGGGGAGGCGCAAATTGCGGCCTTGATCCGTGTGCTGCAACTGCAACCCGATGTCCTGCTGCTCGACGAACCTACGGCTGCGCTTGACCCGGAATCTTCGCAAGAAATTGAAGCGCTGGTCACTGCCTGGTTCAACGCAGCCAAAGACCGTGGGCGGGCCTATTTATGGGTGTCCCACGATCAAGCGCAGGCACAGCGAATGAGTGGGCGTCAGCTGACGATGCTGGCCGGTATTTTGAGCGAGGAACTCCCATGATGGATTATCAAAACCTGTCGTTGATAGACATCGCTATTGCGTCCTCATTGATCTTGATCAACGGGGTGCTGTCGCTGATGTTAAAGCTTGATCTGGAGCGCAAGCTTGCGGTGGCGGCAGTTCGTACAGTTGTGCAATTACTGGCCGTTGGTTACGTGCTGGGTTGGGTGTTCGGCCACGGCGAGTGGTACGTGGTGTTGCCGTTGATGTCTGCAATGACCTTGATTGCCGGGTTGTCCGCGTCGGAGCGTGGCAGACGCACGTACGTGGGCCAACGCCTCGACAGCATAGTGTCGATCTGGCTCAGTTCGTGGCTGGTGGCGGCGGTGGGGTTATTCGCGATCATTCGGATTCATCCGTGGTATGAGCCGCAGTATGCGATCCCGATCCTCGGCATGATTCTGGGCAACACTCTGACCGGCGTTTCGCTGGGCATCGAACGAATGACCCAAGAATTGACGGCCGGGCGAACGGTGGTGGAGATGAGCTTGGCGCTGGGTGCATCGCGCTGGGAAGCGGCGCAAGGCCCCGCTCGGCAAGCGGTACGGGCCGGCATGATTCCGACGCTGAATCAAATGACGGTGGTGGGATTGGTCAGCTTGCCGGGGATGATGACCGGGCAGGTACTGGCGGGCCAGTCGCCGATTCAGGCGGTACGCTATCAAATCATCATCATGTTTTTGATCGCGGCCGCTTCCGGTTTAGGAACGGTACTCGCGGTGTTACTCACCTATCGACGGCTGTTTTCGGCGGATCATCGGTTTCTGGCGTCCAAGCTGCTAGTGCGCGCGTAAGGCATCGCGGTGCGGATGGGTCGCGATGCCTAAGCTCGACGCTTGTTTAGCCGGGATGAGCCGGTTTCATTTGGCTGAAAACTTGAACAGCGTGGTTTGGGTGTAAACCTTGCCAGGGTCCAGACGTGTACTCAGGAAGTCAGGCTGGTTCGGGGCGTCTGGATAGTGCTGGGTTTCCAGGGTAAACGCACCCCAGTGTGGATAAATCTTTCCTGCTTTGCCCTTGATCGTGCCGTCGAGAAAATTGCCGGTATAAAGCTGCACACCGGGCTCTGTGGTGTAGAGCTGCAAATGCCGCCCAGATTGGGGGTCGCGTACTTCGGCGGCCAGTTTGCCGACGTTGCCTTTAGTGTCCAGTACCCAGTTAAAGTCAAAACCACCTTGCTTGGGCTCAGCGAATTTCAACTGCGGGTGGTCGGCGTGAATGTTTTTGCCGAACGCCGTTGGGTGGCGAAAGTCCATTGGGGTGCTAGCGACCGGTGCCAATTCTCCAGTCGGAATCAGCGTGCCGTTGACCGGTGTGTAAGTGCTTGCATGCACCGTCGCTACTTGTTTCAGAACATCGCCGTTGCCCGCGCCCGCTAGATTGAAATAGCTGTGGTTGGTCAGATTGAGCACAGTCGGTTTATCGGTAGTGGCGCGATATTGAATGCGCAGCTCGTTTTTTTCGTTAAGGCTGTAGGTGACGTGGGTTTCCAGTTTGCCGGGAAAGCCCATTTCGCCGTCCGGAGAAACGTAGGTCAACGTGACGCCTACCCAACCTTTTTCTTTGCTGTCCTCGGCTTTCCAGACGCGCTTGTCAAAGCCTTGGCTGCCGCCGTGCAGCGAATTCGGGCCATCGTTGGTGGGCACTTGGTATTGCTTGCCGTCCAGTGAGAATTTGCCCCCGGCGATTCGGTTGCCGAAACGACCGATTGTCGCGCCGAAGTACACCGTTGGGTTGGCTTGATAGCCCTGGATATCATCAAAGCCCAACACTACATCGTCGGCCTTGCCGTTTTTATCCGGAACGATCAGCGATTGCAAAACGCCGCCCCAGGTAATGATGCTGGCTTGCATGCCGTGGCTGTTGCGCAGCGTGTATTTCTCGATGGGCGCGCCGTCGGTGGTGGTGCCGAAGGTGCTGTGTTCGCTGGTCAGGCCAGCGGCGTGCGCAGAAAGAGTGGCGATCATCAAGGACAGTCCGAGGCCGCTGAGGGTGAATGTGCGATGCATCATATCTACCTTTCCTTTTTTATTTTTGAACAGAGTAGGGTTTGAAAACGCAGTTTTCCTGACGGTTGTTTCGGTTTTTTTGGGGATATCGCCTCCTATTGGTCAGACTATTCAGCTCTATAAAATCACTATTCGAGTTTTATAGCTCAAAAGACACCACTTGAAAAATCAATCGTAATACTATTTAGTGTTCGGCAGTGATCGATCTTACGTTAAGCGTCCATCGACAAAGCAGCATAGTCGTTTGACAGCTAATCGTATGATGATTAGCCTAAATTTGCGGAAGTAGCCGCAGACAGAGGCGCTGGGGATGAGCAGTAATTATCATGCGTCGACCGTGGATTGGCTGGGTACTTGGATTGCAGCGGGCCATGTTTTGCCAGGGCAAACCCTTAAAGTTGAAGCCGCGCTGTGTGAGGAATTGGGGGTCAGCCGCACGGTAATCCGCGAGGCCATCAAGACGCTGGTCGCCAAGGGTATTCTGGAAGTGGGGCCGAAAGTCGGGACCAGAGTGCTGCCGATACGCAGTTGGAATTTGTTTGATCCGCAGGTGGTAGGTTGGCTGGCAAAGAAAGGGTTGCCGGAAAACTTCGTCTTGGACCTGCTGGATTTGCGACGCACCATTGAACCAATGGCGGTGCGGTGGGCCTGTGAACGTGCAAGCCCGCAGCAGATTGTCGAAATCCTGCAGGCCTATCGCGCGCTGGAGGCTTCGTTGGATAACAAGGGGGAATACAACCGTGCCGACCAACGTTTCCATGAAGCAGTGCTGGCTGCCAGCCATAATCAATTCATCGAGCAAATGCTGCCGGCGTTAGGAACCTTGCTGGCAGTGTCGTTTGAGGTGACGTCAGCGGCGCCCCAGGAATTGGGTAAAACATTGCCGCTGCACAAGGAATTAGCTGACGCGATTGCCGCACGTGATGCCGCGCGGGGCGTTTGGGCGTGTATGAGCCTGATCGAGCAGGCCTCAGTGACTATTTCGCGGTATTACGCTGCGCATAAAAGCCCTGCGGAGCCTCAAACAGTTTTGATGGAGCCTAGCTGATTGATCGCTGAAGACGCTGTAAACGAAGCAGCAAAAAAAATAAGAATAAGGACAATTTATGCACTGGCTACCTGTGTCTGAAAAGCGCTTCAAACTGGCAGAAGGGCCTTTTTGGGACCGCGAGCATGAGGCTTTGTATTGGGTCGACATCGCGGGTTTTCTAGCCTGTCGCCTGAGCCATGGCCGCTACCACCAGTGGCGCTTCGCTGAACCGGTTTCGGCTTTTATCCCCTGCGAATCGGGCGATGCATTAGTCACCCTGGCCAGCGGCGTCTACCGCCTGGACCTTTGTTCCCCGTCGGATCAGCCGCACCTGACCTTATTCTGTTTAGTGGACCCTGTGGCGGGTAATCGCCCCAATGAAGCGCGTTGCGATGCGCAGGGGAGGTTATGGCTTGGTAGCATGCAAAATAACCTGGATGCCTATGGCGGTGACCTGCCGGTAATACGTCGCTCCGGCGGTCTGTTTCGCGTCGATCCAGACGCCAGCGTCACGCCCTTGCTTTCGGAGCAGGGTATCGTCAACACCTTGCTTTGGAACAGTGAAGCGACGGCAGTGTTCAGCGCCGACAGTCTTGATGGCGTGATCTATCGTTACTCTATTACGTCCGATGGCCGTTTGGGCGCGCGGTCCATCTGGGCTGCCGCACACTCTCGCGGTGACCCTGATGGTTCGGCCATGGATGTTGAAGGATACGTCTGGAACGCGCGATGGGATGGCCATTGTCTGATTCGTTTCGCCCCGGACGGCGCCATTGACCGAGTAGTGGAATTGCCCGTCAGCCACCCCACCAGTTGCGTCTTTGGCGGTCCGGACTTGTCTACGCTTTACGTCACCAGCGCGGCTCCGGCGTCGGCTAACGGTGTGCTTGCTGGTGCGCTGCTCATGGCTCAGGTCGGAGTGGCGGGTATGGCCTGTCATCGGTTTGCGGGTTAATGGGTGACCTCGTCATGGATGTCGGCAGGCTGATGGTTGAGCGCAGGTGACACTACGTTACCTTTGCTTCATTCATCTTATGATATGACTGTTTTATCGGTTTCTGGCTGTGACTTTTCTCAAGGGTCCAGTCTCCCCTTCGAGGGTCGGTAGCCGCTGCGCCAAAATCGTTCACGCTGTAGCTATTCAATAAAAATAAGGAGTTAGCTATGTTGAGTCGTCACGGGATTCGTTCCCTGTGCTGTGCCGCTGTCGCTACTGCAATAGTAGGACTCGGTTCCGCAGCATCTGCTGAAGAAGTCAAAATCGGTTTTTTGGTCAAACAGGCAGAAGAGCCTTGGTTTCAGACCGAATGGGCCTTCGCTGAAAAAGCCGGTAAAGAACACGGTTTTACGGTCATTAAAATCGCCGTCCCCGACGGTGAAAAAACCCTCTCTGCTATCGACAGTCTGGCCGCCAACGGTGCCAAAGGCTTCGTCATCTGCGCACCTGATGTAGGGCTGGGTAGCGCTATTGTCGCCAAGGCCAAGCGCAACGGCTTGAAAGTCATGACGGTCGATGACCGTTTTGTTGATGGCAATGGCAAGTTCATGGAAGACGTGCCGTACCTGGGCATGGCTGCGTTTGAGGTGGGCCAGAAACAGGGCAACGCGATGGCAGCCGAAGCGAAAAATCGCAACTGGGACTGGAAAGAAACCTACGCTGTGATTAACACCTACAACGAGTTGGACACCGGTAAGAAGCGCACGGACGGCTCGGTGGATGCGCTAACCAAAGCGGGCCTGCCTGCTGATCATGTTCTTTATACCGCGCAAAAAACCCTCGACGTTCCAGGCAGCATGGATGCCACCAATTCGGCACTGGTCAAACTGCCAAATACTGCGAAGAACCTGATCGTTGGCGGCATGAACGACAACACCGTTTTGGGTGGCGTACGGGCAACTGAAAGCGCTGGTTTCGATGCCAAACACGTAATTGGTATAGGTATCAACGGCACTGATGCCATCGACGAATTGAAGAAGCCAGAGAGTGGCTTCTTCGGCTCGATGCTGCCAAGCCCGGACAAAGAAGGCTATGGCACCGCGCTGTCGATGTATGAGTGGGTGACGACTGGCAAAGAACCGCCAAAATACACGGCGCTGGCCGATGTCACGCTGATTACGCGCGCCAACTTCAAAGACGTATTGACCAAAATCGGCCTCTATAAGTAAGCCGAGTCTGTTCTGTCCTGGCGCGCCTGGCTGTTCAGGCTGGCATCTGTAAGACCTCGTTCCGGCCGCCGGAGCGAGGTAAGAGGTGGTTTCATGTTGGAACAACAGCAAGCGGGCGAAAGTCTGCGGTTCAATGATATCGGCAAGGTTTTCCCGGGTGTGCGTGCGCTTTCTGAAATCAGTTTTGTCGCTCGGCCTCATCAAGTACATGCACTGATGGGCGAGAATGGCGCGGGCAAGTCAACGCTGTTGAAAATTCTCGGCGGTTCCTATCAGCCCAACAGCGGTAACTTGCAGATCGGTGACCGCACCATGCATTTCAAGTCGGCAGCGGACAGCATTGCTGGCGGTGTCGCGGTGATCCACCAGGAGTTGCAACTGGTTCCGGAAATGACCGTGGCAGAAAACCTGCTATTGGGTCATATGCCGTCGCGCTTCGGCGTTGTCAATCGACGCGCCATGTTGCGTCGGGCACGGGAATTGCTCACAGGCCTGGCGGATGAAATTGACCCATCAACCCGGCTCGGTGATTTGTCACTGGGGCAGCGGCAGTTGGTTGAAATCGCTAAAGCCATGTCGCACAACGCCCACGTCATCGCCTTTGATGAACCGACCAGCAGTTTGTCGGCGCGTGAAATCGAACGTTTGATGGCCATCATCGCCAAGCTGCGTGATGAAGGGCGGGTGATTTTGTATGTGTCGCACCGGATGGAAGAAATTTTCCGCATTTGCGACGCTGTCACGGTGTTCAAGGACGGCCGTTTCGTCCGCACCTTTGAACACATGAGCGACTTGAGCCATGACCAACTAGTGACCTGCATGGTGGGTCGCGATATTCAGGATATTTACGACTATCGGCCTCGGGAGCATCAAGGGACGGCGCTCCGGGTCAAAGGTCTGCTGGGCCATGGCTTGCAGGAGCCGGTTAGCTTTTCGGTGGACAAGGGCGAAATACTAGGCTTCTTTGGACTGGTCGGAGCGGGGCGCACCGAGCTGCTGCGTTTACTCTCAGGGCTGGCCCGCAGCAAAAGCGGCGAATTGCAGCTGGAAGGCAAGCCGTTGACGTTGAACTCGCCCCGCGATGCGATTGCCGCAGGCGTGCTGTTGTGCCCCGAAGACCGCAAAAAAGAAGGCATCGTGCCGCTGTCCAGTGTGGCCGAAAACATCAATATGGGCGCACGTCGCAACCACGCCACTTTGGGTTGCCTGATTCAGGGGCGTTGGGAAAGTGAAAACGCCGACAAACAAATTCGTGCTCTGAACATCAAAACCCCATCGCCCGACCAGCAGATAATCTATCTATCAGGTGGCAATCAGCAAAAGGTGATTTTGGGCCGTTGGTTGTCGATGCCGATGAAAGTATTGCTGCTTGATGAACCGACGCGCGGAATCGATATCGGGGCCAAAGCTGAAATTTACCAAATCATTCACAAGCTCGCTGCAAGCGGAATCGCAGTGATTGTCGTCTCCAGTGACTTGATGGAAGTTATGGGGATTTCCGACCGTATTTTGGTGATGAGCGAAGGGGCTATCACTGGCGAACTGTCTCGTGACCAAGCGGATGAGTCGCGGTTGTTGCAATTGGCACTTCCGCGCTCACGCGGGTAATTACTTATGTGGCTGACTAGAAAAAATATAAACGAGGTACATATGTCACAAGAAAATAGCCTGCCCGCTCCTCGACTACGACTGAATCTGCGTCGTTTTTTCGACGACTGGGTCATGCTTCTCGCTGCGCTGACCATCTTTGTGCTTTGTGCACTGTTCATCGATAACTTCATGTCGTCCTTAAACATGCGCGGCCTAGGGTTGGCGGTGTCCACCGTCGGGATCGCCGCGTGCACCATGTTGTTTTGCCTGGCATCCGGACATTTTGACTTGTCGGTAGGGTCGGTCATTGCCTGTGCGGGGGTGGTAGCGGGTTTGGTTATTCGCGACACCAACAGCGTATTCCTGGGCGTTTGCGCGGCCCTCGCCATGGGCTTGGTGGTGGGATTGGTTAACGGCATTGTGATCGCCAAATTGCGCATAAATGCGCTGATTGCGACGTTGGCAACCATGCAAATCGTACGCGGCTTGGCTTACATCTTCTCCAACGGTAAAGCGGTGGGAGTGATGAATGAGGGTTTTTTCGTTTTTGGTAATGGCCAAATCTATGGGGTTCCGGTGCCGATTGTGATCACCGTGTTGTGCTTCTTGTTCTTTGGTTGGCTGCTGAATTACACCACCTACGGGCGCAACACCATGGCCATTGGGGGTAATCAGGAAGCTGCGCTGCTCGCTGGCGTACACGTTGATCGAACCAAAATCATCATCTTCGCGGTGCATGGTTTAATCGGTGCGTTGGCCGGGGTGGTATTGGCTTCGCGCATGACCTCCGGTCAACCGATGATTGGTCAAGGCTTTGAGCTGACGGTGATTTCGGCATGCGTGCTGGGCGGGGTGTCCCTGAGCGGCGGCATTGGCATGATTCGGCATGTCATCGCCGGGGTGCTGATTCTTGCGATCATCGAAAATGCAATGAACTTGAAGAACATCGACACCTTTTATCAATACGTCATTCGCGGAACGATTCTGCTGATCGCAGTGATCATCGACCGAATGAAACGGCGCTGATCTTAAACTTCAGATTTCATTTGCAAGCACGGATTTAAAATACGGTTTAACTCCTACAATCCTCGCGTGGGCATTCGCGCCACACCCTACCGTTCCTGCATCCGTAACCGTGCGTGTAAACCAAAAAACTACGATGGTTTACACGCTGGCGCACCACGTCCAAAGGATACGTCCGGCAGATGAATCTATATTGGTCCGTACTTCTTGGTATCGTGCGTCACAATTTGTGATAAATGCCCCTTTTTATACGAGAAGCTGTAGCAATGCCCGATCCGATTCCTTTAAAAGACCATGAGAAAGAAACGCAGCTGGTCAATAAAAGATTGGCGGCCTGTGGTCTGTTAGTCACCATTTTGAGCTGCATTCTGGTCGGCAGAATGTACTTTCTCCAAGTCACCGAATTCGCCTACCACTCAACCATTTCCGAAAACAACCGGGTTCATGTGCTGCCGATCACCCCAGAGCGGGGCGTCATCTACGACCGTAACGGTACTGTGCTGGCCGACAACCGACCGAGTTTCAACCTGATCATGACCCGTGAGCGTTCCGGGGATTGGAGTCAGGTATTGGACTCGCTGATCAGTATTCTCAGCTTGCCGGAAGAAGACCGCATTCTGTTCGACAAAGACCTGAAGCAGGCGCGCCACCATTTTGATCCGGTGACACTGCTGTATGAGTTGACCGAAGAGCAAATAGCGTTAGTTGCCGTCAACCAATTCCGGCTGCCAGGTATAGACGTCGAGCCGCAGTTCGTTCGGCATTATCCGTTTGGCGAGCATTTTGCCCACTCGATTGGTTACGTGGGCCGGATCAACGAAAAAGAATCCAAACAACTGGATTCTGTTGAATACCGAGGCACTCAATCCATCGGTAAGACCGGTATTGAAAAATTCTACGAGTCTGAGCTGCACGGGCGAGTGGGCTATGAAGAAGTCGAGACCAATGCCCAAGGCCGGGTGCTGCGCGTGCTTAAACACACGGACCCGATCCCCGGCAAAAATATTGTTTTGAGCCTGGACGTGCATTTGCAAGAAGCCGCCGAAGAGGCGTTGGGCGATCGCCGTGGATCGGTGGTGGCACTGGAACCTGAGACCGGCGAGGTGCTGGCGATGGTCAGCAAGCCTAGTTTCGATCCGAATCTGTTCGTCACCGGTATCAGTTTCAAGGAATACGCAGCGCTGCGCGATTCGGTTGACCGGCCGTTGTTCAACCGTGTGCTGCGCGGTTTGTATGCCCCAGGTTCGACGATTAAACCTGAGGTGGCCATTGCCGGACTCGATAGCGGTGTAATAACGCCACAGGCTCGAGTGTTTGACCCCGGATATTTCCAGCTACCGGATTACGACCATAAATACCGTAATTGGAACCACAGCGGGGATGGCTGGGTGGATATGGATGTGGCGATCATGCGCTCCAATGACACCTACTTTTATACCTTGGCTCACAAGCTTGGCATCGATCGGATGCATGACTACATGACAATGTTTGGCCTTGGACAGAAGGTCTCACTGGACATGTTCGAAGAAGCGCCGGGCTTGATGCCGTCCCGTGAATGGAAACGGGCTACTCGACGACAAGTTTGGTTTCCCGGTGAAACGGTCATTCTTGGTATCGGACAGGGCTATATGCAGGTCACTCCTTTGCAATTGGCTCAGGCCACCTCGCTCATCGCTAACAAAGGCGTATGGATCCGCCCGCACTTGGCGAAAACCGTGGGCGGCGTAATGCCGATTGACGAGCACCCGATGCCCAATATCGTCCTGCACAATAGTGCCGATTGGGAGCAGGTCAATCACGGTATGCAGATGGTGATGCACGATCCACGAGGCATCGCCCGTGCGGCGGCCGTGGGTGTGCAATATCGAATTGCTGGTAAAAGCGGTACAGCGCAAGTGGTTGCGATCAAACAGGGTGAGCGTTACAACCGCTTGAAGACTCTGGAACGTAACCGTGACAATGCCTTGTTCGTCGGTTTCGCCCCCGCTGAAAAACCGAAAATAGTGGTCTCGGTGATGATTGAAAACGGTGAGGCCGGGGGCCGTGTTGCGGGGCCCGTGGTGCGCCAAATCCTGGACGCCTGGTTGCTCGACAAAGACGGCAAGCTGAAACCGCAATATGCAGTTCCAGCCGTCAAACCGCCCAATGATCCGCACGTTTGAGGCGTGCTAAATCCTACGTGGCGCATTGAATTATTCACTCTCGACCGTCTTTCACATGGTCTGCACCGTATCCGTTTGAAGTGATTGCAAGGACGGTGTTGGTCGCGCCAAAGCACCCTCTGTGAATGAACCTCTTGGGAACGACGATTACTCTTCCTTTTGTTGACATAAAGCCGTACAACGCTGCATCGCAATCTCCGTGTGCGCATGGTTTGTGCGCTCGCCATTGCTGTCTTTTATGCCGGATACGTTTCGTATGATCAAAAATTTGGGCTTCAGCAAGAAAATTCTGCTGGCCGCCACGTTAATTATCGTGGTCGCCTTTTCCGCTTTCATTGTCGTGAACGACTTCCGACAACGCGAAACGCTGAAGGCCAATGTGTTTTTGGAACTGCAACAGCTGGGCAATCTAACCACCCACAACATTCAGACTTGGCTGGAAAGCCGGACCCAGCTGCTGCAATCCATGGCGCAACAAATTGCCGTCGATGGCACTGCGACGCCTACTCTTCAGCGCGCGGTGGGTCTGCCTGCGTATGCCGACAACTTCCAGTTAAGTTATTTCGGTTCCAGTGACGGCGTAATGTTTTCAGTTCCTGCGGGCAATCGCGCGAGTGATTACGATCCGCGCCAGCGCGGTTGGTATAAGGCGGCGGTGAGTGCTCAAAGCACTATTGTGACCGAACCCTACATCGCGGCATCTTCTGGCAAGTTGGTCGTCACCTTGGCGTTACCGGTCAAGCATGACAACCAGTTCGTCGGTGTAGCAGGCGCCGATATCGCGCTGGATAGCATCAGTAGCACTATCAACGCCCTGAACTTTGGCGGTCATGGTTATGCTTTCATCGTCAGTGGCGACGGCAAGATATTGATTCACCCCGACAGCAAGTTGGTATTGAAGAATCTTAGCGATGCGTACCCCGTCGGCACCCCGAAAATCGCGCCGGGAGTGGTCGAGGTCACAGCGCAAGGCAAGTCTGAATTTATCTCGTTCACCCACGTTGAGGGCCTGTCGTCGGCGAACTGGTATGTAGCGCTGGTGCTCGATCAAGACGCCGCATATTCGATGCTCAGTGAGTTTCGCACCTCCGCACTGACGGCAATGATCATCATTGTGGTTGTGGTGGTGTTATTGCTGGGCTTTTTGATCCGGGTGCTGATGCAACCGTTGCATCAAATGGGTCGCGCCATGCGCGACATTGCAGACGGAGAAGGTGATTTGACCAAACGTTTAGCCATCGAGGCTCAGGATGAGTTCGGCGCGCTGGCGGAGTCGTTCAACCACTTTGTCGGACGCATCCATGGTTCTATTCGAGAAGTGGCGGGTACGGCTGCGCATCTCAGTGAAGTCGCTGCGCGCGTGGTCTGTGCGTCGAACTCGTCGATGGTCAACTCGGACGAACAAGCCAATCGAACCAGCAGTGTTGCCGCCGCCATCAACGAGCTAGGGGCCGCCGCGCAGGAAATTGCGCAAAACGCAGCCTTGGCTTCTCAGCATTCCAGCGACGCCAGTCAGCTCGCTGGCGACGGTCAGAAGGTAGTGCAGCAGACAATACAGGCAATGAACTTGCTGTCAGTCAACATCAGCGAGTCTTGCAACACCATCGAAAGCTTGAACGACAAGACAGTTAACATCGGGCAGATTCTTGAGGTGATCACCAGCATCTCCCAGCAAACTAATTTGCTGGCGTTAAACGCGGCCATCGAGGCGGCGAGGGCAGGTGAAGCAGGTCGTGGATTTGCTGTGGTCGCTGACGAAGTGCGGAATTTGGCGCACCGTACGCAAGATTCGGCGCAGCAAGTGCAGAAGATGATTGAAGAGCTGCAAGTCGGCGCACGGCAGGCCGTGGTGACTATGACTGAAAGCCAGCGTCAGAGTGAAACCAGCGTTACCATCGCCAACCAAGCCGGTGACCGGTTGAGCAGCGTGACGGGGCGCATTAGTGAGATCGACGGCATGAACCAGTCGGTGGCGACTGCGACTGAAGAGCAGACCGCCGTAGTGGAGTCGATCAATATTGATATTTCCCAAATCAACACACTGAATCAAGCCGGGGTCGATAACTTGAAATCGACGCTGGAGGCGTGCGCTGATTTGGAGCAGCAAGCAACGAAGTTGCAGCATTTGGTCGGGACATTTCGGATCTGATAGCCCGCTTCGTTTGCTCGCGTCAGGGGCAAGGCTTCCAGAATAAATTCGGTACCACGAAGAATCGCGGTTTATCAGTGGGACCGAACTTGTTCGAGACAGCTATTTCAACCCCGCCGCCATTCTGAGTGCCGGATAAAGGGCGGCATTAAACATTTGGCCATGGGCCAGCCCCTCAAACTCTTTGTAGTTCGCTGTCATCCCAGGCAACGTCGCCAAGTGCTCAGCAACCTGTTGATTAGCGTCTGCGGGCACGGCTGCCATGGCTTTTCTTCGCTCCAACGATCCGCCATCGAACGAGGCCACCGGCGGACGCCCTTCTTTTGAACCGCGCATTATCACTACCCGCTGTTTTGAATCCTGGGCGACCCCCGCAAACCCGATACCTTTAGCGTAGGTTTGCGGTTGATACCAGAGCGAAGGACTGGCCGCAAACCAGGTTTGAAACGCCCCCTGCTGTTCAAACAGCGCATACAGCACAAACAATCCACCAAACGAATGCCCCCACAGCATCTGCTGCAGGTGATTGATAGATTGCTGTTTTTCAACCAGCGGTTTGATTTGCGTGATCAGGGTTTTCAAAAAGTCTGCCGAACGGGTCCCAGTGTAATCCCGGGTTCGCAGGTCCATGTCATAGCGTCCCTGAATGTCATACCCGACCATCACCAGCAGCGGCGGATTGCCCGCATCCAGTTCGCTGAACCAATCGTCACGTAGTTCAGCCATGACGTTATTGCCGTCCAGTAAATAGACCACCGGATAACCCGCTGCCGGTGGCGCGCGTCGGGGGATGGCCAGCTCCAGGCGGTAGCGGCGTTTGCCGTCAATAGAATCGAGGTGCAATCGCTCGAACCGATAATAAGCAGAACCGCGATCCGCTAACGTCGGTTCGGAGGCTGACTGCGCAGGCGGTTGGTGCATGGAAACGGCCTGTGCGATCAAAGGGAAAACACCCAGTAACATAACCAACAGAACATTGAAACGCGGCGCGGTGTACATGTGGCTAACTCTCCAATTCCGACAAAAAGCCCGTACGCCGGGCCTTACAGCACCATACGCTGATCGGCAGTCACGGGCTCAGCACGCCGTTATCGGGGCCAATCTCAAACCGTAAGCCAACCGTTACCGTACTGTCATTTTCAGTTAATGGGACTGAAACACAGGCTCTCTAATGTCTGACGCACTCGAACGCAGTCCTGCAAAGGCTGTTCACCCGGACAGAGAGAAGCCAATGAAAGCCGCTATCCATGTCGACCGTCTGAACAAGACTTTTGCTCGCAAGACCGCGTTGATCGATCTTGCGTTGTCTATACAACCCGGTGAAATGGTCGCGCTGATCGGTGCTTCTGGTTCCGGTAAGTCCACGCTATTGCGCCACATGGCGGGGCTCGCCCGATGTGACAAACACAATGGCGGCAGCGTTCAGGTTTTGGGGCGTGAAGTGCAGGCATGCGGACGCTTGAACGGTAATGTCCGTCGGCTGCGCTCTGATATTGGCTACATCTTCCAGCAGTTCAATCTGGTTAATCGTCTAAGCGTATTGGACAACGTGTTGCTTGGCTGCCTGGGTCGCATGCCCGGCTGGCGCGGTAATCTAGGGCTTTTCAGCGCTGAGGAAAAACAACGGGCAATGGAGTCTCTGGACCGCGTAGGTTTAGCCGATTTTGCCGATCAGCGCGCCTCTACCTTATCGGGCGGCCAGCAGCAACGGGTGGCAATCGCCCGGGCGCTGACCCAGCGTGCTGAAGTTATTTTGGCCGACGAACCGATTGCCTCGCTGGACCCCGAATCAGCCCGAAACGTCATGGAAATCCTCGCCGACATCAACCGTCGCGACGGCAAAACTGTGGTTGTCACCTTGCATCAAGTGGATTACGCCGTGCGTTATTGCCAGCGCGCCGTGGCACTTAAAGGTGGCCGAATCCATTTCGATGGCGCCGCCGAGGCCCTCAGTACCGAGTTTCTCAACGGCCTGTACGGCGCAGACCTGGACACCAGTCTGTTGTTCTCCGACAAGGCGCGCAATGCCGAAAAATCGCCACAGCTGGTCCTTGCCCGAACTTGATTGGGGTTTGGAAATGTTGCCGTTCAAACCATCCCACTGACTATTTCTCTCTCAGGAACCTGCCCATGTTGAATCGTATCGGTCGCGTTTTCGCGTTTACCGCTTTGTTGGCAACCTTCTGTCTGGGCACTGCTCAGGCGGAAGAGAAAGTCATCAATTTCGGCCTTATGTCCACCGAGTCATCGACCAACCTCAAGAGCATCTGGCAACCGTTTCTCGACGATATGTCGAAAAAAACCGGCCAGAAAGTCAACGCCACCTTCGCTTCTGACTACGCCGGTTTGATTCAGGGTATGCGCTTTAATAAGGTCGATATCGCCTGGTTGGGCAATAAGGGTGCGATGGAAGCTGTCGATCGTTCCAATGGTGAAATCTTCGCCCAGACCGCCGCTGCCAATGGTGCCGCCGGTTACTGGAGCCTGTTGATTGTGCGAAAGGACAGCCCGATAAATTCCGTTGAAGACATGTTGAAAAATGCCAAAAACCTGACCTTTGGTAACGGCGATCCGAATTCGACTTCAGGCTATTTGGTCCCGGGTTATTACGTCTTCGCCAAGAACCATGTGAATGCGGCCACTGCGTTTAAACGTACCTTGAATTCAAGCCACGAAGTGAATGCCCTGAGCGTGGTTAAAGGCCAGCTGGATGTCGCGACCTTCAACACCGAAAGCTGGGACCGTCTGGCTGTTACGCAGCCGGACAAGACCGCGATGCTCAAAGTGATCTGGAAATCACCTTTGATTCCGGCCGATCCAATGGTCTGGAGCAAAAGTCTGCCTGATGCCGATAAAGCCAAAATCCGTGAATTTTTCGCTACCTATGGCGATACCGATCACGAGAAGGCGGTTCTTAAAGACATGCAGTTGGGCAAGTTCCTACCGTCTTCTGATGACCAACTGCTGCCGATTCGTCAGCTTGAGTTGTTCAAACAACGCAACGAAGTCGTCGCCAGTACCACGCTGAACGACAAGGAAAAAACTGAACGTTTGAAGGACATCGACAGCGGCTTGGCCAAATTGCAACAGCGCATGACTGAGCTCGACAAGAAAAACACTGCAAGCGCCGGTTAATTGCGGCTGACCCGACCGCCAGGGAAGGCGTCGCGTGTCGCTGCCTTTGAATATTTAATGTTCGAGAGCTTTTTATGACTACCCATGCCGCATACGTCGACGCCGTCGGCAAACGCACTTGGTCGCGCTACATAGGGTGGGGCTTGGTCCTCGCTTTGTTGGTTTGGTCCTGGCACGGCGCCGAAATGAACCCGCTGGCGCTGTACCGTGATTCCGGAAACATGGCGACGTTCGCTGCCGACTTTTTTCCGCCGGACTTTCATGAATGGCGTTCTTACCTGAGGGAAATGCTGGTTACGGTGCAAATCGCTGTGTGGGGCACCGTACTGGCGATCATCTGCTCGGTGCCGCTGGGCATTCTCTGCGCTGAGAACATTACGCCGTGGTGGGTTCATCAGCCGGTGCGCCGGGTGATGGACGCGTTCCGATCAATCAATGAGATGGTGTTCGCCATGTTGTTCGTAGTGGCTGTCGGTCTTGGCCCCTTTGCGGGTGTGCTGGCGTTGTGGATCGGTACCACCGGCGTGCTTGCCAAGCTGTTCGCTGAAGCGGTTGAAGCCATCGATCCCGGCCCTGTTGAAGGTGTGCGGGCTACCGGTGCCAGCGCGTTGCAAGAAGTCATCTATGGGGTTATCCCGCAGGTATTGCCACTGTGGATTTCATACGCGTTGTATCGCTTCGAGTCCAATGTACGTTCGGCGACGGTGGTGGGGATGGTCGGGGCCGGGGGAATCGGCGTGATTCTTTGGGAGAACATTCGCTCATTTCAGTTCACCCAAACTTGCGCTGTGTTGCTGATCATTATTCTCGTGGTAAGCGTGATCGACATCCTGTCGCAGCGCCTGCGCAAACAGTTCATCTAACGAAGAGGGTGCGCCTGGCGGCGCTTTTTTTAATCATGCACTTGTCTAGACGAGTTGAACCGGTTTACCGCGAGCTAGCGGACACCTTACGCAGGGAACTTGACGACTATCAGCCAGGGGAATACCTGCCAGCAGAAATTCGCTTGGCTGCGCGTTTTTCAGTCAATCGCCACACCGTACGGCGTGCCATTGACGAATTGGTGTTGGAGGGCAGCTTGCTGCGGCAACAAGGCAAAGGTACGCAGGTGTTGGAACGTCGATTGATTTACCCAATGGCTGCCGAAAGCGCCTATAGCCAATCGGTTTCCGCCTTGGGCCATGGCGTCGAAGCGCGTTTATTGCAGCGCCGGATCTGCCTGGCCAATCGCGATGAGGTTACGCATTTAGGACTGGCTGATCAGGCACCGCTCATCGAGCTGCAGACCTTGCGTTTGGTCGACGGTCAGCCGGTGAGCTTGATTCGTCACCGTTATTGCGCCAGCCGCAGTGATCTATTAGCAACCTACTGCGGCGGTTCACTACGGAAATTTTTTGCTGAACATGATCTACCGTTGACCCGTACTTTCAGTCTGATCGGCGCCCGCCTGCCGAGCCGTGAAGAGGCGGGTTTGTTATTGATGCCTCGACACTTGCCGGTGCTCAGCGTCCTGACCCTTTCCCGTGATAACTCCGGCCAGCCGGTGGAGCTCTCACAATCCACCAGCCGTTCAGACCGTTTTCAGTATCAAGTCTTGACCTGATAAAGAGTTCAAATGAAGAGCCAAATGGAGATGTCGAAAATGAATCCCGCTCCTCTAGCCATGACCACTGCCCGTCAACAGTGGATCAGCGTGCTGGCCCACGCCCAACGTGTCGATTTAAACCTTCACGAAACGGCCTTGCGTGACACCGAATATCAACTGATTCGTGCTCCCGAAATTGGTATGACTCTGGTCCGTGGTCGCATGGGCGGCACGGGTGCGCCATTCAACGTCGGTGAGATGACTGTCACCCGTTGCGTAGTGCGTCTAGCGGATGGCCGCACCGGTTTCAGCTACGTCGCAGGGCGCGACAAGGTACATGCCGAACTGGCCGCGCTGGCCGATGCGCATTTGCAGGGCTCGCAACAGGCGCGCTGGTTATGTGAGTTGATAGAACCTCTGGCTAAAGTGCACGCCACTCGCCGCGCCGCCAAAGAGGCCGAAACCGCTGCCACTAAGGTTGAATTCTTCACCCTGGTGCGAGGAGAAGACTGATGAACGCAACCCTATTGCAACCGGCGTTCGCCGACTCCGTGCTGGACTCCGTGCGCAGTTTTCGTTCAGCGCTCAAGGCCCTGGCCGGCCCCGGCGTTGTTCAGCCAATGAATGCTCCGCCGCTGGAAGGCCTGGCGCCGGCCAGTTACGCGCTGTGCCTGGCATTGCTGGATGTGGACACCCCGTTATGGCTCGCCCCGGCTTTCGATACCCCGATCATTCGCGCGAACCTGACCTTTCACTGCGGCTGCCCGATTGTCGGCACCCGCGAGCAGGCGCGCTTTGCCTTGCTCGACGACAGCGAATTGGGTGACCTGCGTGGTTTTGAGTTGGGCAACGATCGTTATCCGGATCAGTCCTGCACGCTTTTTATTCAGCTGCAACAGTTGGATGGCGGACGCCACCTGACTTGGCGCGGCCCTGGTATTCAAAGCGAAAACCAAGTGGCGTTGCCATTGGCTGACGGCTTCTGGGGCGAACGTGACGCCCGTAATGATTTCCCACGTGGATTGGACGCGTTCTTCCTCGCGGGCAACAGCGTTATTGGCCTGCCGCGAAGCACCCGTGTCAGCGTGGCGCAAACCGATACTGTGACCGGGGAGGTTGCCTAATGTACGTAGCCGTCAAAGGTGGCGAACAGGCCATCGACAACGCCCATCGTCTGTTGGCAAAAAGACGCCGGGGCGACACCTCGATTGCTGAAGTGGCCGTTGAACAAATTCGTCAGCAATTGCCTCTGGCCGTTGCTCGGGTCATGAGCGAAGGCTCGCTCTATGACGAACAACTGGCGGCGTTGGCGATCAAGCAGGCGGCCGGGGATCTGGTTGAAGCGATCTTCCTGCTGCGCGCCTATCGAACCACGCTGCCACGCTTCACCGGCAGCCTGCCGATTGATACCTCGGACATGCAATTGAGCCGTCGTTTATCGGCAACTTTCAAGGATGTGCCAGGCGGACAGTTGCTCGGCCCAACCTTTGATTACACCCATCGTCTGCTCGACTTTGCCTTATTGGCGGAAGGTGAACATCCGGGGCCAAAACTGGAAGACGGGGCACGTTTGGACCCTTGTCCACGGGTACTGGGGTTACTGGCCAACCAAGGCTTGGTGAAGAACGAAACCGGTAGTGACGAAGCGATTGCTGATATCACCCGTAACCCTATGGAGTTTCCGTCCAGCCGTGCCCAGCGCTTGCAGGCGTTGGCCCGTGGTGACGAAGGTTTTTTGTTGGCACTGGGCTATTCCACACAACGTGGTTACGGTCGTAATCATCCATTCGCCGGAGAAATTCGCATCGGCGAGGTCGAGGTTTGGATAGACCCTGAAGAGTTGGGCTTTCCCATCAACATCGGCAGTATCGAAATCACCGAGTGCGAGATGGTCAATCAGTTTGTCGGTTCGGCCACGGAGTTGCCCCAATTCACTCGCGGTTATGGCCTGACGTTTGGCCAAGCCGAGCGTAAGGCTATGGGGATGGCGCTGGTGGACCGTTCGCTACGCGCTGCAGAGTTCAACGAAGAAATAGAGTCACCGGCGCAGCAGGAGGAGTTTGTGCTTAGCCATTGCGACAACGTCGAAGCGGCTGGTTTTGTCTCTCACTTGAAACTGCCGCATTACGTCGACTTTCAATCCGAACTCGAACTGATCCGCAAACTGCGCAAGCCTGCAGCAGTTGCACTCACCGTAGGCAAAACCGGCGTCCAGGAGAATCAGCGATGAGCAGCCATACCGACGTCCGCCCGGCGCGGGACGAGGCTTACAACTTTGCTTACCTGGATGAGCAAACCAAACGCATGATCCGCCGTGGGCTACTCAAGGCCGTAGCTATTCCGGGTTATCAGGTGCCATTTGGCGGCCGTGAGATGCCGCTGCCTTATGGGTGGGGCACGGGCGGGATGCAATTGACCGCAGCGATTCTTGACACCGATGACGTGCTTAAAGTAATCGACCAAGGGGCGGATGACACAACTAACGCGGTCTCGATTCGGCGTTTTTTTGCCCGTACAGCGGGAATTGCCACCACTGAGCGCACGCAGGAAGCAACGGTGATTCAGACACGTCACCGAATTCCGGAAATGCCGCTGCACCTCGATCAAATCCTGGTGTATCAAGTGCCAATCCCGGAACCGCTGCGTTTTATCGAGCCATCGGAAACCGAGACCCGGACGATGCACGCACTCAACGATTATGGGGTGATGCACGTAAAGCTGTACGAAGACATCGCCACCTTCGGCCATATCGCCACCAGCTATGCCTACCCGGTGATGGTCGATGAGCGCTACGTGATGGACCCGTCGCCGATTCCGAAATTCGACAACCCGAAGCTCCACATGAGTCCAGCACTGATGCTGTTCGGTGCAGGGCGGGAAAAGCGCCTGTACGCTGTCCCGCCATACACCAACGTGGTGAGCCTGGACTTCGAAGACCACCCTTTCGAAATACAGAAATGGGATGAATGCTGCGCGATCTGCGGCAGCCGCGATTCCTACCTCGATGAGTTGATCCTCGACGACGCAGGCACCCAAAGCTTCGTCTGTTCGGACACCGATTATTGCGCTCAACGCAGCCGTGAACAGGAGTCTGGCCGATGAACAGCCCTGCGAAAATGCCTCAACACGACCGTCAGGCCGACCGTGCGCAACCGCTGCTTAAAGTCCGTGGTTTGTCGTTTTTGTATGGCCCGGATAAGGGCTGTCAGGGTGTTGATTTCGACTTATATCCCGGTGAAGTGTTGGGGATTGTCGGCGAGTCCGGCTCGGGTAAATCGACCTTGTTGTCGTTGCTAAGCGGCCGTTGCCCGCCAGACAGTGGCGCCATCGCTTATCGGCGCAAAGAAGGCGACTGGTTAGACCTCTATAGCGCCAGCGAAGCCGAACGCCGCACGTTGCTGCGCACCGAATGGGGCTTTGTCGAGCAAAGCCCGCGTGACGGTCTGCGAATGGGTGTCTCGGCTGGCGCCAACATTGGTGAGCGCCTGATGGCCCAAGGCGTTCGCAACTACGGCGAGCTGCGGGCGGCCGGAATCGACTGGCTGAGCCAGGTTGAAATTGACCCTCTGCGCATTGACGATCTGCCACGGGCCTTTTCCGGCGGCATGCAACAACGCTTGCAGATCGCTCGCAATCTCGTTTCTGGTCCGCGTCTGGTGTTCATGGATGAGCCAACCGGCGGCCTTGATGTGTCGGTGCAGGCGCGTTTGCTCGACCTATTGCGCGGTCTGGTGCGCGAGTTGGATCTGGCTGTGGTGATCGTCACCCACGATTTGGCGGTGGCTCGACTGTTGGCGGATCGGTTGATGGTGATGCGTCGTTCACGCGTCGTGGAATCGGGTCTGACAGACCAGATCCTAGACGATCCGCAGCACCCTTATTCGCAGCTGCTGGTGTCGTCGGTGCTGCAACCGTAATTTAACTGGCGACTGGTCAGCATTCAGTCGTCGCCGTCTTTTCGAGGTGAGCTTGATGAACACGTTGATTGAGGTCCGAGACCTCTCAAAAACCTTCACGCTGCATCAGCAAAACGGCGTGGTGCTCAATGTTCTTGATGGCCTGAGCTTTACCGTCAGTGCCGGTGAATGTTTGGTACTTCACGGGCAATCTGGCGCTGGAAAAAGCACCTTGTTGCGCACGCTGTATGGCAATTATCTACCCGCCGGCGGCAGCATTCGGCTGTGTCATGCGGGCGAATGGCTGGAACTGGTGGGTGCCCAACCGCGGGAGATATTGGCAGTGCGCCAGCAAACTTTGGGTTACGTTAGCCAATTCCTGCGGGTGATTCCACGGGTTGCCAGTCTGGATGTGGTGATGGAACCGGCGCTGGCCCGAGGTTGGACGAAGGAAAAAGCCAAGGCTCGGGCAGAGCATTTGTTGTCCCGGTTGAACATCCCGCAACGCCTGTGGCAATTGGCGCCCAGCACGTTTTCCGGGGGCGAGCAGCAGCGGATCAATATTGCCCGAGGCTTCATGGTCGAGTGGCCAGTAATGCTGTTGGATGAACCCACCGCATCGCTGGACGACACAAATCGCCAGGTGGTGCTGGAACTGATGCAGGAAGCCAAAGCGGCAGGCGCCGCTTTGATCGGCATATTCCACGACCGTACCGCCCGTGAAGCGGTGGCTGACCGTCACCTCGACATGACCCCCAGTGCCGTGATCATCCAGGAAACCGCGCCATGCTGACTGAACAGATCCTCAGCAATGCCCAAGTGGTCACTGCCGACCGGGTGTTCAACGGAACGGTGGTGGTGCGCAATGGCATGATCGCCGAGGTGGATGAGGGCCGCAGTCGCTTGCCCCAGGCGCAGGACATGCAGGGCGATTATCTGCTGCCAGGCTTGATTGAGCTGCACACCGATAATCTGGAAAAACACATGACCCCGCGCCCCGGTGTGGACTGGCCCTCAACCTCGGCGGTGCTGAGTCACGACGCCCAAATCATTGCGGCAGGCATCACTACGGTGTTCGACGCGCTGTCTATCGGCGACGTCAATCCCAAGGGCAATCGCATGAAGAAATTGCCTGGGATGTTGGAGGCGATTGCCAGCGCCAGTGCAGCGGGCCTGACTCGCGCCGATCACCGTCTGCATTTGCGTTGCGAGCTCTGCCATCCGGACACCTTGAGCGTGTTTCGCGACCTGGTGGAACACCCGCTGGTGCAATTGGTGTCGGTGATGGACCATTCGCCGGGCCAGCGCCAATTTGCCCTTGAATCCAAGTACCGCGAGTACTACATGGGTAAATACCAGCTGACCACCACGCAGATGGACGAATTTATTGTGTTTCAGACGGCGAACTCTCGCGAGTTCAGCGACCGTTATCGGCGTGCCATTGTTGAAGATTGTTTGGCTCGCGGGTTGTCAGTGGCCAGTCACGACGACGCGACTTTGGCTCACGTCGAAGAGTCGGCTGGATACGGCATGACCATCGCCGAGTTCCCAACCACTTTGGAAGCCGCGCGTGGCAGCCACCGGTTGAGCATGGGGGTATTGATGGGGGCGCCGAACATCGTGCGCGGCGGTTCTCACTCGGGTAACGTGGCGGCGGCCGACCTTGCTAAAGAGGGATTACTGGATATTCTGTCCAGCGATTACTATCCCGCCAGCCTGCTACAGGCGGCCTTTTTATTAGCCGCGCAAGACAATGCCTGTGAGTTGCCGCAAGCGGTGGGCATGGTCAGTCGCGCCCCGGCTCAGGCGGCTGGGCTCGTTGATCGCGGCGAGATCCGCGTGGGGTTACAGGCTGACCTGATTCAGGCAAAAAATCAGGACGGATTACCGGTCATTCAACAGGTGTGGCGACAAGCGAAGAGGGTGTTTTGATGGCAGGCAGGTTGATCTATCTCATCGGGCCTTCCGGTTCGGGCAAAGACAGCCTGCTGGATGCTGCGCGCGATCCGTTGTCCGCTCAGGGCTGCCGGATCGTGCGCCGGGTCATCACGCGCTCGGCCGAAGCGGTTGGCGAGGCGGCGCAAGCCGTCAGCGTCGATCAATTCATTGCCATGCAGGCTGAGGGCGAATTCGCCCTCAACTGGCAGGCCAACGGGCTGCACTATGGAATTCCCAGCGAGATCAACACCTGGCTCGATTCAGGGCTGGACGTGCTCGTTAATGGCTCGCGTGCGCATTTGGCTCAAGCGCGGCAACGTTACCCGGATTTGCTCGCGCTGCTGCTAACAGTAGACCAAGACATTTTGCGTGAACGCTTGTTGGCTCGGGGCCGTGAGTCCCTGCCCGAGATTGAAGCGCGGTTAGTGCGTAACGCTGATTTCGCAGCAACGCTAATGGCCAGCGAGAACATCGGGCTGTGGCTGTTGGACAACTCCGGGCCTATTGAACACACCCTTGCACGCTTGATGACGTTAATCGGCAAAGACCCTGCATGCGCCTGACATTGCTGGGCACCGCCGATGCTCGGCAAGTCCCGGTGTACGGGTGCACTTGCCCCGCCTGTGCGGCGGCTCATGCTGATCAACGCTTGCGTCGCCGGCCCTGTAGCGCGTTGGTCGAGTGCGGGGATCAGCGCTGGTTGATCGACTCCGGCTTGACTGACTTGACCGAACGTTTCCCAGCCCGCAGCTTCAACGGCATTCTGCAAACCCATTACCACGCCGACCATGCGCAAGGATTGTTGCACTTGCGTTGGGGGCAGGGCTGGGTGATTCCGGTGCATGGCCCCGTTGACGCGCAAGGCTTGGCTGATTTGTATAAGCATCCGGGGATTCTGGATTTCAGCCAGCCGTTCAGTGCCTTCGAAACCCGTCAGTTTGGGGTGTTGAGTGTAACGGCGGTGCCGTTGGTGCATTCGAAACCGACCTTGGGGTATGTGCTGGAAGGTGGGGGACGGCGGATTGCCTACCTGACGGACACGGTGGGTTTGCCCAAGGAGACCTTGGCGTTTCTACAAGGAACGGCGTTGGATGTATTAGTGCTGGATTGCTCCATGCCGCCGCAACCTCAGGCGCCGCGTAATCACAATGACCTTAATGTGGCGCTGGGATGCATTGCCGATTTGAAACCTGGACAGGCAGTGCTGACCCACATCGGCCATACCCTGGATGCGTGGTTGATGGAGGCCAGGAATCGGTTGCCAGAAAACGTAATTGTGGCGAGGGATGGGATGGTGGTTTGAGCGCCGCGCCTGGCCGAAGCTCGGTCTTGAGTGTTATTGAGGCGTGATCCATCAACGGCTAAGCGCAACGGAAAGGGATGAAGTCGTCCAAAGGCTGGTTTACATTGCGGTTCTAAATTCTTAATTCAGTTTTGGAGATCTACCGTGACTAAGGCATCTGCAACGATTGAAGTGTCGGCAACTGCTGACCAAGTGTGGCAACTGATGGGTGGCTTCGGTTCGCTGCCGGATTGGCTGCCGTTTATCGTGGAATGTGAATTGAGCGAGGGTGGACGCGTTCGTCACTTGAAAACCAACGATGGCGCCGTCATTGTCGAGCGGCTTCAGACCTTCGATAATGCCGCACGGACGTACACCTACTCCATCGAGCAGGGGCCATTTCCGGTGACCGATTACTTGGCGAAAGTAGAAGTCAGCGAAGTGCCAGGCAAGCAGGCGACCAAAATTGTCTGGTCGGGCACCTTCACCGCTGCCAGCATTACTGACGAAGCAGCCGCTGAAATATTTGACGGTGTGTATCAAGGTGGGTTGGCGGCGCTCAAGGCTAATTTCCCATTGTAAGGCCCTAAGGCAAGCTTACGAAAAGCTTGACTTCGCCTTTTCAATCAGTAACATACGACGCATTCCGCGATAGCTCAGTTGGTAGAGCAAATGACTGTTAATCATTGGGTCCCTGGTTCGAGTCCAGGTCGTGGAGCCAGATTTTTCAAGGGGTTGAGCGGGGTGTTGTAGGACGTTTCCCGGACCGAATGATTTTGATCATTTGAGCCGACACGTCAAAATCCCGCTCCAACGTCTCGAAACACATCCGGTAACAGTATTTTCTGTTCAGTTTACACACGCAATGCGCTGCCTCTAATCAACTTGATTTAGAGGCCAGCATCATGAAAATCGCATCAATCGTTTCAACCAAAGGCGGCCCTGGCAAAACCACGGTGACCGCAAACCTAGGCGCGTTCTGCGCCGACGCTAATATCCGCACTCTACTGATCGATCTCGACACTCAACCGTCGTTGTCCTCGTTCTATCGCATCGATCACGAAGCGCCAGGCGGGACGTATCAACTCATTGCACAAAACAACACCCGGCCAGAGCAGGTCATTTCCCGGACCTGCATCCCTAACCTTTCGCTGATTGTTTCAAACGATCCTTACAACCAGCTCAGCAATCTGCTGTTGCATGCTGCAGATGGACGCCTGCGTCTAAAAAATCTGGTCACGGCATTTGCGGACGACTTCGATTTGATCCTGATCGACACCCAAGGTGCGCGCTTTGTGGTGCTGGAGATGGCGTTGCTCTGTTCCGACTTGGCGATCTCGCCGATTACCCCGGACATGCTGGCTGCGCGTGAGTTCTATCGCGGAACACAGCAGTTGCTTAAGGACCTTGAGCCGCTTGCGGTCCTGGGCGTTTATACGCCGCCGCTCAACATCGTGATCAACAAACTCGATGCCACCAACGATGCGAGTTTGATCTACCAATCACTAACCGAAACCCTTGCGGATCATCCGCAGATCAACCTGCTGCAGACAACGCTTCCGGCAGCAGTCAGCTTTCGCCGGGCTGCCACGGAAGGGGTGCCGGCGCACCGGCTTGAATTTCGCCAGCCACTAAATCGCCGTTCGCCTTCGGCGTTCAACGTGATCAAGGCACTGGCGTTGGAGTTATTTCCGGAGTGGAAGGCGCAGTTCGACCTATTGACCGACCAAACGCTCAACCCTCGGCGTAAAGCAGACCAAGAGGTGGCCTCATGAATCTTTTTGATTTGATGCCACCTCATTCCATTGAGGCCGAGCAGTGCGTGCTTGGCGGGTTGATGCTCGACAACGAAGCATGGGAGTTAATCGCAGACATCATTGGTCCGGATGACTTTTTCAAACACGAACACCGTTTGATCTTCAAAGCTATACAAACGCTAGCTGCGGCAACCAAGCCGTTTGACGTCGTAACCGTGTCCGAATCTCTGGCCAAAATTGATGAGGCAGGTGGCTTGGCTTATCTGGCAGAGCTGGCTAAAAATGTCCCCTCGGTAGCGAACATCAGCGCCTACGCGGAGATCGTTCGAGAGCGCGCTCATCTGCGTCAACTGATCATGCTTGGCCATGAATGTAGCCGTAATGCGTCATCAGATCAGGCAAAAAGTCTGGAGATCCAGGAGAGCTTTGAGCAGAAGCTCTTTGCACTGGGGCAAGGGCGTGCGCCCAATAGTTTCGTCAACGTAAACGACGCGCTGATGAAGGTGCTGGAGCAGGTTGATTTCAACTTCAATCACGGCGATGGCGTGACCGGTGTCCCCAGCGGTCTCGCGGATCTGGACCAAAAAACCGGAGGCTTTCAGGACGCTGATTTGATCATCGTCGCCGCGCGGCCTTCGATGGGTAAAACCAGTCTTGCGCTGAATTTTGTCGATGCGGTGTTGCAGAAGCGCCCGACGGGGTCTGTGCAGATCTACAGCCTGGAAATGCCCGCCCAAGCATTGATGTATCGCATGTTAGCTATCCTGGGGCAGTTGGATTTGGCCAATCTGATGCGGGGCCAGCTCGAGGATGAAGACTGGCCACGGCTGACGGCTGCAGTAGCCAGAATCAATGCCTACGGCGAACGCCTGGTGGTGGACGACAGCTCCGATCTGACCCCCGCGACGCTTCGTGCCCGTGCCCGACGTGCCGCCCGTCGCTACGGCAAGCCAAGCTTGATCATGGTCGATTACCTGCAACTGATGCAGTGCCCAGGCAAAGAAAATCGGAATCTGGAAATCGCCGCCATTTCGGCAGGGCTCAAGGCCCTAGCCAAAGAGTTTGACTGCCCGGTGGTCGCGCTTTCACAGCTCAACCGATCGTTGGAAAACAGGCCCAACAAACGCCCGCACAACGGCGACCTGCGCGAGTCTGGCGCGCTGGAACAGGACGCCGACCTGACGCTGTTTATCTACCGCGACGAGGTGTATCACCCCGACTCCGTCGATCAAGGGATTGCCGAATTGATCATCGGTAAACACCGCAACGGGCCGACCGGGGTAGTGCGCACCGCGTTTATCCCAGCACACACTCGGTTTGCCAATCTGGACGCTAAGCACTGGCAAGGAGCTGCCAAATGAACCAGCCCCCTCTGTTAAGAGGAATCTGCACGGATTGCGCCGCTGACTTCCCGATACACAAAGCCATTCGCGAAATTGTCAGCCCCGATCCTACTGAAGGTGAAATAGAAATTTTGGTTTGCCCAGAGTGCGGCAGTTATTCAGTTGAGGAGGGCGGTCATGAACAGCTCGCATGACAGCTCTAGCGAATACTGCACGGTGGTTTTTCGATTGAAAAGCGGGCTGCCAATACAGGCAAGTTTGTTTACGCCTTGGCCTGTCGAACTGAGCAATGGACCGAAGTAGAGATCGTCAAATTAGAAGTCGGTGACCTCCGCTATGAGCTACAGCCATCGCTGGATATGAATGCAAAACCAAAAGAGTTCACCGATGAAGGAGCCGGAAATGACCAGTCGCAGGAATGATAGAGAAAAGTTCGTTGTTCGGTTTTCGGAGATAGGGCTTCGCGCCCAGATTGCTAATGAAGCAAAGTTGGCCAGTCGCTCAATGAACGGCGAAATCGTTTATCGGTTGTTCCGCAGCTTCGAACTTGAAGAAGAGCTGAGACGAGCGAATGCGGTGATCGACCGACTCACCGTTATCAGTCCGGGCGACCGATCTGCCGACCTCGTTAGCTTGCCTCAGAACGACACCGACGGTGCTAGGCGCTCGAACCAAGGAGGTTCTTGATGAGTGCCAAATCACTGAGTCGCGATGAGATAAAGGGAAAGCTGCTGCAAGGATCCTTCATGAATAACGGCCCACATGTGCCTCAACTTTCAGATCCCGTGGCAGACACGCCGATGTTGATCGCGCTGGATAAATTGCGTCCGTATGAGTTCAATCCACGCATCAACCGCAATCCACTTTTCGACCAGTTGAAAACCTCGATTCTCAACCGAGGTCTGGATGCACCGCCGCCGATCACTCGTCGGCCTGGCGAGGAGTTTTTCATCATTCGCAACGGCGGTAACACCCGGCTTGCGATCCTTAATGAGCTGTGGCGAGAGACCCGCGATGAACAGTTTTTGCGTATTCAGTGTCTGTTTCGACCATGGCCCGAACGTGGCGATATCGTTGCGTTGACAGGACATCTGGCCGAAAACGATATGCACGGAGAACTGACTTTCGTCGAACGTGCGCTCAGCATTGAACGCGCCAAAGCGCTTTATGAGCAGGAAGCCGCCGAGCCCATTTCGCAAAGAGAGCTAGCGCGAAGGCTTGCCGCTGACGGCTATCCGGTATCCCAACCCCACATCAGTAAGATGCAAGACTGCGTGCATTTTCTGCTGCCGGCCATCCCGAATTTGCTCTATTCAGGAATGGGGAAGCCGCAAATCGAGCGACTGACAAATCTGCGTAGGACTGCAGCCAAGAGCTGGGCTAAGTACTCAGATAGTGCCGCAAATCGTATCGATTTTGAGTCGTTATTCTCTGAGGTATTAGCGAGCTTTGATGACGGCGGCGAATTCAAATTTGATCGGTTTCAGGATGAACTGATACACCAGATGGAGCAGCCTCTGGGCAAGGACTATAACTGGCTTAAGTTGGACATTCTTGATGCGAACAATCTCCAGCAGCGAGTTATAGAGCCCGAAACACCACCACGTCAGTCGTTCGTAGATTTTCCAGCTGGGGGCGTTCAACCGGTTCCAGAAACCCCGAAGATTGAGCGCGAAAAAAATCCGAATTCAGTGGGAGCGCCTCCACAACCGTCGAGCACAGCCTCTGGCGGAAAACATCAAAAGCCAGTGAGCGACCCCGAAATGTCGCCCGATGCAGCAGAGGAGGAATTTCAGGAAAGGATCCAAGCGCATGTCATCAAGCCCATCACCGGCCTGACTCCCCGTGTCCAAGCAATGAAAAAACAGCTCGCTGACGCTACTGGCGAGCCAATTCCTGACTTCGACGCGTCATGCCTGCACTCAATCCCTGTGCAAGTTGGCGGTTTGCATCCCATTTCCGATCTTTGGTACATCGAGCGGCAGATCGACGAGCCTACTGAGCTTCGAAACCAGATCTTCGGTTTGGTGTGCGAGGTTATCGAAGAGACACGTTGTCCTGCAGAGATTTCTCCCAGCGATCTGGGAGCTGGGTTTTACCTGCATCGCACAGAAGGGCAAACCCAAGCAGTAGATATGTCATCTACCACGACCATGACGTTGCTCGATGCCCTGAGCGGGCGATCAGAGGCAATTGGCGGGACGTCGCCCTACTTCACAGCCAACATAGGTCGATTGTTACTTGGTCTCTCAAAAAGCGAATCCATCGATGCTTTCGTCACGGACCGTCTCAGTGATCAGGCCCTGGTGAAAATCTTTCGTGTCATCCGCCTCGCTCGACGGCTAATTGAACTGGAAGCAGCGTTATGAGCCTCCCCATAAGTATCCGCCCCGAAATGGAGACACATCCATGGCACATCCACTAAACCTTGCGGTTGCTTTTCAGATATTGAGCGACATCCGTAATGGTCAGTTGCGCAGTTGCTTGGCCATGGGCTTTTCGGAGCAAGACCTCAAGGACCTTGTCGAGCCGCAGTGCATGAGCATGTTGGTCAATGCTCCTGTGCCCTGGTTCAAAGTAGTCGTGGACGGCGTAATCGTTCGTCGCCTATTAGTACAGGCCAAGAGCTGTGAAGACGATCAGTTGGTCATGCGAGCCCTGAAGGTAGGGGCAAGCTCATCCATGATCCATCAACTGTTTGGGCTTTCTGCCAAAGAGGTGGCTTTACGTCGAAGCATCCTGGACCTACCAAACCGCAGGGGGCGTTGGCCCGCTGTGAATCAGGAACAGGAGCGTGCGCTGTGGGATCATTGGGTAAATGCGATAAAGAGGTTTCCCGATGCTCCCCGTGAAAGCCGAGCCCTTTTGAACGTAGCGATACAGGTTACAGAGAAGCTGCCTGGTTTAAATCTGGCTATGGTATGGACGACGATCCAGTCCTGGATAGAACAGGACTTGATCTAATGCCCCGCGCTGCCGATAGGTTCACCCCGGGCAATCTCGATACGCTGAACGCGCTGCTGGATTCTGCGTCCAGCTCTATGAGCGATCAGCGTCGAGAGCAAACCCGCATCCCGAAAACCGATCGTCCGGGCACGCAACCGTTGGCGCCCATACTCGATACCGAAAACACCGGCATCCTATTCACCGGTAACCCCCATGAGGCTTTCCCGCGAAGGCTTTTGCTGGATAACCGGCTGACGCCACTGGAGCGTAATGCCTGGCACGTTTTCCGGTTATTGCTCAATGACGACGGCCTGACGTCTTTCCCAACTTATGAGCAGTTGCAACCTTATCTGGCCTCGTCGCCCTACAAGCTTGCGTCCCGCGAGACCGTCGCTAAGGCATTGACCGCTCTCAGACTGACTCGCTGGTTAAGCCTGGCAGGGCGAGTCCGTGACGAAGTCACTGGGCAAATGAAAGGCAATATCTACCTGCTTCACGACGAACCCATTAGCATTTCGGAAGCCATGCTTTTGGATTGCAGCTATCTGCAATTGGTCGGCAAATCACAGAACCACGCGAACAAATCTATCCGGCAGGTGGCAGCCAACACTCTTGAGGAGTTCATGCAGGATCCACACCTTAGAGAGCAAACGCTTCCGAGTCACTTGGAGGTGCTAGGGCTGCGGGTAGCTAACCAAGGATGGGCTAAGGCACATGCGGAGGCTTCCACACAGGAAACACCTTCCTCAGATGCACCGCACGAATCCGAACTCAGCCCAAGTGATTCCGAACTCAGTAAAAAAAGCCCAGTTCGGAATCATGCGGCCCACAGTTCGGAATCCGAACCCAGTCGAAAACAGGGCTCCGCACCCCGAGTTCGGAATCCGAACTCATCTAGTACAAGTACTTATACAAATACATCTGTATGTAAAAGCTCTGTACCGGGTGCGAGCTCAGGAGCGGTAATCAAGTGGCCGGTGTCGTTTGAAATCCTGGCGCCGGATCAGAAACGGAAGGTGCAGGTTGGGTTGGGGTTAGTTTCGGCTGAGGTACAGCAATCGGTGCTAGATCAGTGGGATGTGCGGGCAGGGCAGGGACAGATACGCAATCCGTTTGGGTATTTGCTGGGGTTGATCGAGAAGGCGCGGAATGGGGAATTTAATGTGGTTGGTCAGGTTGGGGCAGATCGGGTGGGGCGTTCGGCCTCAAATTCACCTGCGGCGCCCGTCGCAGCTCAGGTTGTGCAGAAATCGTTATCGGTTTCCACGCAGCATCAGCCGACTGAACTCAGTAGGTCGGTCGCGAATAAGGAACTGGCGGTGATTATGGCGATGATGGGTAAGCGGGGAGTGGGGGCGGAGGAAGGTCAGTCAGTGGTGGGTGGGAGTGGTTGATGCTGGATGATTCCAGTGGAATCATAGTGGCAGTTGGGCAGCATGATTCCAGTGGAATCAGTCAAGATCTGGCGATTTTATCTATGCTTGCAGTCTGCCGTCCCTTAAATGACGGCTATCGGTGAAGCAGTCATACGCAAGGCCTCTCACAGACAGCAAGTTGTTTTTTTGGACGTTGGCGACAGCTGTCGGGCAATGAGGGGCGTGTTCGACCAATTGTGGCCCGTCACAGCGCCCAGAGAACCAAGGGTAATTCACTTCTGCTGACGCTGCCGTTCACAACTCCTCTAAAGGCTTCATACCCCGGCCAAGGCTGCTTCGTTCTGCACTGGACAAGGAGCGCATCAAGCGATAGCGTTTCGCCATGATCGGCCTTACGCTACTTGGCCGCCGCCACCTCAGAGGGAGTTGAAAAGTGCTCGTAGAATCGCTTCGTTTGCTCAATTTTAAAAAATTCAAAGATCAAACTTTTGAGTTCAACGAAGATGTAAATATCTTCGTTGGTGATAACAACGCTGGTAAAAGCACGATCCTGGAAGCCTTGGAAATCGTGCTCAACTTCCAGTATCGCGGCCGACCGTTCGGCAATGAATTTTCCCCAGATCTATTCAACAGCGACGCAGTCGCTGCCTTTCGCGCTTCCCCGAAAACCCCTGCAAACCTGCCAGTCCTCGTGATTGAGGTGTATATGAAGAACGTGCCTGATTACCGAGGCACGAACAACAGTCTGATGAAAGATACTCAGGGGGTTCAGGTCAGAGCGAGCTTCGATCCAGATTTCACAGATGCCTACCGGGATTACGTGGCCGCAGGAGCTCCGATAACGAGCATCCCAGTGGAGTTCTACAAAATCGATTGGATGGATTTTGCTTGGAACGTCATTAAACCGATGACAAAAAAATTTCGGGCGCTTTACATCGACCCGACTCGCATCCATCCAACCTTCGGCAAGAATCAGTACATCTCGAATGTCCTGAATGCCGCCCTCAAAAAGGACGAAGAGTACCGCCTGAGCCTCAACTACCGTGAGACTCTACAGTCCTTCAACGGTACTGACGAGGTGAAGGCAGTCAACAAGGACTTGGATTCCGATAACAAAATCACCGACAAAAAACTGACCATCGCCGCTAACACGATGCCGGCCGGCGCACTTCAGAATGGATTGCAGCTTGAGGTGGATGCCGTGCCTTTCCACATGATTGGAAAGGGTGAGCAGAGCAAGGTGCAGATCAAATTGGCCCTCCACAACAAGTCAAAAGACATTGACCTTGTGATGATGGAAGAGCCAGAAAATCACCTGTCCCACATCGAGTTGAGCAGGCTTGTACAAGATATCGAAGATCAACGCGACGGCAAGCAGTTGTTCCTCACTACCCACAGTTCGTATGTGCTGAATAAGTTGAGCATTGACAAGATCTGCTTGCTTCATGACTCATATAAGCGGTTGCATCTCTTAGACAAAGAAGTGGTGAAGACGCTGAAGCGGCTACCAGGCTACGATACTCTGCGCGTGGCGCTGTCCAAAAAGGTGGTGTTGGTCGAAGGGCCGTCTGATGAGTTGGTTCTCAAGAAAATTTACAAAGGTAACAACAAAGATCGTCTGCCTGAGCAGGATGGGATCGACATCATCGTAGTGCGTGGTGTGGGCTTCAAGACATTCATCGAGATCGGTAAAGAGATAGGCACTGCAGTAAATGTTCTGCGGGACAATGATGGTAATTACGCAAAGAATGTCGTCGCAGCGCAAAAAGAGTATGCGGCGTATCCGAATATCAAACTGATCTCATCTGCGGATAATAATGAGTTTTCGCTGGAGCCGGCCATGATCTCGGCGAATGCCACGTCGGAAAAGGAACTTGTGGCGTTTGCGAAAATCGTGCTCTCGACCACGACCTACAACCTGCTTGTCGCGGAGCCAACATTCGATGACAAGCGTGCCTTTATCGTTGACTGGTTCAAGAGCGCGGATGGCGATGGCAAGGGGAAGAAGAAAGTCGACTCGGCCATCAAATTGTTTGAGACCACCGAGCCATTCAAGTATCCCGCCTTCCTCGGTGAGGTACTGAACTTTGTCTAACACATTGTGCATAGCCGGCGCGGGGTCAGGCAAGACCCACAAGATCATCACCGAGTCGATCGCAGAGATCGAACGCGGGGGCAAGGTTCTGGTGGTGACCTACACCACCAGCAACCAGCAGGAACTGCGGCGCCGATTCTTGACTGCTTTTGGTAAAAACAGTGATAGGTTCGTGGTGAAAGGCCTGTTCTCGTTCTACCTAGAAGACATGGTGAGGCCCTATCAGCAATTTCTGTTTGCGCAGCGGATCGACGGAATATTCTTCAACGAACGCAATCCTCATCTGAAGCCGGGATCAACCTATATGTTGCTTGGGCGCAAAGAGCAGTTGGAAGACAAGAGCTACAATCAAAGCCACTTCCTGACTCAATGCAATACGAAGGCCCACACAGGCTTTCTGGCGAAGTTGGCGACCCGGATCGCTAAGATCACGAAGGATGCTGCAGCGGTTCGTCTCGGCGATATCTACAGCCAAGTGTACTTCGATGAGGTGCAAGATCTGGTTGGTTGGGATTACGAGGTGCTCAAAGCTCTGAATAAGGCAATGAAGTCAACCATTACCTGCGTGGGTGACTTCCGACAAACTGTTTACGAGACAACGTTTAGCCACAAGGCGCCTCAAACAGCCGCAGAGAAGATTGCAGCGTTCAAGTCCATGGGTTTCAAAGAAGAAGCGCTCGTGCTCAATTGGCGGAGCATCCAAGCGATCTGCACGATCGCCGATGCGGTGCATAAGGGCGCCTACGAGCCGACTGAATCAGCCGTTGACGATGTCCCGCCTGAGTTCACCAACCACGTTGGGGCTTTCATCGTTAAGCAATCGGACGCCACCGATTACATCGCGGCGTATGACCCTATGGTATTGCGCTGGAACGTGGCGTCTGGGACAAAGATTCTTCCTGCTCAGGCTCGCTGCTACAACTTTGGCGGCAGCAAAGGATTGGGTTTTGATCGCGTGCTGATTCTGCCGGCGGACAGCCAGATGCATTTCGTCTTGGATGGCGTGACTCCTTTCCCAGAGGATGCCGAGACGGCGCAGAACAAGATGTACGTCGCTATCACACGGGCTAGGTACAGCCTAGGGTTCATCGTGCCGGACAAGAAAGCTGAGGGCTTACGTTTCCCAGTTTGGACAAAGCCCCTCGCTTGACCGTTGCTGCTCGTTACTGCGCTGTGAAGAAGCGGCCCAGGGGAGTCGGGAGAGTCCCTGAGAATGTCTAGTGGGCTCGGTGAGAGCACAAGATCGGTATTTGGTGATTGAGTTATTTTCTTTGGCATGGCATGGCATGGCATGGCATGGCGATGTGGTGTGGCAGAGGCGGCGTTTTGCAAGGTGGTTGTAGGCATCCTTCGTAGTGATTGACTGGTAGTGTTTTTTTGTTAGAGGAGGAGCCTTTTAATTCTCTAGCAGAAATCTGATTCGCCTCTGGCTTTGTAGCCACATCTAGGGCTGCGTTGGCCATTATCTGTCGATCCTCACCATGGTGATTCCACTGGAATCACGGTGCCTAACTGCCACTATGATTCCACTGGAATCACCAGGTCCCACCATGCCCTTCCGAAAAGAACGCACCCCAATCCAGTTTGGCCGCTGACAACCTTCCTACCCCTTGGCGACACTGATTGCATCCAAGCCAATCAGGATCTTCAACGTGGCAGAACCTATCCAGCTCAACCTCGGCGCGCTCCGTAGCGTCATGGACCTCACTTTACATACTCACCATGCCGCGCGGATTTGGCATGGGCGAACTGCTTCGGATGGTAAGAACGGCATCATTGGGCTGAGCGGCTTCGTCGGGATAATGAACAAGATGAAGCGCGGTGCCGAGCTTGATGATCCTTACTCCGATTGGTGGATCATCCAAGTCGAAGAAAAAATCGCGACCTGCAAAGTGGAGCTGAACCTGATCCAGGAAAAGCTGGATCAGGTCATGTCGGGCTTACCACCGACCCTGAATATCGGTGACAACCTCAGCGTCCATCCGGTAAAGCTGCCGCTCTTCATCAATGCCCAATTGGGCTTCATGGCCGTCTATTTACTGACGCAGTTCGATGAACTTGCCCGCCGTCTGTTGTTGGCCCATCACACGGCATTGATTGGCCGCCGGGATATGGAGGTCTGGCTCAACGAGGGCGCACATGTGCTGAGAAGCCTCTTTGGCTTGGCACAGCGCTTCAAATATTCCGGTGCTGCGCGAGACGACTTTGCGGCCAATAACGCCAGGGCGCGGGAGGCTCGCGAGGCGTTTGGAGAGCTGCCGCAGGATGTTCTGGAAGGCACGCGGCGGTCTGAGTTCGCACCGGTGATTGTCCGTGCCAAAGCTCAATCTGCAGCAGGCGAGTGGGATATCGAAACCGTCTCCGACAGTGCTGAAGCGTCAGAGCGAACAGGCGCTGATGAATCCGAGGTCGGGGAGGGCTGAGGCAATGTCAGAATTTCAAAAGACTGAGCCGAACGACATGTCGCAAAAATCGAGAACTGGGCCAAAACACGCAGCCTTCCTGCCGCTGCAACAGACTGCCTTCTCGACCCTCGAACACGCATCCTTCCTTAAAGGGCTTTTAAAACCTTTTAAGGGTAAGGGGGACCTGAGCCAATTTGCGTTGTTGTGTCGGCAGTTGAGAGGCAACCTGATCCGGCTTGCGGTCGGTGATGTGCTCGCCCAGGCCGAGCGTTATCCCTTCACGTTGCTGCCGATTCGACTGACCTGCCAGTCCACCGGATCAGGAACTGTCTTCCTGCGATGGAGCCGGACGGATCGCAGCAAGATGGGGGTCGATCTGTGGGACGAACTTCTCGGCGACCCACGCACCCCTGACAGCTTGATCGCGGATTTGTACGCGCTAGAACTGCAGCGGATCGCGATCAATATGCAAATCAGCCTGACCCACAGCATCTGCCGGCAAGCGACGGAGTGCTCGAAAAAGATGGGCCAAGCAGAAGCTGCCTACCGTCAACGACTCGACCTCATCAATAACAACCATGCAAAGGAGGCCTGACCATGGGCACAACATTTCTGGGTGAAGGCAACATTGGTACGAAGCCCGAGTTCAAGGAGTTCCCGAACGGCAACAAGGATCCCCGACGCCTGCTGCGACTGAACGTCTACTTCGACAACTCGATACCCAAGAGCGACGGCGGATACGAGGATCGAGGTGGTTTTTGGGCAAACGTCGAGCTTTGGCATCGGGATGCCGAGCGTTACTCGAAGTTGTACGCGAAGGGCGTCCGGGTGCTGGTGCAAGGACGCATGGTGATGGACAAGTGGGAGGACGACGACGGGGAAGAGAACAGTGCAATGAAAGTGCAGGCCAATCGCATCGGGATCTTGCCGCACCGGATTGAAAGCGTGGTGCTCGCAGCGGCTGATCATGCGGCGGCGGAACATGAAGAATAAGTTGGCATAAAAAACGCCTCATGCGGGAGACTGTTGGGGCGTATGAAGCTTCGTTCTCGAAACCAACGCTAGCTTAAAAAACGTTGCGGATAGAGAAGTTTGAGTTTGGATGATGGCTGACGAACAAGGTGATTCCAGTGGAATCATAGTGGTGGTTAGCCATCATGATTCCACTGGAATCAGCCTCTTCGGTAAAAAAAATCGCACTGTTCGCGAAGCTGATCCTGGAAAGCTGCCCTCTAATCGCCAACCTGTACTTCTCGTTCAGCCTGCGAAATATAAATCAATGCTGGCACGTGAGAGCCCGATGAACGAAAACGACCAACAGGAAATTGCAGTGACGAGCAACGCTTGGAATCTAACAGCGTTATCAGGGTGGATGTCAGTGTGCTTGGGGCTTATCGGTATGGCCGCTCTATTGGTGATAGGGCCGTCGCTAGCAGGTTTTGCTTTTAGCGCTTTCGGGCTTGTCGGAGGTGCAGTTGTCGTGTCGTTGGCTGGACCACTGAACCACAAAAGAGTACGCCTTATCCGAGTCAGAAGGCGTTGATGCCAGTGCCCAACTGTCAGCATGATTCCACTGGAATCACTCTCACTGCAAAGCAAAAAATCGCGCAGTCGTGACGCCCATTCTGAAAGTCCTACCTGCTGATCGCCAACCACCATCCTCCGTTGAACTCTCACAGTAAGAAGTCCCACGTCATGAAAATACGACGTCCCGCGTTGTTGAAACGAGTGGTGTATGACGGCTATGACTATGGCCTGCTGCTGACTTACATCGAGGGGAGCAATCGGTTGCTTCTGGATCGGCAGGGCTATTTCATTCGCCGGACAGACCACCCGCAGCACCGAGCCTGGCGCGTTCCGAAAGGGCGAGTACATGAGGATCCCGATGCATTGTTTTCTGGGCTAATGGAATTGTCCGCGACGGCGCTTAGGGAAACCCGCGACAGCTTTATCGACAAGCTCGATCAATAATCGCCGTCCGCGCTTCAGCTAACCACTAGAAATGAAGCGCTGGCTCGGACCACTCGTTCATCTCCAACGCTAATATAACTGTTAGCAAAAACCAATCGGCTTCCGGTTTTTTGAATATCCACCACGGCTTCCAACCAATCGCCTATCTTGGCGGAACCGGCAAAATCCGTTGTCAGTGCAGTCGTCACAAGTTTGAGAGGTGGGTCTTTCGAGAAAGCTGCGCTGTAGCCTAGGGCGACATCAGCCAGTGCCATGAATAGGCCTCCGTGGGCGAGTCCACGCGCATTGGCGTGTTTCTCCTGTACACGAATCCCAATAGTAAAACCTTCAGTATTTTCCCGATAATAGAAGGGGCCTAGAAGATCAAGAAAAGGGCTGCTTCTAAATAACGGTTTGAAATCCTGCGGAACATCCATTTCGCGCTCCTTTTTTATTTTAATAAACACATAGAATCTGTAGTTCAATGAAAGCATTAACTCACGAAAGCGCGTCGGCTAACTTGCTCAACGCAGGAGCAAGATCATCGCGATCTGCCAACGCCTTAGAATTCAAACATAAGGTGCTGTCATCAATCAATTCACTGATGCGGATACTGTGTATTACGAATGCTGATGGCGATCTCTGGGGGGATCAAACGCGGAGTATCGCGCCGTAGCCTTTAAGATCTTGGCTACCTGAGCATGCTGCTGACGACGTCAGCGGACATGCGGCTAGAGTGGAAAAAGTCTTATGCCCTGTCAAGCCTAACGAGTAACGGATTGCGAGAGCAGGCACAGATCGTCGGTTCTAGGTTGTGCTGAACGGTGGTATGACTATAATTCTCCCCAGCTTAAGGAATAATTATTAGGGGTCCGTCATGGTCGCTGTCGTCCGTGAGTCAATGATGCCGGCCGAGGTTGCCTATCTCAGCGGCTTGACTGAGAAAGAGGTCAACAAAGCGGTTGATGAAAACATCCTGCCGGCTTTCTATGTTTATCGAAAGAAGCTGACGGGGTACCGACTCTACGCGCCATTGGCGGCGGTACTCATGAGCTTTAATAGGGCCGCACAGGACGTATTTTCAAAAAAAACCCGGGTCGAAATTCTCCAGGTGTTTACGGATCGATTGCTCAGTTCCCCGAGCTCAGAGCGCATGGTCACGATGGAGTTGTTTCCTGATGCCCAAGCGCTGCGTGTCTCTACCGATTTATTCGAAATCAGCTTTGAAAAACATATGAACTTCGTGAGAGAGCGCCTTGAGCATTTGAGAGAGGCTGAGTCTGTTGTCGTTACAGACCCGGACATCATGGGCGGCGTCCCTGTTTTCAAAGGGTCACGGGTACCGATAGATATCGTTATTGCATCGATCGATGAAGGCACTTCGTTCGAGGCGCTTAAAGAGGACTATGGGTTCTTGACGATTGAGCTTATCGAGGACGCACGGATCTACGTGAAGACGCATCCGCGTCGGGGGCGGCCAAAGATTTATTCAGTTCCTAAGCCCGCCGAAGGTAAGGCTGTGCGGAGGGTTATCGCTTCCACTAAGATTGGCAAATGATTCATCGGCTCCTGTTGGATGAGTGTCTGAGTCCGAGGTTGGTCGAACGTGCGTACAACGCTGGCCTGGATTGCAGCTGCGTCAGAGACCGTGGTTGGCTGGGTTTAAAAGATCCAGAATTGGTCAGGTGCGTGATCAATGACGATTTTATTTTGGTCACGGCCAATTCTCGGGATTTTCGGGGAAAAGGTTACGTCAGCCCTGGCGGCTTATATCTGTTTCAGGACGTGCACCCCGGTCTGATCTGTCTGAATTCAGTACAGCCATTGACCTATAAGGTACAAACTTATCTGTTCGATATCGTGCTGGAAGATTTGGCCAGCATCGACGACATGCTTAATAGGGTTTTGGATATCACTCATGATGGGGATGGGAACGTGACTGTTGAGTTTTACCCGATTCCACCGCTGTAGTTGTAACGACCAAGGAAATTAAGCCGAGATCAGCGTCTCGGCTCAAGAACAGAAAACCACCTATGAACGATCGCATCGACAGCCCCTTGGCATTGACTGTCATTGCTCACACCTCACCCGATTCTTGTCGTGGCTGGAATCGGAATTTCGCTGGCACGCATCCGCGTACAAAGGGAGCCCGTTTTTTCACCGGCGGGCACCGGCAGCGAATATCAGCCCCTCGGAAGGGTGTCCTCACATTCCGCACCGCAGAAGGTCAGGGCACTCTTCAAAGTCGCTTATAAAGGAGAAGTAGGGGCCGTGCTTCGCGCATCGACCCGAGGGAGAGTAGACCTTGAACTCTTTACGCCTGTGGATCCCGAGCATGGAGATCGTGACGGCAACGTGCCCGGACAGACAGGGAGACGAAGGGAGAGCCTGCACGCGCTTCCCGAGGTAAAGCGTGCTTGGGTATGGAGTGTTGAGCCCCAAACGCCACTGATGACCGCCAGTAGCCAGCGGGTGAAAATTAGGAGCCGGGTGATTCTTTCATACGTCGATGAATCTTGGAATACCGTTTTTCTTTCCCTTCAGCCGACACAGTAGGTGGGATTTATTTGTAGGATTTCGGATTAACGCTCCGCTTGCTGGTGGGACCAATGCTTAAAACCCCCTTGCAGTCTGGGTAGTGTGTACATGACAGGAACAGTCCTTTTTTGCCTTTTCTTTTGATCATGCTTGAGCCGCATTGCCGGCAGGGCGGTGTTGGTGGTTGATCGAGGCGCAGGGTGACCGTCGAGCATTGTTCCACCAGTTTTCCGATCCATAGACCTTGGCTGTTGAGGAAGCTATCCAGAGTCATTCGACCAGCTTCAATCTCATCCGAGGCCTGTTCCCAGATCGCGGTCATGCCTGGGTCTTTGACGATGGCTGGGATGGCATCGATCAAGGCAAAAGCAGATGCCGTAGGACTCAACGTTCGCCGTTTTTTCTCTATATATCCACGTTGCATCAGCCCCTTGATGATCGACGCCCGAGTGGCTTGAGTACCAATGCCGGTGGTGGCCTTCAGCTTGGCCTTGAGTCGCGGGTCTGCGACTTGTTCGGCAATATTCTTCATCGCTTTGAGTAGTGAACCTTCTGTGTAGGGGCGTGGCGGCGATGTCATCAGCGATTTCAATTCTGCGGCATCGACACGACAACTTTGGCCCACATGCAGAACTGGCAGTTGCTGGGTTTTTTCGGTGATAGTTTCTTCATCGGTCCCATCGCTTGAGGCATTCCCAGAAAACAAGGTTTTCCATCCTGTCACAGCGATCTGCTTGCCTACCGCTCGCAGCTCCATGTCCGAGCATAAGAGTGATACTGAGGCGCGGTCATATTCATGGTTGGACAGGAACTGTGCGATATACCGACGTCGTATGAGGTCATACACCTTGGATTCTTTGTCCGACATTCTTGAAATGTCCGCAGGCTCAGTGGTCGGAATAATGCCGTGATGCGGCCCTACGAGTTTCTTGTCATCCCAACAATGTGAACGCTGCTGAGCATTTATTTTCTGTAGCAACGGGATGATTGACGGGTCGGTTTTACCCAGTGCAGCTAAAACCGCTGGCACTTCCTCAAGCATGCTTTCCGGAAGGTAGGCGCATTCGGTGCGCGGGTAATGTGTTGCCTTGTGAGTTTCATACAATGACTGCGCAATGTTCAACGTTTCCTCAACCCCCATGCCCAATTGGCGGTCGCAGAGTTCTTGCAGCGTCGCCAGATCGAAAGGCAACGGGGGTCGTTCAGTGATGCGTTCAACATCGATATTGCTGACAACGGCCTGGCCTTGGGCGATACGGCGGGACGCCTGAAGAGCTTGCGCCTGGTCCACACAGCGGCCTTCGGAGTCCAGCAAGTCGCGTGGTGCTTTCCACTTCGCACTAAACGCCTGGCCCTGTGCAGAGAGCAGAACTTCAACCTCCCAGAAAGGCTTTTTTACGAACGCCGATATGGCCCGATCTCTGTTCACAACCAGGCTCAACGTAGGCGTCTGGACTCTGCCGACGGTGAATAATTGATCATGACCACCTCTCCTGGCGATCAGCGTAAACAGGCGACTCAGGTTCATTCCGATCAACCAATCTGCGCGAGAGCGAGCCAATGCCGCGTGATACAGCAAAAAGGTCTCCTCGCCTGGCTTCAAATCAGCTAATGCCTTACGAATTGATTCAGGGTTCAGAGCAGACAGCCACAAACGTTGCACCGGTCCGCGATACCCGCAGTAATCTATGATTTCACGGGCGATCAACTCGCCTTCACGATCAGCATCCGTGGCAATCACCAATTCCCTGGCTTCACCCAAAAGTTTTTTCACGGCCTTGAATTGCGCGGCCGTCCTAGGCTTGACCTGGACCCTCCAGTCGCTAGGAATAATCGGCAAGTGGTCCAGAGACCAGGATTTGTAACGTGCGTCGTAGGCCTCAGGGGCCGCAGTTTCCAATAAATGTCCGATGCACCAGGTCACGCAGACCGAATCACCGATCAGGTACCCGTCGCCGCGCTTGGTTGCGCCAAGTACGCGGGCGATGTCTTTGCCTTGGGAAGGTTTTTCGCAAAGGAATAGGCGCAAAAGATGTCTCGTTCAGTGATGAGGGCATGCAAAGTTGCCTCAACGTTGTCACGAGGTGGGTAGGGGGTGTGGTGGGCAAGGTAATGGATGCCGAGATTGACCACCTGCGCCGGGCATTTGAGGAGCGTATGTGGGCTTCGGTGCATGCCATACGAGCCCTTGGCGAACGGCTGGCAAAAGACGGTTCCATCACCTTTATCTCCGGGATGCTGTCGGAGCGACCCAATGCCAATGGCTCCGCTGTGTTGTCGGCTGCGTGTGCCGCGATGGAAGCGCTGGCGCGGGGCCTCGCCCTCGAGTTGGCGCCGATTCGGGTCAACACCTTGTCACCCGGTCCGATCAACACCCCCATTTTCAGCAAAGCACTGGGCGACGGGCGTGATGCGTTCGTGGCGGCGCTGGAACAGTCGCTGCCGCTGCATCGACTAGGCAGCGCAACAGAAGCAGGCGCCGCCGTTGTTTTCCTGATGAGTAACGGTTTTATGAATGGCGCCACCTTGAATATCGACGGCGGCGCAAGGCTGGTCTGACTGGCCAGTTGCTAAATTTGGAGGCGAGAGCGCCGATGACTGCTCATTTAGGAAGCGCAGCCATCGGCCAGAAGCGGTCACTTCGTATCACTCGAAATGTCAGAGTCGTAGAGAATACGAGCATCGCGAAAACCTTCAGCATTCTCTGCCACCCACATCCACAATGGAATCATCCGCGCTAGTAGGCCCCGCCCCAGCTCGGATAATTCGTAGTCGACACGTGGCGGCACCTCGTTGTAATCCCGGCGTAAAACCAAGCCGTCTCTTTCCAACTGGCGCAAGCTGCGGGTCAACATCCGCTGTGTCACGCCCCTCATGCGCCTGGCTATCTCCGCATGCCGCAGCCGTCCCTCCACCCCTAGTGTGTGGACGATTCCCAGCGACCAACGATTACCAGCATGGGTGAGAACTTCCCGCTTCAGACCATCATCTCCTGCGCTGAGTGCTTCGCACGCAGCTTGCGACTGCCTAATGATTTCTTCGTTATCCATTCGCCCCCCAGGATCACTCGTGTACCTACTTATGGGCAGGCTCCAATGGTGACAGGATAACTCTCACTCACCTTGATCAGCACATTGGAGAAAATTTATGCAAACGCCAAAACCAGTGGAAACCGACAACATTCTGGTGCTGGGGGCCGGTGAACTCGGCATGTCCGTGGTACGCGAGCTGGCTAGGACTACGTTAAACAAGAAGGATGCAGGCGTTCGTATTACTGTGCTTCTGCGTCCACCGGTGGCGGTGATTCAAGACGCATCTAAAACGCGCGCCATTGAAGAACTCCGTGGGCTAGGCATAGACATTTTGCAGGCTGACGTCATTAACGATTCAGTTGAGGAACTTGCCGAGCATTTCGCCCGATTCGACACGATCATCAGTTGCGTAGGTTTCATAGCCGGTGCCGGCACCCAGCTGAAACTCACCCGTGCAGTGCTTCAGGCGAGCGTAAAACGCTATGTGCCGTGGCAATTTGGCGTGGACTACGACGTGATTGGCAAAGGCAGTGCGCAGGATTTATTTAATGAGCAACTTGAAGTCCGTGAGCTACTGCGTGCGCAACGCGCTACCGAATGGATCATCATCTCCACCGGGATGTTTACAAGCTTCTTATTCGAGCCCGCGTTTGGCGTGGTTGATCTGGCAAAAAATACTGTTCATGCGCTAGGCAGCTGGGATACTCAGGTCACCGTTACTACGCCAGAAGATATAGGGATGCTGACGGCGAAGATTGTGTTTGCCAAGCCGCGCCTCGCCAATCAGGTGGTCTTCGTGGCCGGAGACACCCTGACCTACGCACAGTTGGCGGATGTGGTTGATGCAACGCTCAACCGAACGGTATCTCGCATCGAATGGAGCATTCCCAAATTGAAGGACGATCTCAATGCTGCTCCGAATGACCAGCTAAGCAAGTACCGAGCCGTATTCGCTGAAGGTAAAGGAGTCGCTTGGGATAAGAGTCAGACCTTCAACGCTGCACACGGTATTGACCTGACGACGATGGCCGTTTGGATTGAGCAGAACCTGAAGTGAATGGGGCGGTCTGCTCCGACAGTAAGGTCGTGATTGGGTAAGTCAGCCAAGGGCAGCTTTGGGTCGACTTCTGCCGGTCAAAATAAGCCGGGGCGGGCGAGAAGCCCGTTCGTCTTTTTCCCAAGCACCGGTGCATCTTGTTTTTTTGGAGCGACCCTCCGCTCCCGATCGTTCTCTGCCTGTTGTCTCCGTCCGTTTCTGGCCAAGTCCGGCACGTCGCAAGCTGCAAAAGTCGGCCAGAGTGGGTCGTTTAGAATCGCTCTTATATGCTTTAATCCGTTCGAGAAATCCGCTGCATCCTCAAGCCCGCCATCGTGCGAGATAAGCCTGTAGGAAAAGGACGCTTTTCGCTCCTCAAAGGCGAACCGGAGAATGGATGAAAGCTGACATCAGCGATGCTTCCGAACGAGTCATCAGAAGACATCACAAACGTAGCGTTTTTTACCTGGGCATGTGTCTGGTGGTTGGAAGCATAGCCACGATAGGTGCACTGCAGTTGATAAGCCGAGCCCCGAGCACCGACTCGGCATACAAACGGTTGATGAGTCCAATCGTGGGAGAAGGGGAGCTGATTCGCGCCAGTGAAATGTCGCCGAGGCAAGATATCAAGCCCTCGCAGCCTCAAGCACCATTGGACATACATCTACCAGCCAACACGGCTCGACAAACCGTCTTCAATGATCAGAACTTCATTCCTAGAGGAGCTGACAACGTAGTTACCCTCGGCGCTGGTTCTGATCTTTCCCCCCGAGAGGAGCTCTCAAAGAAAGTAAAGCTAACGATCGTCCGGCAATCGCCCAGTATGAAACAGCTTGCGTGCTGGCCTTATAAGCAAGGAAGTATCGACTCCCGAAACTGTCGCGCTTTTATGGGGCTTAATCATCGAGACTAGGTCAAAGACTAGTCAAAGTAGAACCATGGTCTCCACTAGTTGCCAAGTACGCTTAGAAGACACCTCCGTGTCATTGGCCGTGACCGGCTTGGAGCTACTTATCGATGCTGACTGCGACCGGCAGAAGTCGGCCGATTCTGTTGAAAAAGTAGATATCCTGCTGGCCTGCGGCAAAATACGGTCATCGGCCGGCGGGAGGATTCACAGCGTGATGGGACAATTGTCGAGTAGACAGGAGCAGCTGTTTTATTCGTTCAACATTGAAGATCACTTCCCAGCAAATCACCCCGGCTCATCGAACAGCCGAGGTCGAGAGCACCAAGACCATGATTGAGCGTGTCGAAGAGCAGTTCGATATCAAGCCCGGTCGACTCGGCGAGACCGCTTATTGAACCGCACCGATGTTGGCCTGGAGGGTGGACGAAAAAAATATCCAGCTACATGTGCCCGTTTGGGGCAAAACCGAACGCAAGAACGACAGCCTCCCTATCAGCGATTTTCAATGGAGCGAAGAGACGCAGGAGTATGGCTGACAACGTGGCGAATGGGTTCTGAAGAGACGACCAACCTCAATGTCTTTCAGTCTTAAATTTCAACTTTTTCAACAGAATCGGCCGAAAGCAGTCGTTATCAAGTGATGGGTTTGGCCATTTCCGAGGTCCCCATCCAGCCTATTTGCTCATACACAGGCTTTCCAATCTCGGTTGCTTGTAGCACGGCGAAGGTGATTCCTCGTCTAGCTAATGCGTCGGACGAGTTCGCAAGGAAGGCTAACTATTGAGATACGTCGAAGGCGCGCAGCCCAGTACTCGGCGAAACATGGTTGCAAATGCAGCGGGACTTTCATAACCCATCTCCAGAGCAATACACGTCACACTGTTGCCATCGGCGAGCCGCGAAAGAGCTAAGACCACGCAAGCTCGTTGGCGCCATTGTCCAAAGCTCAGGCCGGTTTGTTCTTGGAAAAGACGGTTAAATGTCTGCACGCTGATGAATATAGAATCAGCCCACTGTTGGGCCGATAGGGTGACGTCGGGCTTCATCAGAAAGGTTTTACAGCTTGCCAGTAAGCGGTCGTGCATGGGCATAGGAATATGCAAAGGAAGCTCGTTTGCACGCTGTATTTCGTGTAGCAGGAGCTTCATTATCGCGCCGTCCCGTCCGTCCTCGTCGTACTCCAAAGGCAAATCCACTGCCTCCTGAAGCAAGTTGCGCATCAACTGACTGACCTCAATCACTTGGCATCTTTCTCCTGTGACCGGCGAATCCTCAGGCTCGATGTATAAGCTGTGAGTCGTTACGCCAAGAAATAGCACTTCGTGAGGTATCTGCTGTGGTATCCACACGGCACGTTGGGGCGGCACTACCCACGTACCCAGGGCGGTAGTCACCTGCATAACGCCCTTTGATCCATAGAGTAATTGTGAGCGCCGATGGCTGTGTATCGGTAGGCGATGGCCATACTCATAATCTGTGCCAATTGCCACAACGCTACGAAGTGTGGAGTCCAGAATTGAGATTGAAGCATTACGCATCGTCAATGATCCATGAGGCTTTGGCTGAAACGAAAACACAGTTGGCTCGTTCGCTGAAGTCGTTCAAGCGCCGCATCTTTAAGATGCCTGCTCAATAAAATATTGAGCAATGGAAGATATTGGATGAGCCTTTTGATATTGGCAACGTTTGGCTGCATGACCGGAATTACTACCGTGCTATTTGGGTTTGGCGGCGGCTTTGTTGTAGTTCCTCTGGTCTATCACTTACTCATTTCCAGCCATAATCCAGGTGATTTTGGCTACGATTCTGCAATGCAAATAGCAGTAGCCACCTCGACTGCAGTCATGGTGGTTAGCGCGTCAATGGCAACGCTCAAGCAGCACCACGCTAAGAAATTGGCCCGTGGTTACATCTGGCCGCTGTCGGGTTATATCGCAACTGGTGCAGTGGCTGGGGCAGTACTGGCCAATTTTATGACTAGTGACGGTGTTCGTATGGCGTTTGTGGTCTACCTACTGTTGACTATCACTGACTGCCTTTTCCGGAAAGGCTTTCTGCTTGGCTTGGATCAAACAGAAAAAGCGCTGCGAGGGATACCTTTTAAAGGTATCACCATTGGCACAATTGCGACTTTGCTGGGTGTAGGTGGTAGCGTAATGACCGTTCCAATGTTGCGCAGAACGGGTTTGAGCATGGCCCAATCATCGGCGTTGGCTAATCCTCTGAGCATGCCCGTAGCGCTTGTTGGATCTTTGATGTATGTGATCACGGGGCAAATGGAAACGCAGCAGCTTAGCTACGTTTTTTTGGGCTACATCTATCTCCCCGCTTTCTGTTTGTTGACCGTCGGCTCGTTAATAGGGGTTCGCCTTGCAATGCCTCACGCAGGAAAAATCCCGGATGAGCTGCATGCACGCATTTATATCGCATTACTGGTACTCGTCTTGTTGGCTATTGGTATCAAATGAAAGCAACCGTGGAACGCGGCCCACTGTACAACGACAGTGCCTTTTAAACTGTTAACTGGCCATATTAGCGGTGCCGACTGGATCAAAATTATAATCGCCACCGCAGGCTTCGAAACCCGCACAGGTACCAACAACCCAAGCCTACGATGCCTCGGGCTGAGGCGATAACCCTCGACCGATTACCTGCCAGAGTCCTGACTATTTCGTAAATTATTGTCGCAACTTGGTAATTCCCAAACCTGACGTAGTCTTAGACTGCCGAGCACTTAATCCCTGCTAATCGACATTCTCCCAAATGAAGGAGTTATAGATGAAAAAGCTAGCAATGGTCGGCGCCTTGGCGCTGTCGATGTTATCCCTGCCCGCAATAGCCGAGAACGAAAAGCCCCTACGTATTGGTATCGAAGCCGCTTACCCGCCGTTCTCGTTCAAAACCCCAGACGGTAAGTTGAGCGGTTTTGACGTCGATATTGGGGATGCGCTCTGCGAGCAGATGAAGGTGAAATGTACCTGGGTCGAGCAAGAGTTTGACGGTCTGATTCCATCGCTTAAGGTCAAGAAAATCGACGCCATTGTGTCGTCCATGACCATTACCGATGAGCGCAAAAAATCCGTCGACTTCACCAATAAGTACTACCACACGCCTGCGCGCTTCGTAATGAAGCAAGGCAGTAACATCAAAGACCCATTGACCGAACTTAACGGTAAGAAGGTCGGGGTACTGCGTGCGAGCACCCATGACCGCTTCGCCACCGAAGTGCTGGCGCCGGCCGGTATTACCGTCGTGCGTTACGGTTCTCAGCAGGAAGCGAACATGGACATAGTCTCTGGTCGACTGGACGCTTTGATGGCAGATTCGGTAAACCTGGATGACGGTTTTCTTAAAACCGACGCCGGTAAGGGCTTTGCATTTGTCGGCCCAGAGTTCAACGATCCAAAATACTTCGGCGGCGGTGCTGGTATTGCCGTACGTAAAGGCGATAGCGCACTTGAGAAGCAGTTCAACGACGCCATCGCTGATATCCGTGCCAACGGCAAGTACAAACAGGTTCAGGATAAATATTTCAAGTTTGACGTGTACGGCAAATAACCTCAACGATTGAAAATCGTGGCACTCGCTGCGCATAAAGCGCTCTGCGAATGCCACTTTTTTTGCGCGTGTTTTGTCTGCGCAGGAGTTCTCACATGCAACGTATTGATCACTCGTTACCTTGGAGCAATCTAGGTACCCAACGAAACCTGACCGTATTCCGTTACGGTAGTGGAGTGCGCAAGGTTTACATTCAAGCGAGTTTGCATGCTGATGAGTTACCCGGCATGCGTACCGCTTGGGAGCTCAAGAAACGCTTAGGCGAATTGGAAAGCCTAGGACAGCTCAAGGGCATCATCGAACTGGTGCCAGTGGCCAACCCGATGGGTCTCGACCAGCAACTGCAGGGCAGCCATTTGGGCCGATTCGAACTGGCCAGCGGCAAAAATTTCAATCGAGGTTTCCACGAACTTGGTAAGCAGGTCGGCGCGATGATCGGTGATCAGCTTGGAAGCGACGCCAAGGCTAACGTCGAGTTGATCCGCCAAGCCATGCGCGACGAGCTTGATAGTTTACCGGCCGCTGCGACGCAGCTTGAGGCTATGCACCGGTTATTGCTAAGACATGCCTGTGATGCCGATATCACGCTCGATCTGCACTGCGATTTTGATGCCGCGATCCATATCTACGCACTGCCTCAACAATGGCCGCAATGGCAATCCCTTGCCGCACGACTTAAGGCGCGAGTGGCGCTATTGGCGGAAGATTCTGGAGGCAGCTCATTTGACGAGTCCTGCTCACTTCCATGGTTGCGCCTCACCCAGGCCTTCCCTGACGCCGAGATTCCCTTAGCGTGTCTGGCGACTACTTTGGAACTGGGGAGCATGGGCGATACTCGTGTGGATCAGGCTCAAGCCAATACAGAAGCGATACTAGGATTTCTCGCGGAACATGGATTCATTGATGGTCAGTGGCCAGAAGCCCCCGGCGAATGCTGCGAAGGCATGCCGTTCGAAGGCACCGAATACCTGTTCCCGCCACACGCGGGCGTTGTCAGTTTTCTGCGCGAAGCTGGTGACTGGGTAGAACGTGGCGATGCCGTGTTCGAAGTGGTCGATCCTCTCAATGATTGCGCCACAACGGTCTGTGCCGGTACCAGCGGCGTTCTGTTTGCAATCGATCGCGGTCGCTATACACAGCCAGGTTTATGGCTGGCGAAAGTGGCGGGGCGTGAGCCCATTCGCACAGGTAAATTGATCAACGATTGAGCACGTCGTTATGCGTCCGGGCATCCCGTCTTGCGTAGCTAAACGGGTTGCCATTTATGCGACAGCAACCCGGAAACCGAAAGTCAGGTTGTGCGCAGGGTTATCGCGTCCACTAATTCAGGCAATATCAGAATTTTAGTGTGTGCGGAGCCGAAGTCTTTCCACGATTGTCTTTACGCTGAGCCGCAACCGATCCGATAAATTCTTTGCGGCTCACCATTCGTATGCGTCTGTCGGATTTCGCAAAATATTTCTCCCTAACGCTACAAACTAAATCGTTGAAAATCCTGAAATCCACGCTGCAACCTCACCCGGTTCCGTTATTTTTCGAACAAAACCTCTCTTCTCTACCTTGCTGACCTTAAATTCCTTTGCTACCTTATTTCAAAATGTTAACGATGACATTTTGCAAAAAAATAAAAACAAGAAGGAAATTGTCCATGGTAAAGCTCCCTAAAGCTCTGTGTTTACTGGCGTTAAGCATCAGCTGTGGCATCGCCACGGGTGCTTTTGCCGACAGCAAGACTGGCCCCCTGAAAGTCGGCGTGTCCTTCCAGGAAATTAACAATCCCTACTTCGTCACCATGAAGGACGCGTTGACCGACGCGACCAAAACCATTGGTGCGCAGCTGATCGTCACCGACGCCGGTCATGATGTCTCCAAACAGGTCAGCGATATCGAAGACATGCTGCAACAGGGCATCGATATTCTGCTGATCAACCCGACTGACTCTGTAGGTGTGCAATCGGCTGTAGAAGCCGCCCACAAAGCCGGGGTTGTAGTCGTTGCAGTAGATGCTCAGGCGAAGGGCCCGCTGGATTCATTCGTCGGTTCAAAAAACGTTGATGCCGGCTACCAGGCCTGTGAATACCTGGCCCAGCACATCGGCGATGCCGGTGATGTCGGTATTCTTGATGGCATTGCGGTCGTGCCGATTCTTGACCGCGTTAAGGGGTGTAAGGACGCACTGTCCAAACACCCGAAAATCAAAATTGTCAGTATCCAAAACGGCAAGCAAGAGCGTGATCAGGCGCTGACCGTAACTGAAAACATGCTCCAGGCGCAGCCTGGCCTGAAAGGCTTGTTCAGCGTCAATGATACCGGCTCATTGGGCGCGCTTTCAGCCATTGAGGCGAGCGGGCTCGACGTCAAACTGGTGAGCGTTGACGGCGCGCCGGAAGCGATCAAGGCCATCCTCAAACCGGGCAGCAAGTTCATTGCGACCTCAGCACAATATCCTCGTGACCAAGTGCGTCTGGCGTTAGGTATCGCCTTGGCCAAAAAGTGGGGCGCGCAGGTGCCAGCCACTATCCCGGTGGACATCGCGCTGATTGACCAGAGCAAAGCAAAGGACTTCAGCTGGTAAGCGTTGCCTGCTCCGTGGCGGTTCACGGAGCAAGGCCTTACGACCTCGAAGGATTGGCGCGGAGCACCTGAGCATGAGCAGTCTGCTAAAACTTGAAAATATCTGTAAGCGCTACCCCGGCGTGCAAGCGCTTAGCGCTATAAATCTGCAAGTCGAGCGTGGAGAAATACACGCCTTGCTTGGCGAAAACGGCGCCGGTAAATCAACCCTGATGAAGATTCTGGTAGGCGTCGAGCACCAGGATGAAGGCAGCATTTTGATCGATGGTCTGGCGCAGCAGTTCGCGACCTATAACGACGCTATTGCTGCTGGTATCGGCATCGTCTTTCAAGAGTTCAGTCTGATTCCTTACCTGGATGCAGTGGAAAATATTTTCCTCGGCCACGAATGGGTCAATCGTTTCGGACTGCTGCGTAAACATGACATGGAGATGAAGGCTCGGGAGTTGTTCGAACGCCTGGGGGTTACCATCAATCTGCACTGCCCAGTGAAAGCGCTAAGCGTCGCCGAACAGCAATTTGTCGAAATCGCCAAGGCGCTGAACCTTGATGCGCGGTTATTGGTGCTCGACGAACCCACGGCCACCCTGACGCCCAGCGAAGCGGAGTTGCTGTTCGACATCATGCGTGAACTCAAGCGTCAGGGCGTGGCGGTGATATTTATCTCTCACCATCTGGAAGAGATTTTCCAAGTGTGTGACCGCATCAGTGTGCTGCGTGACGGTAAGAACGTTGGCGTTACCGAAGTGGCTGATAGCGACATTGATCATTTAGTCGAAATGATGGTCGGTCGCCGTCTGGAGAACAGTTTTCCGCCGAAATCGCAAACCGCGCGGGGGCCGGTGTTGTTGCAAGTGGAGGATATTCAACTGACCCGCAGCGGTCCGCATAACCGCTTTGATTTGCACCAGGGCGAGATTTTGGGTTTCGCTGGGCTGGTGGGGTCGGGGCGTACCGAGCTGGCGTTGGGAATCATAGGCGCGATCCCGATCGTCGTTAAACGTGTGTTGCTGCGCGGCCAGCCGGTGGCATTGCGCGACCCGGCCGAAGCCTTGGCGTTGGGTATCGGGTTACTGCCAGAAAGCCGCAAGAGCGAGGGGCTGATTGTTGATTTCAGCATCCGCGAAAACATCTCCCTGAATAACCTGAAAAAGTACGAAAACCGTGGCGGCTTGCTGGACACCGGCAAAGAAACCCACACCACCCAAGGGCTGATGAGCCAGTTGGCAATCAAGGCGCCCAGCTGTGAAAGCCGGGTGTTCAACCTCAGCGGCGGCAATCAACAGAAGGTCGTAATTGCGCGCTGGATAAACCATCACTGCGACATTCTGGTGTTTGACGAACCTACCCGTGGGATTGATGTGGGTGCCAAGGCCGAGATCTACGCACTGATGCGCAAGCTCACCGAGAAAGGTTTCGCAATCATCATGATTTCTTCGGAACTGCCTGAAATCATTGGTATGTGTGACCGCGTCGCAGTGTTTCACAAAGGGGCAATTGTCAGCGTATTGGAATCGTCCGACGTTAATCCGCAGGAGGTCATGCGTCATGCAACGGGGAACACTCAACGTGAATACGTCCATTAATACCCTAGGTGGCGCGGGGCTGCGTCTGAATCTAACCAGGGCCATGCGTTCACCGGCATTTTTGCCGTTTGTAGGCCTGGTGATCGTGACCCTTGTGATGGTCTTCGCCAGCGACAAATTTCTCACCGCGGCAAACTTGGCGAATATTGGTCGTCAGGTATCGATCAACGCGATCATTGCCGTGGGCATGACCTGTGTGATTTTGACTGGCGGTATCGACTTGTCGGTGGGTCCGGTCATGGCTTTGTCCGGTACTTTGACGGCTGGCCTGATGGCCGCTGGCGTGCCACCGACTTTAGCCATCGGTGCGGGAATAATCCTTGGCATCGCGTTCGGAGTAGGCAACGGCTTATTCGTCGCTTACCTGCAAATGCCACCGATCATTGTGACCTTGGCAACCATGGGCATCGCACGCGGATTGGGCTTGATGTACACCGATGGTTACCCGATTTCCGGCCTGCCAGACTGGTTTGGCTTCTTCGGTCGAGAGAGTCTGTTTGGCGTCCAGGTACCGATTTTAATCATGTTGCTAACTTATCTGTTGGCCTACGTGCTGCTGCAACACACCCGGATTGGCCGCTACATCTATGCGATTGGCGGCAACGAAGAAGCGGTGCGTTTGTCCGGTGTGCGGGCGGCGCGCTTCAAGTTGTTGGTGTACGGCATCAGTGGCCTGACCGCCGCAGTGGCGGGGTTGGTATTGACCTCGCGTCTAATGAGCGGCCAGCCCAACGCCGGGGTGTCGTTTGAACTCGATGCGATTGCCGCCGTGGTTCTTGGCGGCGCCTCCATCGCCGGTGGGCGCGGGGTGATTCTCGGCACTTTGGTGGGTGCGCTATTGCTGGGCGTCCTCAATAACGGCCTGAACATGTTAGGCGTTTCACCCTACGTCCAGAGTGTGATCAAGGGCGCAATTATCTTGTTGGCAATCTATATCAGCCGCCAACGGCATAAATAAATAGAACACAAATTGTAGGCGCCAACGTGTTGGCGAGAATGTCGATGTGGCTTACCTGAAAGCCGCCTCGCCAGCGCATTGGCTCCAGAAACTCCCAACAGAACACTTTTTAGCAACTTCGCGCTGATATAGGTAGAAACCTCATGAACGAAAAAACTGAACATGCCATGCAAGCTGTCGTCTGCCACGGTCCCAAGGACTATCGTCTGGAGCAAATTGCCAAGCCCCAAGCGCGGATTAACGAATTGGTGATTCGCATCGCCGCCTGCGGGATTTGCGCCAGCGACTGCAAATGCCATTCAGGTGCGGCGATGTTTTGGGGCGGTGAAAATCCGTGGGTCAAGGCACCTGTGGTGCCGGGCCATGAGTTTTTTGGCTACGTAGTAGAAGCGGGCGAAGGTGCTGAAGAACTCTTCGGCGTGCAGGTGGGCGACAAGGTGATCGCTGAACAGATAGTGCCATGCGATAAGTGCCGCTTTTGCAAGTCCGGTAAGTATTGGATGTGCGAAGTGCACAACATCTTCGGCTTCCAGCGTGAGGTGGCTGAGGGCGGCATGGCGCAGTATATGCGCATTCCAAAGACTGCCATCGTGCACAAGATTCCTGAATCGGTGAGCTTGGAAGACTCTGCTCTGATCGAGCCAATGTCGTGCGCGATTCACACGGTTAACCGGGGTGACATTCAACTCGACGACGTGCTGGTCATCGCTGGGGCAGGCACCCTTGGCTTGTGCATGGTGCAGATCGCCGCGCTGAAAACCCCGAAAAAGCTGGTGGTCATCGACATGGTCGACGAGCGCTTGGAACTGGCACTGAAACTCGGTGCCGATGTCGTAATCAACCCGTCCCGGGACAACGCCCGGGCGGTTATCAACAGCCTCACCGACAACTACGGTTGTGACGTGTACATCGAAACCACCGGTGTACCTGCGGGCGTCACCCAAGGCCTGGAGCTGATCCGCAAACTCGGGCGCTTCGTTGAGTTCAGCGTGTTTGGTGCTGAGACCAGCGCTGACTGGTCGATCATCGGCGACCGCAAGGAACTCGACGTCCGTGGCGCGCATTTGGGTCCGTATTGCTACCCGATTGCCATCGACTTGTTCGAGCGCGGTTTGATCACTTCCAAAGGCATCGTTACCCACGACTTCGGCCTAGATGACTACGCCGAAGCCTTCGCCCTGGCCGACTCTGTGAAGTCGATCAAAGTGCTGTTAAAGCCTGTAATCTAGAGCGCGAACGCCATGATGAACTATGTGATCGGCGTGGACATCGGCACGCAAAGCTCCAAGGCGCTGCTGGTCGACAGCACGGGCAAGATCATTGCCCAACACAGCCAAGGCTACCGGGTCGACACGCCAAATTTACGCTGGGCCGAACAGTGGCCGCAGGTCTGGCTCAATGCGGTGGAATCCTGCATTGCGCGGTGCGTGGAAATGGCCGGGGTGCCTAAAGAGCAAATCAAAGCGCTGTGTATCAGTAGCCTGTACGGCGGGTCCGGGATTGCGGTAGACGCCGATATTGAACCTTTGCACCCATGCCTGATCTGGATGGACCGTCGTGCGCAAGAGCAGGTCGAGTGGGTTCGGCAACACGTCGATCTTGAGCGGCTGTATGAAGTGACCGGTAATTCGGTGGACAGTTATTACGGTTTCACAAAGATTCTCTGGCTCAAGCAACATCAGCCAGAGGTGTGGGCGAATGCCCGCTATCTGCTGCCGCCTAACAGTTACATCAACTACTGCCTGACCGGCGAGATCGCGGTGGACCACAGTTCGGCGGGCAACATTGGCGGCGTTTATGACGTTGCTGAGCGTCGATGGTCCGAGGAGATGCTCGCGGCGCTGGGCATCCCATCGGAAATGATGCCCGAGCGGTTGCTGTATTCCGGCGAGGCGGTGGGTGGATTGCTCGACGGTTGGGCTGAGCGTTTGAGGTTACAGCCAGGGACCCCGGTGTTGGCCGGTGGCGTCGACGCGGCCATGGCGACCTTTGCCGCTGGAGTCACGCAGCCGGGCAACCATGTGGCGATGATTGGCACCAGCATGTGCTGGGGCTATTTGAATCAGCGGGTGGATGCGCGCCATGGCTTGGTCAGCATGCCCCATGTTTATAACGGTCAAAAGGACTTGTATATCTTCGGCGGCGCGATTACCGCCGGGGCATCGATCAGTTGGTTTCGTGAACAGTTTTGTCAGGTCGAAGAGCAACAGGCCAGGGACACCGGGGAAGACAGCCACCTAGTACTCGAACGCTTGGCGCAGAAGATTCCAGCGGGCAGCGAGGGCTTGCTGTTCTTGCCGTATTTAATGGGCGAGCGCAGTCCGATTTGGGACGCTAAGGCCAGCGGCAGTTTCGTCGGATTGACCCTGTATCACAGCCGCTTTCACCTGTATCGAGCGGTGCTGGAGGGGGTCAGCTTCGCGTTGCGGCACAACATCGAAGCCGGCGCACGCGGCGCACATTCCCTGGACCCTCGATTGATAGTGGTGGGCGGCGCCAGTCACTCAAATCTGTGGATGCAGATTATTGCCGACATCACCCATTACCCGGTTTACACCATCGTTCAGGATGTCGAAGCGGCAATGGGCGCAGCCTTGTTGGCGGCGCACAGCGTCGGTCTGGTGGACGAACGACAGGTCGATGAAGGGTGGATCGAGCTACGTCTTCGTGCCGAACCGGGGGCCGAAAATGTCGCCCACTATGATGTTGCATTTGCCGAGTACCTGAACCTATACCCGGCTCTTAAACCGATCATGCACCGTTTGCAACAGGCTTAACCGAGTGTCACAGGTACGCTGATGTTCTGTAAGAGCTGCCGAAGGCTAAGATTTTTGGCTGTATAGCAGCCTTTGGCAGGATCCATATAGATCATTGCATCGCCAATACTCCATCGGACGTATATCGGGTACTCAGTAAAACCACTCAGAGGTCTACCTCATGGATCGATTGCATTTCGACTTTAGTGATCGACGCATTTTAGTGACAGGTGCTAGCAGTGGCATTGGTTGGGAAGTGGTCCAGCAGCTTCTCGTAGCGGGTGCCGAAGTATTCGCGATTGGTCGCGAACCTGGGGCGCTGGAGCAGTTGCAAGCGCAGGGCTGCCATGTCGTGAGGTTGGACATCGCCGACAGCGCGGCCCTGGAAGTGGCGCTGGCCAGGTATCCGGCGATGCACGGGTTGGTCAATTGCGCCGGCATCGCCAGCCTTGAAGCGGCTGATTCAGTTTGCGCAGATTCGTTTGATCACGTGATGGCGGTCAATGCTCGCGCTGCCGCTATCGTTGCCGGCCGGGTGGCTAAAAGCATGATTTCGGCAGGGATTGCTGGCAGCATCGTCAACGTGTCAAGCCAGGCGGCACTGGTGGCCCTGGATGACCATCTGAGTTATTGCGCGTCAAAAGCGGCACTGGATGCCATGACTCGCGTGCAATGTGCGGAGTGGGGCAGGTTTGGAATTCGGGTCAACAGTGTCAACCCGACAGTAACCCTGACGGCTATGGGACAGCAGGTCTGGAGTGCCCCGGAAAAACGCGATCCAGCCTTGGCGGCAATTCCCCTTGGACGCTTCGCTGAAACTGCGGAAGTTGCGCGACCGATTTTGTTTTTGCTCAGCGACGCCGCGTCGATGATCAGCGGGGTCAGCCTTGCCATTGACGGCGGCTACACCAGCCGCTGAATCTCGGTTTCAAGTTTACCCACAATCACTACCTGTTCCTGTGGTGCATGGGGCTGGTGCATGCGTTTGAGCAGCAGACGCACGGCGCTGGTGCCCGCCAATTCGGCATCATGGGCAATACAGGCAATCGGTACGCCGAAGATATCGGCGAACGGCAGACGGTCAATGCCGCAGATCAAAACGCTGTCGTGGGCGATACCCATGTCGCGCAATGCGCTCATGGCGCCCAAGGTGATCAACTGATTGAATCCAAAAATCGCATCTGGCCGGCTGTGGGCCAAGTAGGCGAGGGTAGCGTGGTGGGAAGGCTCAAGAGTGTAATCACCGGGGTAAACGTCCACCTGGACTGGTTTGCGGTGACCTTCAAGGCCCGCGCGAAAGCCGCTTAAACGTTGTTCGGTGATGTGCGAGTGCTCCGGGCCAGTCAATACCAGCAAGCGTTCAATATTTGGGTTTTGCTCAAGCAGGTAGCGTGCGCCCTTGAAGCCGCTTTGATAATTGTCCAGGGCCACCTGGCTGAACATGGTGTTGTGCAGCACTCGGTCGAGCAACACTACCGGTGTCTCACCTGAACTCAAACGCGCCAGATAGTCCGGTTGATACTCTGGTTCATCCGAGACCGGAGACAAGATGATCCCGGCCACTCGGTAGCTCAACAGCGTTTCCACGGCTTTGGTTTCCAGCTCATCCAAGCCATCGGTGTCCACGAGCATGATGGTGTAGCCGTGCTGTTTCGCTTCTCGGGAAATTGCCTTGATCATCACGCTGTAAAACGGGTTATCTACAGACGCAGTAATAACTCCGAGGATCAGGCTTTGGCTACTCTTGAGTCCACGAGCGAACGCGTTCGGCACGTAGTCAAGTTCTCGGGCCACCGCAAGGATTCGGGCCAAGGTGGCAGGCTTGACCAGATCAGGTTTGTTCAACGCCCGTGACACCGTGGTCGGCGTCATGTTCACCCGCTTGGCGATGTCGCTGATGCTGACTGGAATTTTTTTCATCGGATCGCTTGGGGTCTGAGAAGCGTTTGGGTTTGAAGCATGCGGCCGTGCTCAACGTCATACGCGTCGGCGTTAAGTACGTGACCGTCCAGTGTACTCAGACATCACGGTTACCACTATCAGTCACGAAAATCGGCTGCAATCCGTAAATGAGAAGGCGCTGACCAAAACGGCTCAGCGACCCGATCTCGCTAGAAATCTGTCAAATACCGATGCGCTCATCGGGGTAAACAGTCCTTCGTCTATTAATGCCTGTTCATGATCGAGAATAATTTTCGACGGTCGGTCCTTTAACCTGTGGGCTGGTGAACCTACGTATACCCCCCACGCGTCAAGTGAGCGGGTAACCACGGCCCCGGCACCGACGGCCACACCCTCGGCCAATTTCACACTGGGTAAAATAACGCTATTGGTACCAATAATTACGTGACGGCCGACGTGAACATGGGTTCGGCTGACACTGCGGTATCTGTCTGGAATCGTGGAGTTGGTCATCCCGCCGCCGTGAAAATCATCGGAGCCGCTAAAGATGCGCACGCCTGAAGAGAGTGTCGAAAAATCTTCCAGGACGATGACGCCGCCTCCGGTAATTGAGGTGAACGACGCAATGTGGATGTAGCTGCCGATAAATATTGGCGCGGTAGCATGGATAAACACAAAGTCATCAATAATGACGTTGTCTGCGACGCTGATGTATTCGCGGCCGATTATTTTCGCACTGGGGTAGATCTTCACGTTCTTACCCAGTGATTTAAAACCTTCATGTTGTTCGTGTTGGCGACCCATACTTCACTCCTGCTGGTCGATCAATAGGTCAATTAACGATCTTATACGCAGCTGACATAGCCCAGTGATGCACGCCCGTTTGAAACTTTTCTTTAGCGTGCTTGAAATGTCGAACGGGCGGTGCGTATTTTATACAGGTTGCCGTTTAACGGCTTTTGTCGCTATCAAGGATTTGAATCATGACAGTTAATGACCACAGTCCATTCGCGGAGCGATTGGCAGGCATTGATGAGATTGAATGTGTAACGCCCGACTTAAATGGTGTACCCCGAGGTAAGGTCATGACCGCCGAGGGATTTCTCGAAGGCCGGCGTCTGCAATTGGCCCGCGGCGTCTTGTTGCAATGCATCATGGGCGGTTATCCACCGGCGCGGTTTTACGGCAGCGATGACGGTGATCTGGCGCTGGTGGCAGACCCGGTCCAGGTTCATCGCTTGCCATGGAGCGAGCAGCCCAGGGCCATTGCCATCTGTGACGCTGATGACTTGGCCGGTGGAGGCTCCAGCCTTTCGACTCGTGTTCAGTTAAAAAGGGTGATCGCACGGTATGCCGCTCGCGGTCTGGCGCCGGTGGTGGCAACTGAGCTAGAGTTCTTCGTCTTCGCGCCCAATGCCGATCCCGCCCAGCCGTTTCAGCCGCCGACGGGGTTAGATGGTCGCCGGGAAGACGGTCATTCGGCCTTCAGCATCAGTTCCAATAACGGCTTGCGCCCCTTCTTTACCGAGGTCTACGCGTGCATGGCGGCACTTGGTTTGCCGCGCGACACGTTCATGCATGAAATGGGCGTCAGCCAATTCGAGATTAATCTGCTGCACGGCGATCCTTTATTGCTGGCCGATCAGACGTTTCTGTTCAAGCACCTGCTCAAGGAGGTCGCGCTTAAACATGGTCTGATTGTGGTCTGCATGGCCAAGCCGTTGGCGCATACCCCAGGCAGCTCGATGCACATCCATCAAAGCGTGGTAGATCTGCACTCAGGCGACAACGTGTTCAGTGACAGACAAGGCAACGAGACACCGGTATTCCAGCATTTTATCGGCGGTCAACAAGCGGCTATGGGCGATTTCACTGCGTTATTTGCGCCCAACGTCAATTCTTATCAGCGTTTGTGTCATCCCTATGCCTCGCCGAACAACGCTTGTTGGTCCTACGACAACCGCGCAGCGGGTTTGCGGATTCCAGCGAGTGCGCCAGTGGCCAGAAGGGTAGAGAATCGTCTCCCTGGCGCCGACGCAAATCCTTATCTGGCCATTGCCGCGAGCCTTGCGGCGGGTCTTTATGGCATTGAACATGAGCTGCAACCCACAGCGTTTATGCAAGGTGAAATTGAAGTGCCGGATAACTTGTCATTGCCATGTACCTTACATGCCGCGTTGGAGCGTCTGAAACGCAGCCAATTGGCGAAAGAACTGTTTGGCCCTGAGTTCATTGATGGATACGTCGCTTCGAAGCGTATGGAATTGACTAGCTTCTTTGACGAAATCACGCCTTGGGAACGGCGCATATTGGCCGCTCAAGCTTAAAGGTTATTGTTCTAGAGTTGCCCCGCGGGGGTAACTCTTCATTTTTTAGGGAACGTCTGGACCGCAATGCGCCAAATCTGGAAGTCTTTTCGAGCGCTTTATTTCGCTTCGCTGATGATGCTAATCGGCTCTGGTTTGTTAAGTACCTACCTCGCCCTACGACTGGGGGCAGAAAATGTCGACGGTCTTTGGGTGGGTGGGCTGATGGCCGCCAACTATTTTGGGCTGGTACTGGGTGGAAAAATCGGTCACCGACTGATTGGGCGTGTTGGGCATATTCGCGCCTACGCGACGTGTGCCGGTATCGTCAGCGCTGCCGTATTGGGGCATGGGCTGATCGACTGGTTACCGGCCTGGTTGTTCCTGCGGATGATCGTCGGCTTGGGCATGATGTGCCAATACATGGTGATCGAAAGTTGGCTTAACGAGCAGGCACAAGCCAAACAACGCGGCGCCGTGTTCAGTGGCTATATGATCGCATCGTATCTGGGGCTGGTTCTGGGTCAGTTGATTCTGGTCATCCATCCCTCATTGGGGCCTGAGCTACTGATGTTGGTCGCATTGTGCTTCGCGCTGTGCCTGGTGCCGGTGGCAATGACCCGTAGTATCCACCCGGCGCCCATGCATCCAGCGCCACTGGAACCTCGGTTTTTCCTCAGGCGTGTGCCGCAGTCGCTGAGTACAGTGCTGGCGGCGGGGTTAATTATTGGTTCGTTCTACGGCTTGGCCCCGTTATACGCCTCCCGGCAGGGACTACCTACCGAGACCGTGGGTTTGTTCATGGGTAGCTGTATTCTGGCCGGGCTGTTAGTTCAATGGCCATTGGGACGCCTATCTGATCGTTACGATCGAGCTGTATTAATTCGTGCCTTTGCCGGTGCGCTGGCGTTGATTGCGTTTCCGTTGGCGATCATGCCCCACGTGCCTCTGGAAGTCCTGTTCGTCGTCGGTTTTTTCGCCTCGTTGATGCAGTTTTGCCTTTATCCCTTGGCTGTGGCGTTTTCGAACGATCACGTGGAAGGGGAGCGCCGTGTTTCGTTGACGGCGATGCTGCTAATGACCTACGGCATTGGCGCGAGCATCGGTCCGTTGGTCGCGGGCGTGCTGATGAAGATGTTTGGCAGCAATATGCTGTACGCCTTCGTTTGTTTTGCCGCACTGATGCTGGCATTGAGAATTCGACCTAAGGCCGTAACCAATCTGCACCAGGTCGAAGATGCTCCGCTGCACCACGTCGCCATGCCAGACAGTATGTCCAGCTCACCGTTGGTGGTTGCACTGGACCCACGGGTGGATGAACAAGTGGTTCAAGATCAGATGCAAGCGCCGGTCGAGGGTGAGCCGCAACCGGCAGAAAACCCAGAGAACGAGACTGTTTAAAGAGGCTGTGTCGACAGTAAGCCCACGACCTGTAGGCGCGATAGGCCGGTCCTTGGTATGGCGGCACCTATAATTGAACACTGCTTAGGCACAGTGTTAGGGCGAGTTCAATCACTGGCCATGCACGCGGTTGGATTGGAACGCAGGGCCACCAGACTTGTTACCGAGTTGTTGATCAGAAATCGTCGTCTTTATCGAATCGCCGTGCTTCGCGCTGCAATTGATACACGAAGCGTTCAACCTGACGTTGCACCAGCCCGCTCATGTTGTGAAAGCGAATACCGGCAAACGTCACGTCTATGCGCTCCTCGAAGTGTAGATAACGCAACTCCACAGGCGCAGTCATCTTGCCGAACGGCAGGGCGGCAATAAACCGCTCATAGACCTGACCTAATTGCAGTCGATCAGAAATATCACCTTCAAAACGAAGCTTGCACCCAGTAGCGGAAATATCCAGCAGCTTTCCATTAATCGGTGACAAAAGCTTTTCGCCACCGATTTCTACACTCACCAACTGAGCCAACTTCAACGCTGCACGGAACGCGTTGCGGCGTTGGTGGTAAACCACTTCTTTGGGCAGAGTGCCTCGGTAGCAACGGTGCTCCCCATCGTCGATAGTTAGAGCGTCCACACTTTCCCAAGCGATGCGCACGCCGTCATGGAAGCCCTCCACGCGGTACGCTTCGCCATTGGTCAAAAAACGCTCACCGTCGCGCGGGATCATTTCATCAAGAGCAAGACGGTTGCTGTCGCGATCAACTTCAATCAGAAAACTTTGGAAACGCTGGGTGCGCTCATGAAACGTGATGATCAGCGGATCATGACTGTCCAGCAGTAAGCGCAGATTGGCAGCGATTTCCAGCGGCGTAGTGAGGACTTTTGGCGCTTGCGGAGCATCTTCCGCGTTTGAGGCATTGAACACTGTTCATTCATCCCAGGCAAAATACTACAGCTCGCAATTGCCAGCATTTTGCCAGCATGTTTAACGCCTTGATACAGGAATTTAAGCCTGGCTAAGAGGGCGCGGCTTAGTGAATCGAGAGGTAGACCCGCGATTGTCATACAGCGTTGGAGCCTCTCCCCCCGTCAGGATTTTCATCTGATTAGCGGTGGTTGCCTGTTGCAACTGGATCGAAACACCATTGTGCTGGTTGCACGTGCGGCAATCGGACATGAGGCTCGCCAGCAGATCGCCCTGTGCCAGGAGCGCTTCACCTACCGGCGAATGACTCGCCAGTTGAATTAGTCCGTCGCGGTCGGGGCTCAATTTAAGGTCGATCAAAATCTGGCTACGTTTGCGACCGCGCTGCTCAAGCATGATCACCAACGCCTGTTTTTGGGCGAGGATTTCCTCCAGCAAAATCAGGTCTCGGCCATGTAAGGCGAGTGATTCGGACTTTAGCAACTCCAGCAAATGTTGCGCGGGGGCCAAGTCATCGTTGATCAGTTGCAACAGAGTAGTGTCGTGCATGGCTGGCTCTGGGTTTTAGGCGTCCAAAAGCCCGGGCGCAAGCCTCTGGCTAGCGCTGGGCTTCGAAATTAAGCAGTTTGCTGGCGACGCGGCCGCTGTTGACGGTGTAACTGCCGTCGGCCACGGCTTGCTTTAACTCAGCGACCCGGGCGCTATTGACGACGGGTTGACTACGCACTTTATCGCTAATGGATTGCAATCGCTGAGCCTCGTCACTCAGGTGTACAGCCTCTCCGCTGGACAGGCTGGCGGCACTGGCCTTGGGCGTCGCATTGGAGGAGTCTGCAACGGTGGTGCCGATCTCCTTAGTGGTGCCGGAGCGCGAACTGCTCGTAGCGGGAGCTGTGTTGTTTAAACGACTAAAGTCGATGACCATTTTTAAAAACCTCTAGGTGTTTGGACGCTTGCCATGTTTTCGGCCAAACCCACTATAACTTTAGCGCTTTAATAAACCGGGGGAGACGGCCGCCTCAGATTGGATTCAGTCTAGGAAACTCTGCGCCAACACGCCAGCAAATCACAAGGCGACTTCAACTTGTCCCGGTGCGGTTACCCGAGCTTTGATTACGCGTTGTGAGTTCAAGTTCCGTACCCTGATCTGCTCGCTCATTGCTCCATCGGATAACGCTTCGCCAGGCATACGTACCTGGAGTGTGCCGCTTTTAGCGGTAATGATCACTTGATCGCCCTTGCGGATGACCTCTGCTTGCTCAAGTTGCAGTGGCGTAAGAATTTGATCGTTGATCATTTGCCGGGTCATTTTCTGGCCGATGGCGTCATCAATTGAGGTCATATAGCCCTGAGGCATTTGACTGATGTCCCGTTCGGCCATGTAAACATCGTCCTCGCCAATGATCGAGGAGCGTTTGAGAGGGCGCTTAACAATCACGACTTGGCGAAACAAATGGACCTGAGCAGGCACGTACACCGTCCACGGCAACGTCCCTTCGCAACGAACTTTTACCGTGACGCGGCCTATGGGTTGAGCAGGGCTCTCAAGGCTTGCTGTCAATTCCTTGTCACACTGGGGTAGCGTCAAACGTGGATCAAGTGTATTGACCTCTATCTGATAGCGCCCTTGTAAATGGGTTGTGGCTTGATAGTCCTCGACAGCGAATTCAAGAAACCCCTGGGTCACGCCGATAAGTTGATCAGGCACGCTTAAAAGCACGGCCTGCGCAGGTTCACAGACGCTGAAAAACCACAGCGCAGCTACCGCGCAGTGTAAGCTGCGGGGAAATGATGCCATGCGTCGGGAAAATGTCGTTTTCGAATTCATAACAGTTAAAAAGCAAGCCCCGTGCCGCTTCCTTGTGTAGGTGCGATTCGGTTCGAAGCTTTTGGTCTAGGAGTACGGCATGGCTGGTGTAATGGATTCGGTGAACCAGCGCACTCAACTGGTAGGGCAAAACCGCCTTGAGCTTTTATTGTTCCGGCTCAACGGCCAACAGCTCTATGGGATAAACGTGTTCAAAGTCAAAGAGGTGCTGCAATGCCCCAAATTGACCATCATGCCCAGGTCCAATCCAGTAGTGCGCGGCGTTGCAAATATTCGTGGGGCGACCATTCCGATCATTGATCTGGCGATGGCCACCGGCGCGCAGGCGCTGAAAGACGTTAGTAATACGTTCGTGATCATTACTGAATACAACACCAAGATTCAGGGTTTTCTGGTGCATTCGGTAGAGCGCATCGTCAATATGAATTGGGAGGAGATTCATCCGCCACCCAAGGGAACTGGGCGCGATCATTACTTGACGGCGGTGACTCGGGTCGACAATCAACTGGTTGAAATCATTGACGTGGAGAAAATTCTTGCCGAGGTAGCGCCTACTTCCGAGCACATTTCTGTCGGTGTGGTGGATGTTGAGACCCAGGCGAAAGCAGTCACGCTAAGGGTCCTGACGGTGGATGACTCGTCGGTCGCACGCAAGCAAGTTTCGCGCTGTCTGCAAACAGTTGGCGTCGAAGTAGTGGCCTTGAACGATGGCCGGCAGGCGTTGGATTACCTGCGCAAGATGGTTGAGGAGGGCAAGAAGCCCGAAGAAGAATTCTTGATGATGATTTCAGACATTGAGATGCCTGAAATGGACGGATACACCCTGACCGCGGAAATTCGCAGTGATCCGCGCATGCAAAAATTACATATCATCCTGCATACTTCCCTGTCGGGTGTCTTCAATCAGGCGATGGTTAAGAAAGTCGGTGCAGACGATTTTCTCGCCAAGTTCCGACCTGATGATCTTGCATCCCGGGTAGTCGCCCGGATTAACGCAGCGAAATAATTATCGGAGGCAGCGCCTCCGGTGATACATACAAGTTAAGAGGCGGTTTCTTTGTCTACGGGTAATTTGGATTTCGAACAGTTCCGGGTCTTCCTGGAAAAAGCCTGTGGCATCTTGCTGGGTGAAAATAAGCAATACTTGGTTTCCAGCCGTCTCAACAAACTGATGGAGCAGCAGGGCATTAAGTCCTTGGGTGAACTGATTCAACGGATTCAGACACAGCCGCGAAGCGGTTTGCGAGAGCAGGTGGTGGACGCCATGACGACCAACGAAACATTATGGTTTCGTGATACCTATCCGTTTGAAGTGCTTAAAAACAAAGTGCTTCCAGAAGCGATAAAAGGCAGTCCCAATCAGCGCCTGAGAATTTGGTCGGCGGCATGCTCCTCTGGGCAGGAGCCGTATTCGCTCTCAATGTCGATAGACGAATTCGAAAGAACCAATATTGGCCAGCTTAAGAGTGGCGTACAAATTGTTGCCACGGACTTATCCGGAGCAATGCTTACCAACTGCAAGTCGGGCGAATACGACAGTTTGGCGATCGGTCGTGGGCTGTCTCCTGAGCGACTGCAACGATTTTTCGACGTCAAGATACCAGGGCGTTGGGCGATCAAGGCGCCGATTAAAAATCGGGTGGAGTTTCGCTCATTTAACTTGCTCGACAGCTATGCCAGCTTGGGTAAGTTCGATGTTGTGTTCTGTCGAAACGTATTGATTTACTTCTCGGCAGAAGTGAAGAAAGACATCCTGTTGCGTATTCATAGCACGCTCAAGCCGGGCGGCTATCTATTCCTTGGCGCTTCTGAAGCGCTCAACGGTTTGCCGGACCATTACCAGATGGTGCAATGCAGTCCGGGGATTATTTACCAAGCTAAGTAAGGGTTGGCGCGTGAAAAAACCTGATCGAAAGACCGGGCATTAGAGAGAGGGTCACCCTGCACCCTGCGAGAGCCACGCTTTCGCAGGGTGTTTTGTTTTCGGAGGCCATTATCATGAGCGAATCAGCACTGATCGGGATCAAGGCCTGCGGCAACCGGTGTCTGTCGCAATTGCCGCTTTACTGGCGGATAGCGGAAATCCGTTGCCGCTATTTTGGCTTACCATCCGGCGCAAATCGCTGAACCCCTTGAGTTACGGCTATATAAAGACTGGCACGTTGATTGCTTTGTGTCTGATACGAAAACAGGTCAGCCGCTAAAGGTTTCTCGAGATGAGCATCAGCTTCGACAAAGCACTAGGCATTCATGAGCAGGCTCTTGCCTTCCGCGCCCAGCGTGCAGAAGTGCTGGCCAACAATATTGCTAACGCCGACACGCCGAATTACAAGGCGCGAGACCTGGACTTCGCGGCTGTGCTCGCGGCGCAAGCCGATAAGAGCAAAAACGGTACGTTTGCAATGAATACGACCAATGCGGCACACATCGAGGCAGGCGGTACCGGCGGCATGGATGCAACCTTGTTATATCGCACGCCTAGCCAACCTTCGCTTGATCAGAACACCGTTGACGGTCAGGTTGAACAGGCCAACTACGCGCAGAACTCGGTAGGCTTTCAGGCTAGCTTTACCTTTCTCAACAGCAAATTCAAAGGGCTTATGTCAGCCCTGCGAGGAGAGTAATTCATGTCCCTTGCCAGCGTTTTTAGCATTGCCGGTAGCGGCATGAGTGCGCAAACCACACGGCTTAACACTGTGGCCAGTAACATTGCCAATGCTGAAACGGTTTCGTCGAGCGCCGGTCAAACCTATCGCGCCCGTCATCCGGTGTTTGCAACCGTCATGGAGGGTCAAGCCGATGGCGACAGTGGCTCGTTATTCGGGAGTCAGGACCAAGCGGGGCAGGGTGTTCAGGTCGCCGGTATTGTCCAGGACCAGAGTAACCTCGACGCGCGTTACGAGCCTAATCATCCGGCAGCCGACAAAAACGGCTACGTCTATTACCCCAACGTCAACGTTGTGCAAGAAATGGCTGACATGATTTCTGCCAGTCGTTCGTTTCAAATCAACGCGGACATGATGAACACCGCCAAAACAATGATGCAGAAGGTTCTGACCCTCGGTCAGTGATAAGAGGCGCAGCTCATGACAACTACTACCGCCGTCGGCCAATCGGTCCTGGACCAGCTTTCAAAAACATCAGGAACTTCGGCCACTACCAATCCTACCTCGGCGCTGGGCAAAGATGCGTTCTTACAACTGCTCGTAACCCAGTTGAAAAACCAAGACCCGCTCACCCCGCAGGACAACACTGCGTTCGTGTCCCAGCTAGCCCAGTTTAGCAATCTGGAGGCGACACAGAATCTCAACACGTCAGTTGGCTCTATTGCTACCACTTACCAGTCTTCCCAGGCGCTACAGGCGTCTTCACTGGTAGGAAGGTCAGTAATCGTGGCAACCGGTACGGCGGTGGTCGATACCACCAAAGGGATGACAGGCTCGGTCTTGGTACCAGCTTCCAGCTCCACGGTTATCAAGATTAACGATGCCTCAGGCAACCTGGTCAGCACTATTGATCTTGGTATCCAACAGGCAGGCACAAGCAGTTTCACGTGGGACGGCAAAGCCAGTAATGGCTCCGTGGCGCCTGCTGGGAAGTACAGTGTGGTGGCCACAGGTACGGCTGATGGTACGGCTACCGCGTTGACCACTTATCTACCGGCCACTGTCAACAGTGTGACCATGGGCTTGGCTGGCGCGGAAATGACACTTAATTTGGCGGGTGGCACTAGCGTCGGCCTGTCCAACGTTAAAACGATCGGTATATAGAGCCGACTAGACGGCGAAGGAGCGAAACATGTCATTCAATATCGGTCTCAGTGGGCTCTATGCGGCAAACAAAAGCCTCGACGTAACGGGCAACAACATTGCCAACGTTGCGACCACGGGCTTCAAATCGTCCCGCACTGAATTTCAGGACCAATACTCGGCAGCGATCAGTGGCGCTTCGGGCTCTACCAACACTGGCAGTGGTGTAAGGGTCGCCACAGTGTCGCAGCAGTTTACTCAGGGTAACTTGACCACCGGTACCGGCCGCAGCCTAGATTTAGCGATCCAAGGCAATGGCTTTTTCATGGTCAGTAACAACGGCCAGAAGTTGTACACTCGTAACGGAGCGTTCTATCCGGATAAAGATGGCAATGTCGTCAGCAGCAGCGGCGACAAGTTGCAGGGTTACAGCGTCGACGCTAACGGCAAGGTGGTGACGGGGGTTTCGACAAACCTTGTTATAGACTCATCTAACCTGACGCCAAAGCCTAGCGGTCTGGTCACGATTGCATCAAACCTGGATTCCACCGCGACTATTCCGACCGTTACTCCATTCGATCCAGCCAACATTGCTACCTATAATCTTCCTATCAGTACGCCGGTCTTTGACAGTCAGGGTAATCAGCATTCACTGGACCAGTACTTTGCTAAAACCGGCACTAACACCTGGACTATGTACACCTTGGTCGATGGTCGAAATGCTGCTAACCCAGCAACTTCGCCGCCAACGGCGGATCAAACTCAACTGGTGTTCAATTCCGACGGTTCGTTGAAGTCATCTGCATCTACAAGTTCAACACCTAATGTTGTTGTTAACGCGGACGGTACATTTACCCTCAAAAACTGGGTACCCGCCTCGCAATCGGGCACCCCCGTTGTATGGGCGGCCAACGGCGCGAATGCCAATACCGCCGGGATCAAAATTAATATGTTGGCCACTACTCAGACCAACGCTGTCAGCGGTGTAGCGACTAAAAGCCAAGACGGTTATGCGACCGGCCAATTGGCAGGTTTGTCAGTGGACTCGACCGGCGTTTTGTTTGCCACATACACCAACTCCCAATCCAAAGTCATTGGGCAAGTATCGATCACAAACTTCGCTAACGCTCAAGGGTTGATTTCAGTAGGCGGCAGCCGATGGAAAGAAGCTTTCGCCTCCGGTGTTCCCGTCACGGGTGCTCCGGAATCAGGCACGTTGGGTTCTATCGTCGGTAGTGCGCTCGAAGACTCTAACGTTGACTTGACTGGTGAGTTAGTGAGTTTGATTCGTGAGCAAAGTAATTACCAAGCGAACGCTAAAACCATATCAACTCAAAGTGCTATTATGCAGACCACTATTCAAATGGTCGGCTAAGACTGGTTAAACTTACCTCTAAAAAGCCTCTTTTCGAAGGGGCTTTTTTTATGTTTTTTTTTTGGAGTTTCCAAGTAAATAAATCAGCCATTTCCTACTATGTTTATAGAAATTTCCTACTTTAGTTAATGCGAGAATAAAAAACGCAGATAGACACTGCGAAAAAACGCATTTAACAATAATGCCGTCAATGACGGTATGGGAGTCTCTATGTCATTCAATGTTGCGCTGAATGGGTTACACGCTGCCCATAAAAGACTGGAAGTGGCGAGTAATAATATTGCTAACGTTGGTACCCTTGGTTTTAAATCATCGCGTGCCGAGTTCTCTGCGCTCTATTCCGGCGCCCTGTTGGGGCATAGCGGTAGTGCGATAGGCGACGGTGTGCGGCTGGCGAATGTTTCGCAGGATTTCAGTCAAGGGGAAATGGGCTCAAGTTCTGAACGGGTATTGGATTTGCGCATACAGGGTAAGGGGTTTTTTGTGGTCAGTGACAATGGAGCATTAAGTTACACTCGCGCTGGGGCGTTTATCAAAGACGCAGACGATTACATTGTTGACAACGAAGGCAGTCGTTTGCAGGGTTACGGTGTTAATGACAGTGGCGTCATTGTTAATGGTGTTCGTGCTGATTTGAAAATCGATACCCGTAACATGCCCGCTAAAGTAACTACCGCCATTGCCCAGACTATTAACCTGGACGCGTCGCTGCCCTCGCTTTCTGCATTGCCGTCCTTTAATCCAAGTGATCCTGCTACTTATTCCAGTGTGCTGACTAGAACTATTCAGGACGGCGGAGCCCCCGGGGAGGCTGAAGTCAAAGGAGAGGATGTTCAGGGCAATCAGACGATACGCATACCGGCTACGCCCGCAATCCCTCCGGCAGATCATGAACTAAAACAGTATTTTGTTAAAATCGACGCGAATCGTTGGACGATGCACACCTTGATCAATGGTCGTCACCCGATTGATCCCGCCACAACTTCACCGCTGGTGGCAACGATCACTAAACAGCCTGACGGCAGTATTTCGTTGGTCAGCGAAGGCGACTGGATCAAAAAAACTTCCGACAAAGAGTTCCCGTTGACTGGCTGGAAGCCTAGTCGTCAGGTTGACGGTACTTGGTCTGCTAGTCCTGCCGTTAATAATGGGCCAATAGTGCTGTCGCTCAACGATGCAGCTGGCAGCGGGGTCGATGATAAGGGAGTGGTGATGAATAGGCGCGCTCCGGTATTCAACGCGGCCGACATCACCACGTTCAGCAAGCCTTTTTCCACGGCAATCTTTGACAGTTTGGGTAACCAGCACGAACTGACGCAGTACTTCGTGAAGGACGATACCAACAGTTGGAAGATGCATGTATTGGTCAACGGGCGAAACCCAGCATCGCCAGATCGGGACGTGCCAATGACCGCGAACCTAAGCTTCAACTCCAACGGCAGTATTCGATCGATCACTGCGCAGGAAGGATTGAGTGTGGAAAATAACAGGGTCACGCTGAGCAGCTGGCTCCCCGCCAAGTTGATTGATGCAGGTAAAAGCAGCGAAAAATGGATAACAAACGGCGCTCAGGGCAGCTTGGCTGGTACCGTTATCGATCTGAATAATATCAGCCAACATAACGCAACGACGGGCCGCACTGCCGCGCAACAGAACGGCCATGCGGCGGGGCGGCTTGAGGTAATCAGCATCGGTGCTGATGGGGTCATTCAGGCAAGTTTCAATAATGGTAAAAGCAAGAGTATTGGCCAACTGATGCTTGCCACATTTGCCAACGAGCAAGGACTGGTCCCTGATAATAATACCCGCTGGAAGGAGACCAGTGCTTCTGGCTTAGCCAATATGGACGCCCCTGGATTGGGAGGGTTGGGCGGGATCGTCTCTGGGTCATTAGAAGGCTCCAACGTCAAGCTGACTAATGAGTTGGTGGAGTTGATTCAAGCGCAGACCGCCTACCAAGCTAACTCCAAGGCGCTGTCGACCGAGGCGACATTGATGCAGACCTTAATACAAGCCATTTAAGCGGGGAGGTGGCAAAAGCCTCGATTCGTCGGGGCTTCTAGCGGGTGTGCTGCTTTGTTCACGCCTTGCAGTCGGATTTTTTGAAAGGACCACCCAGTTTTACCCAGCCGGGTCCAGGGCTGTTTTGTGTGCAAACCACTCGCGTTGAACCTTGCCATGTATACCAAGGTGCGGGAGCAGCCCCGGCCGCGCTGGACGCGATTAGCAGGCATAGCAGTAACGAATGAATAACCTGGGTTTTGCAGAGCATAAGGGTCTAGGTCCAGTTTTGTGTGGCCGCTGTCCAGGATAGCGCTCCGTGCCGGCGTTGGATGTTCATCAAGGCCGCTCCAACCCTGTAGGGATTTTTGATCGGTCCTGAAAAATGTCGTGTTTACACACTTGAAGGAGGTTTTTTTGGCGCTGTTTTTTTTACTGGATGGCCAAATGCGGCAATCCACCGCCACGTGTATTCGTTCACTGACACCTGACGACAAGCGTCGCCCCCGGTTGCCACCGATGAATCAATGCTTTGTATCTGTTCTGACAAGTTGGTTCGAATATTGCTTCAGCGTGATTAGAACAGCTACAGGCGGCAAGCGTCTGTCAGAGGAGGAAGACTGTGGATAAGTTGCTTTACGTGGCCATGAGCGGAGCGTCCGAAAACGCTATAGCGCAGAAGGCTCACGCCAACAACCTGGCGAACATCACTACCACCGGCTTTCAGCGTGACCTCGAACAGGCGCGTTCAATGCCGGTTTACGGGGAGGTAATGCCTTCGCGAGCGTACGCCTTGAGCGAGCGTCCAGGTACTGATTTTTCTGAAGGCGCCATGATGGAAACCGGTCGTGATCTGGATATCGCCGTCAAAGGCGGCGGCTGGATTGCGGTGCAAACTCCTGGCGGCGGTGAAGCGTATACAAGTACCGCGAGCATGAACGTCGACGCACTAGGCGTGCTGCGCACTGGCAATGGTTTGCCGGTCATGGGCAATGGCGGGCCGATTGCCGTGCCGCCCCAGCAGCAAATTGAAGTGGGGTCCGATGGCACCATCAGTATTCGCTCGCTGGGCGAAAGTCCGAAGGTGATGGCGCAGATAGACCGTATCAAGCTGGTGAAGCCTGACCTTGGCAACATGGAAAAAGGCGCCGATGGCCTGCTTCATACTAAAGACGGCAAGGTTGCCGCCGCAGACGGCGCCATTCAAGTCGAGTCTGGGTTCTTGCACGCAAGCAACGTGAGTGCCGTGGAAGAAATGACCCAGGTGCTGGCCTTGGCACGACAATTCGAATTGCACATCAAGATGATGAAAACCGCCGAAACCAACGATGAGTCGGCGGCGCGAGTCTTGCAGAGCTAACCATTGATAGCTTGCGCCGATTACCAGGCGCTTGAGGAGAGAAATAATGCTTCCGGCACTTTACGTCAGCAAAACCGGTCTAGCCGCTCAGGACATCAACCTGACGACCATTTCCAACAACTTGGCAAACGTATCGACCACCGGTTTCAAGCGTGATCGGGCTGAGTTTCAAGACTTGCTGTATCAGATCAAGCGGCAACCGGGCGCCCAGTCGACGCAGGACAGCGCGTTGCCTTCCGGCCTCCAGCTGGGTACGGGTGTACGTATCGTCGGTACGCAAAAGAACTTTAGCGCCGGCAGTTTGCAAACCACCGATCAGCCACTCGACTTGGCCATCAACGGTCGCGGCTTTTTCCAGATTCGCCAGCCTAGCGGCACGGTTGCCTACACACGTGACGGTTCGTTCCATTTGGATACCAACGGTCAGATTGTGACGGCTAACGGCTTTGCCTTAGAGCCGGCCATCGTCGTGCCACAGCAAGCCCAGACGTTCACTGTCGGCCAAGACGGAACGGTGTCAATCACCTTGGCCGGTGCTACTGCTACGCCGCAGATCATCGGCAACGTGCAGACCGCTGATTTCATTAACCCTGCCGGTCTACAATCGCAAGGTGGCAACTTGTTTCTGGAAACCGCGTCCAGTGGTGCGCCACAAGTAGGTACGCCTGGCTTGAATGGCTTCGGTACTACCCAGCAGAACACCCTGGAAGCGTCGAACGTAAGCACCGTTGAGGAGATGGTCAATATGATCACCACGCAGCGCGCTTATGAAATGAACTCCAAAGTGATCTCCACTGCCGACCAGATGCTGCAACACATTGCGCAAAATCTGTAAAAGCCTGATGCGCCAATTCGGCCTGTCATGCTGCTTGATCACCTGGAAGGGGTGCCTGATAAGTACCTGTTACACCGCGAGGTTTACCGTGTCATGAAACGGCTATCTTTACTACGACTTGCCCGACTGCTTGCTCTGTGGGTAGCCCCGTTTTGCGCAACCGCATTGGTGGCTGGCTGTGTTGCTCCAGTGGCTAAGCCCAATGATCCTTTCTACGCACCGGTTCTGCCGCGAACGCCTCTGCCGGCGGCAGCGAATAACGGCTCGATATACCAAGCCGGTTTTGAGCAAAACCTCTACGACGACCGCAAGGCTTATCGGATTGGAGACATCATTACTATTACGCTTTCCGAGAGGACGGCGGCCAGTAAAGCGGCCAGTAATGGCATCACAAAAAACAGCAGTAACAGCATTGGCCTGACGTCATTATTTGGTGGGGGCTTGAGCACTAGTAACCCTGTGGGCGACACCGATCTGAGCCTGAACGTCGGTTACAACGGCGCACGTACAACTAAAGGCGACGGTAAAGCAGCGCAGAGCAACAGCTTGACCGGCTCGGTCACAGTGACGGTGGCTGAAGTGTTGCCCAACGGCATTCTCGCGGTACGGGGGGAAAAGTGGATGACCCTTAACACCGGTGACGAATTGGTACGAATTGCCGGGCTGATCCGCGCCGATGACATTGCCACCGACAACACCGTGTCGTCTACACGCGTTGCGGATGCACGTATCACATATTCAGGAACCGGTTCATTTGCCGATTCCAGTCAGCCGGGGTGGTTTGATCGTTTCTTCCTCAGCCCGTTGTTCCCTTTCTAATAGCGGGATAGACATGAGCAATTTCAAACATTTATGGGTGGCGGTCCTGCTTTCGTGCACCACCTTTGGCGTACAAGCCGAGCGTTTGAAGGATATCGCCAGTATTTCCGGGGTGCGGACTAACCAACTGATCGGTTACGGCTTGGTGGTTGGCCTCAACGGCACTGGCGATCAGACCACCCAGACCCCCTTTACCTTGCAAACTTTCAACAACATGCTGGCTCAGTTTGGCATCAAGGTTCCTGCGGGGGCCGGTACCGTGCAGCTGAAGAACGTTGCAGCGGTGGCCGTGTATGCAGATTTGCCAGCGTTCGCCAAGCCCGGTCAAATGGTCGACATTACGGTGTCGTCCATAGGTAACTCGAAAAGCTTACGTGGCGGCAGCCTCCTGATGACACCGATGAAAGGTGTCGATGGCAATGTCTATGCGATTGCCCAAGGCAACCTGGTGGTGGGTGGTTTTGACGCCGAAGGTCGCGACGGCTCGAAGATCACAGTCAATGTCCCGTCTGCCGGCCGTATCCCAGGCGGTGCCTCGGTCGAGCGGTCAGTGCCAAGCGGATTCAATCAGGGTAACAGCCTGACTTTCAACCTCAACCGTTCTGACTTCACCACAGCCAAGCGGGTGGTCGACAAGATCAACGACATGCTCGGCCCTGGCGTAGCACAAGCTCTCGACGGCGGTTCGGTGCGAGTGACAGCCCCCATGGACCCGAGCCAGCGTGTTGAATACTTGTCGGTGCTGGAAAACCTGGAAGTCGATCCAGGCCAAGCCTCGGCCAAAGTCATCATCAACTCGCGTACCGGCACTATCGTGATCGGTCAGAACGTCCGGGTTTCGCCTGCGGCAGTTACCCATGGCAGCTTGACAGTCACCATTACTGAAGATCCGATCGTCAGTCAGCCTGGCGCGTTGTCCGGTGGGCAGACGGCGGTAGTCCCCCGATCTCGACTTAATGCCGCTCAAGAGCTGCACCCAATGTTCAAGTTCGGTCCGGGCACAACGCTGGATGAAATCGTCCGCGCGGTTAACCAAGTGGGTGCTGCCCCGGGTGACTTGATGGCCATTCTTGAAGCGTTAAAACAGGCCGGCGCGCTTCAGGCCGATCTGATTGTAATTTAAGGAGCTTCGCATGGACTTGCCCATCAGTGCAGCGCCCACCGCCAGCGATTCGGGTGCTTACTCTGACCTTAATCGCCTGAATGCCCTAAAAACCGGTGATCGCGACAGTACCAGTAACCTGAAAAAAGTGGCTCAGGAGTTTGAGGCGCTGTTCGTCAGCCAGATGCTCAAGTCCATGCGCTCGGCCAATCAGGTGCTGGCCAAAGACAATCCGATGAATACCTCGGAAATGCGTCAGTACCAAGAAATGTACGACCAACAACTGTCGGTCACCATGTCCCGGCAGGGCGGTGGCATTGGTCTGCAAGACGTGTTGATGAGGCAGTTGTCAAAAATCAAGGATTCTGAAACAGCCCCATCGAACACCGTTGGCAATCTGACGGCATTGGCGGGCAAACATACCGACTTGAAACGCTCGAACCTGCTTCATCCCGATGTGAGCATTTTGGCTGACAAGACCGATTCGGATGCTGACGCTGTCAACGTCACTGGTCTGGCGCTGAAAATTACTCAACGACCATTGTGGGCGACGCGCTCGGTGGCGGCGGATCACCGATTGGCGGCAGCTTCGGCCTCCTCCAGCGCGAGCCCGCATAACGACGTTGCAAAGCTCAATGCCCGTCGACTGGCATTGCCCAGCAGCCTTGCCGATCGCCTGCTGGCTGGCATTGTTCCGACAACCTCGGCGGCCCTCAGCCAAGCAGGAGCGGGCAGTGCGATTAGCGGTTCTACGACTGCAGTGGTGCGCAGCGGTGCCGCCTACTTCAGCAATGGTGATTGGACTCAAAACCCAGCGCTTACGACGTCCGGGAGCGCGATACAGATTTTGGGTCGCTCGATGGCCCAGCCACCTCTGGCACCCGGCAGCAAAACCTTTGCCAGCCAAGATGCTTTCGTCGCCACCATGTTGCCGTTGGCCAAGGACGCCGCCGCGCGTATCGGTGTCGATCCTACGGTTCTGGTTGCACAGGCTGCGCTGGAAACGGGCTGGGGTAAATCAATCATGCGTCAGCAGGACGGCAGTAACAGCCACAACTTATTCGGCATCAAGGCTCAAGGTGGTTGGCAGGGTCCAGAAGCGCGAGCGATCACCAGCGAGTTTCGTGACGGGCAGATGATCAAGGAGACCGCGGACTTCCGTTCATACGGTTCTTATGCAGACAGCTTCCACGATTTGGTGACGGTGTTGCAGAACAATAATCGCTATCAAGGTGTGCTGAAATCTGCCGATAACCCTGAACAGTTTGTGAAAGAGCTGCAGAAGGCCGGCTATGCCACGGATCCGGACTACGCCAGCAAGATTTCGCAAATCGCCAAGCAGATGAAGAGTTACCAGAACTACGCCGCCGCGAGCTCTTCCACGACTTTATAAGGCTTGAACCATGTCACTGATTTCAATTGGGCTTTCGGGGCTGACTGCAAACTCTGCAGCGCTTAACACCATCAGTAACAACATGGCCAACGTTGATACCGCCGGGTACTCGCGTCAGCAGGTTATTACGGGTGCTTCATCACCGCAGAATCTCGGTTTCGGCTACATCGGTACCGGCACCACGCTGATGGACGTTCGCCGAATCTATAACAGTTACCTCGACAGCCAATTGCAAAGCAGTACTGCCCTGGATTCGGAAACCACGGCCTTTCTTGGGCAAGTCAGTTCTACCGATACGCTGCTATCGGGCGTCAGTACGGGCGTTTCCAGTGTATTGAAGACCTTCTTCACGCAGCTTCAAGCCGTCTCGACCAACCCCACCGATGCGGGGGCGCGCTCGCAATTGCTGACCACGTCAGGTTCTCTAAGCAGCCGCTTTAATTCGATTTCATCGCAGCTGGGCAGTCAGAACACCGACATCAACAGCCAATTGACTACCCTCGCGACTCAGGTCAACACGTTGTCGGCGTCTATTGCTCAATTGAACAAGCAGATTACCCAAGCATCAGCCACTGGCTCGACCCCTAATGCCATGCTTGATTCGCGCAACGAAGCTGTGCGTCAACTCAACACGTTGGTGGGCGCAAAAGTTATCGACAACAATGGCAGCTATGACATCACTATCGGCACCGGCCAATCTCTCGTCAGTGGCACCAGTGTCAATACCTTGTCAGCAGGACCAAGTAGTACCGATCCAACCCAGTACAGCTTGTCGGTAAGCTACGGGCAAAGTAAATCAGACGTGACCTCGGTAGTGAGCGGTGGCAGCATTGGCGGCCTGTTGCGCTATCGCAGTGACGTATTGGCACCCGCCATGAATGAGTTGGGGCGTGTTGCGTTGTCGGTTTCCGATAAGGTCAACAGTCAATTGAATCAGGGCCTGGACCTTAACGGCGCCTTTGGTTCGAATTTGTTTAGCAGCATTAACAGTGCAGCCCAGATCAGCCAGCGCAGTATCGCCTCGTCGGGTAACAGCGCCCCGTCGGGCAACCTCGATGTGACCATTTCCGACACTAGCAAAATTACGGCCAACGACTATCAGGTCACTTTTACCAGCGCCACCGCTTACGACGTTAAACGTCTATCGGACGGCAAAGTTATGGGCTCCTCTGATCTGGCTACCAAACCGGCGCTTGTTGTCGATGGTTTTTCCATCGCGCAAAACGGCGGGGCGTTTAGCGCGGGCGACAGCTTCAAGGTGACGCCAACGCGCAATGCCGCCTCCGGCATTAGCACGACCATGACCGATCCCCAGGCTCTAGCCGCCGCCGCGCCATTGTCGGCTTCGGCGGGCGCCAGCAACAAAGGCAGCACAACGATTTCGCAACAACCGACCTTGACCACTCAGCTGAATATCTACGACGCCGCAAGCAGCGCCGATCTGCGCACAGGTATCACCAACTCTACGCCGATCAAGTTAGTCTTCGGTGCCGTCGCCAGTGGTTCTCAGAATTACACGATGTTCAACGCCCAAGGCACTTCGATTGGCAACGGCTCCATCGTCCCAGGGCAATCCAATACTTTGAATCTAACGGTACCGATGATCGATGCCAGCGGCAATCCGATCAACACGACTGCCCCACCCCCGGTGCAAAAGACGTTCACCGTTCAAATGACAATTTCTGGTACACCCGCTGCCAATGACAGCTACAGCCTGTCGATGACGGCCGCTGGGTCTTCCGATAACCGTAACGCGTCAGCGACCGCGGCCTTGCAGTCGACGCCGACGATTGGGGTCTCGGGTTCCGCCCCCGGCGTCAGTCTTTCTGACGCCTACGGCAAGTTGGTAGGAGCGGTAGGGGCCCAAGCGGCCCAAGCCAAAAGCGACAGCGCTGCAACCACGGCCATCGTTACCCAAGCCAAATCTGCTCGGAACTCGGTCTCGGGTGTCAACCTTGATGAAGAAACAGCCAACCTGGTCAAGTATCAACAGTACTACACCGCCTCCTCGCAGATCATCAAGACTGCACAAGCGATGTTTACCACTTTGATCAATGCTCTCTAAGGGGTCGTACACATCATGCGTATTTCTACTGGTCAGTTTTACGACGCGAGTGCGGCTAACTATCAGCGCATCTACAGCAACACGCTTACCACTGGCCAGGAAGTCAGCAGCCAAGTAAAGCTCAATACGGCCGCTGATGATCCGGCGGGGGCGACACGCTTACTTCAACTGGGTCAACAGAGTTCGTTGCTCGGTCAGTATACGTCCAACATGACGGCGGCCAACGCGACAATGGTTCAGTCGCAATCAGCAATGGAAGGCATTCAAACTGCAGTGGCGAGGGCACAAGAGTTGGTCCTGTCAGGTGCTAATGGCACGTATACCAACGACGACCGCAAGGCTAACTCCGAAGAGCTGACCCAGATCCAGGCACAGGTCTTGTCATTGATGAACAGCCAGGATGCCAACGGGCAGTACATATTTTCTGGTTCAAAGTCACCGACGCCGCCCTATTCCCAAAACGCAGACGGTACTTATAGTTACCACGGCGACCAAACCTCCAATAGCGTGCCGATCGGCGACAACTTGTCGATTACTACCAACACCACCGGTTGGGCGGCATTCGAACAGGCGACTAATACCGTCCGTACAGCCACCACTTTGACGTCACCTACGCCAGACGACGGTCGGTTGAACCTGTCTGCCGGTCAGGTGACGAACAGTGTGACTTTCAATTCGGCGTTTACGAGTGGTCAGCCATACAAAATCAGCTTCCTTAGTAGTACGCAGTACACCGTCGCCGATAGTGCTGGCCTCGACGTCACGTCGGAAACCAGCGGAAACGGTATGTTTAGCTCCACGAGTTCGGCCACCCAAAGCATCGGTTTTCGTGGGCTTGAAATTAATCTCAACGCCAACCTGAGCGCGGCGGACAACGCCACAACGGCGTCGGCCGACGCTGCGGTCGCGGGCCACACGTTCCAACTGACGGCAACGCCCGACACCTTTTCAGTCTCACGCAGCCCTGGCAACACCTCGACTTCAGTCATCACCAGTGCGACTCAGACCAGCGCCAGCGCTTATAACAGCAGCTTTCCACCTGGCGGAGCGGTCCTCAAATTCACCAGCGCCACCCAATTCGATTTGTATGCCGCACCCATGACCGGCACTAGCAAGGCTGTTTCAAGTGGCACCGTCACTTCGACCAGCGCAGGTTCGCCGCCTGTTACCACTATCACGGCCACGGCGTCCGGGATTACCTTCAACCTCAGCGGTGCTCCGGCGGCGTCTGACACTTTTTCGGTTCAGGCCAATACCCATCAATCGCAAAACATCCTGAACACCTTGGTGGCTGCGGCGGCTGCATTGGCCGTCCCATCCGACGGTAACCCCATTGCTCAGCAAAAGCTGAGCGCGTCAATGGACTCGGCCATTGGTAACTTGGCGACAGCCAACACATTGCTATCAAGTGCCGTCAGTAACTCCGGCGCGCGGCAAAAAATTCTAACAAACCAAAGTTCTACCAATGACACCTTGGTTATAGGCAACACAATCGCCCAAGGCGCGATTCGTGATTCGGATCCGGTTGAGGCTATCACCCGTTTGACCTTGCAGACCACTATGTTGTCGGCAGCGCAATTGGCCTTCAGCAAAATCTCTCAGTTGGGTCTGTTCAACAAGGTCTAAACGCTCGCTCAACGTAACGACCGGCTACTAGGCAGGTCATCATTATCCATTGGTTCAGGGCGCTCGCTGATCAAGTGCGGCGCCCGCCGCTTATGAGTTCTCGCCGTGAAACCACTTCCCCTCGTCAGTATTGTGATTCCCGCCTATAACCCACGGTTTTTTCAGCGGACATTGCACAGTGCATTGAATCAAACGTACTCGAATTACGAGGTTGTGATTTGTGACGATTGCCGCACGGATGGGATTAAGGTGGTGGTTGACTCGTTCTCTGGATTCAGCACTGTGCCGGTTCGTTATATCAAAAACCCGCAACGCCTGGGTTTTGCCGCTAACTTGCTTAAATGCCTGAGTGAAGCCACGGGTGAGTTCATCAAGTTTCTATGCGATGACGATCAGTTGTTTCCGCTGTGTCTTGAATCGCAGATGAAGGGTTTCACCGGCTACAAAAATATTAATTTGGTGTTGGGTCAGCGTTATTTTTGGGACGCGGATGACGTTCAATTGCCGGATCGCATTGGTAATATTCCGCTTTCTCACGTCGATAGCCTGTTTAACGGCGAGGACGTGCTTGGTGTGCTCCAGCATTTCCCGAACAACTTCCTTGGTGGCTTGAGCAGTGCGTTGATGCGCAGCTCGGTCGTGCAGGAATACCTGCCGACATTGGCCGAAGGTAACCAGTTCGTCGCTTTGCTCGATCTGATGCTGTACAGCTGTTTGATGCGCCGCGGCAACATGGTCGCCCTTACAAGTGTGCTCATTATTGAGCGGCTTCATAACGATCGGTTGAGCCGCCAGCAATTAATGATTGATGCCATGGCGGACGAGATTCCACTGGCAATAGAATTTTTAGAGGCCCGTGGCGGCGAGTTACCTCCGGCCCAAGGCTATGTTCGTTATGTGCCATTGACGGCGGCCAATGAAGTGCCAATTACGTGGCATGAGCACGCCACCATGCGTTCCCTGGGCACGCGACAGGGCAGCATGCAAGGAAAGGTTGGTAGTTACAGTGAAAGCTTCGCTGAGTTCTATGCGGAATGGCTGGCGTATAAATCCATATCGGTAGGGCAGCGACAGTTGCTACCGATCACGCTGACGCATTGGCAGCAGAGACCTAAAATCGTCCCGATCATCGTTGACGAGAAAGGCAGTCGTGCCGGTCTTGCCATGACCCTACAGAGTATTGCCACGCAGCTTTATGCAGCGGATTTGGTGTTGGTTTTATCCGCGAGCTGCACAGAAACCGCCTTGGAGGGGAAGGTCTGCACGTTGCCGCTGCAGGACGATTGGATAGCGCAAATCGATGAGCTGCTGGCGCAACTCGACGGTGCCGAATGGTTCTATATGCTGCGTGCGGGTGACCGCCTGGTCGAGTCGGCGCTGTTGATGTTGGCGGACCGTATCGTCAATAACGACACCGCACGCTGTTTTTACACTGACGAAGGTGCATTGCGTGATGGAGAGTCGGCAGAGCCGGTATTCAAGCCTGACTTCAACCTCGACTTTCTGCGCAGCTATCCGTATATCGGGCGGTGTGTGGCCTTCCAGCGCGAGAGTTACCTGGCACTCGGTGGGTTCGATTCAAACTACGGGGAGTTGGCGCCACATGACTTGGTCTGGCGATTGTATGAACAACAAGGTGAGACTTCGGTTCACCACATTGCCGAGATTGTGCTGGAATCGCAGTTAAGCTTCTCCCAGTGGCTGGCATTGCCAGAAGTCGTTATGCAAAATCTACGGGTGGTGGGTGCTCACTTACAGCGCTCAGGCATTGACCACCACATTCAGTTGGGCGTTGAGTTGTCCGTTAATAAAATAACGTACCAGCACGCCGAACGACCTTTGGTGTCGATCATTATCCTGCACAAGGATCAGCTTTTTGCGCTGCAGCGTTGCATCGAAACGCTTCTGGAAAAAACCGCCTATACCCATTTCGAAGTATTGATTGTCGACAACGGTAGCGTTAGCACTGAGGCCCGTGAGTGGCTGAGTGGCATGGCGAAAATGTCCTCGGGCACGTTGCGCATCCTTGATCATCCCGAGGCCGCCTGTGTTCCTACGTTGCGTAATTTCGGTGCCGTGCATGCTCGGGGTGAGTACCTGCTGATCCTCAATACCTACACGGTCATCACTCAGCCTGAATGGTTAGACGGTCTGCTCAGTCACGCCCAACGTCCCGAGGTCGGAATCGTCGGCCCTAAAGTGTTCAACCCCCAAGGGCTGGTTTTACAGGCGGGCATTATTCTTGGCCTGGACGGTACGGCGGGTTATCAGTTTTACGGCGAAAACATGAATGCAAACGGCTATATGCACCGTCTGCAAATACCGCAAAACCTGAGTGCGGTGGGTTCTGATTGTCTGATGGTGCGCCGGGACGTGTTCGAAAGCATTGGCGGACTGGACGACACCGAATACAGCCAAATTTTCGACGAAATCGATTTATGCTTGCGGGTGCGTGAGGCCGGTTACTTGGTGGTGTGGACCCCTGAAGTGCAATTGGCTCTCGGTAGCCGCCGTGGCGCGAATCCGACCCAGGCTCAGTTTGATCGTCGGGAGTTGGAGCAAGCCACCTTTCTTGATCGTCGATTAGCGCTGGTCGCCTATGACCCCGCCTACAACCCGAACTTTTCAATGAACGGTAGCAGTTATCGACTGGAACCCGGCTTGAGAACCGGCTGGAGTCCATTTACCTCATCGAGCTTGCCAGAACTATTGATTTTGCCGATCAACTCCTCGGCGGTTGGGCATTACCGCATGAGCGAGCCTTTTCTTGGGTTGGAGGCGACAGGCAGGGTCGTTGGGCAGATATCTTATGAGTGGCCTACGCTGGTCGAGATCGAACGTCGATCACCTGACGTGGCGGTCTTTCAAGGGCGGTATTTTCACGGCGGGATTTTGCAAATTGCGTCGATGAAGACGCATTTCAATACCCGGCGTATTTATGAACTCGATGACAACGTCATTGAGGTCCCGGCGAAAAATGGACACATGCGAAACGCCCCTTCCGCAGCGGACATGACCGAGGTGCTGCGTCGCGGTATTGTCAATTGCGATCGGGTGGTTGTTTCCACAGCGGCATTGGGCGACGTACTGTCTAGCATGCACTCGGACATTCGAGTGGTGCCCAACATGTTGGCCCCCCGGTTGTGGAGTAATTTGCGCGGCAATCGCCGGACGTCAAAAAAACCACGGATTGGTTGGGGCGGTGGCACCAGTCACACGGGTGATTTGGAGATCATTGCTGAGGTTATCCGGGAGTTGGCGGACGAGGTCGAATGGGTGTTTTTTGGTATGTGCCCGAAAGAACTACGGCCTTATCTTCACGAGTTTCATCCGATTGTGGGTATGGATCAGTACCCGGCGAAGTTGGCAAGTTTGAACTTGGACCTTGCGCTGGCTCCGTTGGAGTTCCATATCTTCAACGATTGTAAGAGCAACTTGCGGCTGTTGGAGTACGGCGCGTGCGGTTTTCCGGTGATTTGCACTAACACCCAAGCCTATCAGGGATATATGCCGTGCACGCGGATCATCACAAACACTACGGATGAATGGCTGCAGGCTATCCGAATGCATTTGTCCGATCCCGATGCCAGCTACCGCATGGGTGATGACTTGCGCGAAGTCGTTCTTCGGGACTACATGTTGCGTGGCGATAATTTGCAGCAGTGGGTAAACGGTTGGATTGCAGATTAATTCCGATAGTTTGTCAAAACGTGCATAACTTATGGATCAAAAACATAAGTCTGCAGGCGCTGCCGAAGGCTGCGATTCGACCGGGTAAGGGTTGCTTTAGTGATACCGCTGAAGGTCGTGCCGACCTTATCGTCGCCTTCGGCAACTCCTACAGGGTTTAGTGATTCTCTGTAGGGCCCAATTCGTTCGGGAGGGCGTCAATTCCGACGCCCAGCCACTCCCCGACGCCGTGGCAACTCTTATAAAACTCATCCCCGCTTGAGTAATTTGAGCTGGCACGCTTCCTGCTAAAACCTCTCTGTATCGCCAAAAAAACTTTATTCCCGCCGCGGTAGCAAAATGCTTCGCGTCGTAGGCAGGCGATCTATTGATAGGGTCCGCGAGGTCGATAACGCTTAGTGCGCCCTTTTGCCAAACAAGAGAGGACAGGATGAAGGCAGTAATTCTGGCGGGCGGTCTGGGTACACGTATCAGCGAAGAGTCGCACCTTAAGCCGAAACCGATGATAGAAATTGGCGGCAAGCCAATTCTTTGGCACATCATGAAACAGTATTCGGCTCATGGTATCAACGACTTCATTATCTGCCTCGGCTACAAGGGCTATGCGATCAAGGACTTCTTCGCCAACTACTTTTTGCATACCTCCGACGTTACGTTCGATATGGTCGCCAATCGGATGGACGTGCACCAGAATTACAGTGAACCATGGCGCGTGACGCTGATTGACACCGGTGAAGAGACTCAGACCGGCGGCCGTTTACGGCGGGCTGCCGGCCATTTGGAAAACGAAGAAGCTTTTTGTTTTACCTACGGCGACGGTGTATCAGATCTGAATATTGGCGCATTGGTGGACTTTCACCTGTCCCACGGCAAGTTAGCGACCGTGACCGCAGTGCAACCGCCGGGACGTTATGGTGCTTTGGATCGCCAAGGCAATTCAGTACAGGGTTTTACCGAAAAACCCCGTGGCGATGGCGGTTGGATCAACGGTGGTTTTTTTGTGCTTTCACCCAAGGTTCTGCCGTTTATTAAAGGCGACTTAACCGCGTGGGAATCTGAACCTTTAGCCGACCTTGCGGCTGGTGGCCACTTAATGGCGTTCCAGCACGACGGTTTTTGGCAGCCGATGGATACCTTGCGCGACAAGAATCATCTTGAGGAGTTGTGGCAAAAAGGAGAGGCCCCATGGAAGCAGTGGGACTAAGCCCGCCATTCTGGCGCGGCAAGCGGGTTCTGCTGACCGGTCACACTGGCTTTAAAGGCAGCTGGTTAGCGCTGTGGTTGAAGAGCCTGGGTGCCGATGTCACCGGTTTCGCCTTGGAACCTCCGACCGAGCCGAATCTGTACACGCTTGCGCGGGTTGCCGATGGCTTGAACGATAGGCGCGGTGACTTGCGTGACTTGGGCGCTTTGCTGGAGGTGATGGCGGATGTCGAACCTGAAATCGTCTTGCACCTGGCGGCTCAACCGCTGGTGCGAGAAGGCTACCGCGACCCGTTAGGCACCTATTCCAGCAACGTGATGGGCACCCTTAATCTGCTTGAAGCGATTCGCCAGGTCGGCTGCGTCCGGGCCTGCGTGTTGGTCACCACCGATAAGGTTTACGCCAATAAAGAATGGCTGTGGCCTTACCGCGAGAACGAGCCGCTGGGTGGGCATGATCCTTACAGCAGCAGCAAAGCCTGCTGCGAGCTGTTGGCTCAATCCTATGCGGCGTCATTTTTCGCCGCTGGTCGCTATGAAGAACACGGTTTGGCGTTAGCCACCGCGCGGGCAGGCAATGTGCTTGGCGGCGGCGACTTCGCCGCTGAGCGTTTAATCCCCGACGTGTTTAAAGCATGGTCAGCCGGCGAGCCGGTCACGTTGCGTTATCCACAGGCCATCAGGCCTTGGCAACACGCGCTGGAACCTTTGGCGGGTTACCTGCAACTGGCGGCAGCGCTGTATGAAAAAGGTCCGGAGTTTGCCGGGGCATGGAATTTCGGCCCGAGCGAAAGCGACATGTGCAGCGTCGGTGAAGTGGTGAATCAACTCGCCCAACGCTGGCCGCAAGCGCCAGGGCTGCGCATCGAACCCAGCGATCTGCATGAAGCCGGCCTGCTACGCCTGGACAGCAGTCGCGCTCATCAATTGTTAGCCTGGCAGCCCCGTTGGTCCCTACAACAGTGTCTAGAACACACAGTGGATTGGCACCTGGCCTGGAAAAATGGCGCAGACATGAGTGACGTGACGTTGGCCCAATTGAATTTGTATCGAGGGCTGTCGGAACGAGACCCCTCGTCTTCTGCACTGGACCCTCGGCTTGTTGGAGTTTCGCTATGAAGTGTAGAGGTTGCGCCACTCCACTGGTTTTGCCGTTGATCGATCTCGGCACCGCACCGCCGTCGAACGCTTATTTAAGTCCACAGCAGCTTGGGCAATCGGAGCAATGGGTGCCGCTCAAGGTTCAGGTGTGTCAGGCCTGTTGGCTGGTACAGACCGAGGACTACACCAGCGCTGAAACCCTGTTTGACGCCGATTATGCGTATTTCAGCTCGTTCTCCACCACTTGGTTGGCGCACGCCGACCGTTACGTCGCCGAGATGGTTGAGCGCTTTGGTTTGACCACCGACAGCCGGGTGGTGGAAATCGCCGCCAACGACGGCTACCTCCTGCAATACGTGGCTCAACGTGGCATTGCCTGCCTGGGCATCGAGCCGACGCACAGCACGGCGCAGGCAGCAAGAGAAAAAGGCCTGGAGATTCGCGAGCTGTTCTTCGGTCAGGCGGCTGCTGCGCAGTTAGTGGCAGAGGGCTGGTCCGCAGACTTGATGGCTGCCAACAACGTCTTGGCGCACGTTCCTGATATCAACGACTTTCTGAGCGGTTTTGCTCTGCTGTTGAAACCCGAAGGCGTTGCGACCTTTGAGTTTCCGCACTTGCTGACACTGATGGCTGGCGCTCAGTTCGATACGCTTTACCACGAGCACTATTCGTATTTGTCGCTGACAGCGGTGCAGCTGTTATGCGAGCGCAATGGCTTGGCGATTTTTGATATCAGTGAGCTGCCGACTCACGGCGGGTCGTTGCGGGTGTTTGTCCAACGTGCCGATGGGCCGCGCCGGACGATTGAACCGACGGTGCAACGGGTGCTGGCTGTCGAGCTGGCTGCCGGAATGAAAACCCCGGAGTTTTATTCCACGCTGGCACCCGCTGCCGAGCGGATCAAACATGGCCTGTTGCGGTTCTTGCTTCAGGCCAAAGCCGACGGCAAACGCGTCGTGGGCTACGGCGCTGCGGCGAAGGGCAACACGTTGCTCAACTACGCCGGGGTCAAGCCTGATTTGTTGGCATGGGTGGCGGATGCCAATCCCCACAAGCAGGGGAAATTTTTGCCTGGCAGTCGGATTCCGGTCGTGGCGCCTGAGCGGCTGGCCATTGAAAAGCCGGATTACGTGTTGGTCCTGCCTTGGAATCTATTGAATGAAGTCAGTGAGCAGCAAGCGCAAGTGCGTGAGTGGGGCGGGCAGTTTGTCATTGCGGTGCCCAAGTTGGTCATGCTGTGACGGGGGCGTCGGCCAGCTGGCCCCTGATCCATTGCACACTCATTAATACAACTTCTTATGACCGTTCGCCGTTTGGGGAAAAGCATGCAAAATAATGACAGTACTGATGAGCCTTCGTCTTTGGCCGAGCGGCTGACGCTGGTGATTATGACCCATAATCGTCCGGCCTTTTTGCTCAGAGCGCTGCAGTTCTATAGCGATTTTCCGTGCACCTTCCTCGTGCTTGATTCTTCTCCAAATGCTGTTGAAGGTCTGACTGAGCGCTTTCCAGATGTCAATTACCAACACCTTCCGCAGTTTGCGTATACCGGCCTGCAGGGGAAGTTAGCCTACGGTCTGACCTTGGTGACCACGCCGTATATGTTGTTTGCGGCGGACGATGACTTTATTTTGCACGATGCCATTGGGCAGTCGTTGGCGTTTCTCGAAACGAACCCGGACTACGGTGTTTGTTACGGATACAGTTTGATGTACTTGGCACACAGCAACTTTGTGCAGTACTACCGTCGCGATAAAAAGGTCCAGGAAGATTACGCGTCTGATCACCCGGAGCAGCGGGTTCGGGACTTCTTTAGCCAATTTATTCCACCGTTCTATTCGGTAGCCCGAACCGAGTTGCTGCGCCAGTGGTTTGAGGCTGCGCCGCTAGACATCATCGTGGAGTGGGGTGAAATCGGCCACGCTTACTATCTTTTAGTCTCGTCAAAAGTTCGTATTCTTCCGATTCCTTACAGTGTTCGAGAGCTGAACTACATTACGTCAGACCACAACACTGAAGTGACGACGGTGCTGGGCCCTAGAGACGCCAAGGGCGAACAGGATCGCGAAGACAAGGCGGAATTTTTCGCCAGTCTGTCTACGACGATTACTGACCTCGATCAGGCGCAGATCAAGCAATCAGTGCTGGACAGTTTTCACGAGATGCTGGACGGCTTGTGCAAAGGGACTGCCTTGACCATGGAGCCTATCTTTATGTCCAGCTGGACCAGTCCGCTCAGTGGGCCGTCCCGGCAGTTCGGTCCGATGCAGTACGTCGAATTGCCGTTCTACAACCAGGCTTTTTTCGACCAACTGACGCAGATTGAGTTTTTGCTTCACGCCATGCCCGCTGGCCGCGTGCAGCTTGAGGAACTCGAAGGTGTCTGGGCATTGCAGCAGGAAGCGTCACTGGAGCACGACACCGATAGCATCAAAACTATTACCGGGCGTTTGTGGCCGGCGATGGACCGTAGTCCATTCAACAAGCAGGTCGTTGAAAGCCTTTCGCATAATCTCCAGCTACTGGATGAGCCCGGAGAATCTGGAGCGTTGGTTGATTGGTTAAAGCGACTGGACGCGGTGTCGGTTCAGAATCGCAACACTCAACTCGCTAAAATGCCTTCCGGTCGCCTGATTAACTGGCTGGAGGCGCGTGCGCCCAGTGCGGATCAAGGCACGTTAATTACTAAACACCTTGATGCGCATCACGGTGGTCCTCAAGTTTGTATATTGCTGTTGAATGCAAACAACGACAACAGAAAATTACAGATAACCCTCGACAGTTTGATGGAAAGTCAGTTTAGAGCGTTCAAGGTCGTGGTGTTTACGAATGGCATGCCTGCGACCACCACCACGGCTCAGGACATGCTGCATTTTGTTAAGATCACCCATGAAAACTGTATCGATAAACTTAACCAAGTGGCACGGCAAACATCCTGTGATTGGATACTACTGGCCAATGGCGGCGATCAGTTCACCGCCAGCGGATTATTGCGCGCCAGTGTCGAGTTGTTAGCAGCGCCTGATTGCCGTGCGGTATTTGCTGACGAAGTACAACGATTGCCGAGTGGGTCGCTGATCGATGTGTTCCGTCCGGATTTCAACTTGGATCTGTTGCAAAGTTTCCCCGCCTTAATGTCGCGCCATTGGTTGATCCGCAAGGACGTGTTTGTCGACGCTGGTGGTTATTCCGCAGACTTCGACAGTGCATTGGATTTCGAATTGCTGCTGCGCATTATCGAGCGCGGTGGAGTGAGTTGGTTGGCCCACCTTGACGAGCCGTTGCTCATTTGCGAGCAGCCGTGGATCGGTGAAAATGGCCATGAAAGCCTGGCGTTAAACCGGCATCTCACCGGCCGCGGCTACAAGGCCCACGTGAGTTCGGCAGTGCCGGGCACCTATCAAATCGACTATCGTCACCGCGAGCAACCTCTGGTGTCGATCATCGTCCACAGCCACAACAATCTTGAGTGTCTCAAACGTTGCCTGACCCATGTTCTGTTGAAAACCCGCCACCGGTTCTACGAAGTGCTGATCGTCGACGACCAGAGCACCGATGACGAAACGATCAGTTGGTTGGCTCTTCAGGATGTCGCCGGCAGTCGAGTAAGGGTGCTGCGCAACGAACAAGCCCTGAATGCGTCAGCGTTGCTCAACGACGCGTGCCGTCAGGCTAACGGCGAGTACCTGGTGTTGCTCTCGGACGAGGCTGAGGTGGTGAGTCCGAACTGGATCGAGCTGCTGCTTAACCAGGCTCAGCGCCCTGAAGTCGGGGTCGTCGGCGCCAAGCTGATTGAAAGTGACGGAAAAATCACTCAAGCCGGTCTGATTCTAGGCCTGAACGGCGGCGTCGGTTCGGCGTTTGTGGGTGAAAAGAAAGACGCCAAAGGCTACTTGCACCGCTTGGTCGTGGAACAAAGCTACTCCGCTGTTTCCGCCAACTGTTTGATGGTTCGCAAAGAACTGTTCGACGCGGTCGGTGGGCTGGATGAAACCGATTTTAGCGAAGCCTACAGTGACGTCGATGTGTGCTTGAAAATCGGACAAGCCGGTTACTTGATCGTTTGGACGCCGCAGGTCGAAATCATTCATCCGGGTACGACGCCGACGTCTGAGGGCGCACTGGAAAAATTGCGCGATAAGTGGAGCAGTCAGTTTGCCCACGACCCAGCCTACAACAGCAACCTGTCCCTGACCGGCAAGGGGTTCACCCTGGGTAAAGCGTCCGGTGTGAACTGGGCTCCGTTGCTCGTTTAAGTCAGGTATCGGTCTAAGGACTCACAGCATGTTCAACGGCAAATCGATTTTTATCTCAGGCGGCACGGGTTCATTCGGCCGTAATTTCATTCGCCGCTTGCTAGAGCAGTATCAGCCCAAGCGCGTCGTGGTGTTTTCACGCGACGAGCTCAAGCAGTACGAAATGCAGCAAACGTTCAATGCACCGTGCATGCGTTATTTTCTTGGCGATGTGCGCGATGCCGAGCGTTTGCGGGTGGCAATGCGAGGGATCGATTACGTGGTACATGCCGCGGCCCTTAAGCAGGTACCAGCGGCGGAATACAATCCGACGGAGTTCATCCGAACCAACGTCAATGGCGCGGAAAATATTATTGCCGCCGCCATTGATAACGGGGTGAAACGGGTGATTGCCTTGTCCACGGACAAGGCCGCCAGCCCGATCAATTTGTATGGCGCAACCAAGTTGCTGTCAGACAAATTGTTCGTCGCGGCGAACAATATTGCCGGCGACCAATCGACGCGTTTCTCGGTGGTGCGTTATGGCAACGTGGCGGGTTCCCGAGGCTCAGTGGTGCCGTTTTTCAGCAAGCTGATCAGCGAAGGTGCGCGGGAACTGCCGATCACTGATGTCCGGATGACACGCTTCTGGATCACCCTCGATCATGGTGTGCAATTTGTACTCGACAGCTTTGCCCGGATGCACGGCGGCGAAGTGTTTGTGCCGAAAATTCCCTCGATACGGGTGGTGGATTTGGCCAAAGGCATGGCAGCGCATTTGCCGCACACGATTGTCGGTATCCGTCCCGGTGAAAAGCTTCATGAACTGATGGTGCCGTTGGACGACGCGCGCATGACCATAGAGTTCAAGGATCACTACACCATTCAACCGTCGATTCGCTTCACCAGCGTCGATGTCGATTTTGCCATCGACGGTGTGGGTGAGCAGGGTGTGGCGGTGGATGAAGATTTTGAATACCGTTCCGACATCAACCCCGAATTTGTGAGTGTGGGGCAGATTTCAGCCCTGCACGAAGAGTCACCTCCCCAGCTGCCGGTCGAGCTACCGGCATGAGCACCTTTTCGATTCCTTATGGGCGACAGAACATCGACCAAACGGACATCGACGCCGTAGTGGCGGTTCTTAAATCGCCGTGGCTGACTCAAGGCCCGACCATTGAACGCTTTGAAGCGGCAATGGCCGAGCGCTGCGAGGCTGATTTTGCGGTGGCGGTGTGCAATGCCACCGCAGCGCTGCACATTGCGTGTCTGGCTGCGGGGTTGAGCGAGGGCGATTGGTTATGGACCACGCCCAATACCTTTGTGGCCTCCGCCAACTGCGGACGCTATTGCGGCGCCAAGGTCGATTTTGTCGACATCGACCCGCTGACCTGGAACCTCGATGCGGATGTGCTGGCGAAAAAGCTCATCGCTGCCGAGGCCGCTGGGACATTGCCCAAGGTAGTGGTGGCGGTCGCCTTTTCCGGCCAAAGCTGTGACCTGCGCGCGATGGCGGCACTGGCTGAGCGTTATGGATTTACGTTAATTGAAGACGCATCCCATGCCGTCGGCGCGACGTACCTTGGGCGTCCTGTAGGCTGTGGCGCGTACGCGGCGATGACCATTTTCAGCTTTCATCCGGTGAAAATCATTACCTCGGGCGAAGGCGGCATGGTCCTGACTAATCGACCGGAATTGGCCGAGCGTTTACGTCGGTTGCGCAGCCATGGGATTACCGCAGACCCAGCACAGATGTCGGTGCCGAGCGAAGGGCTTTGGTATTACCAACAAGTCGAGCTGGGGTTCAACTATCGAATGACGGACTTGCACGCCGCGCTGGGGCTGTCGCAAATAGCCCGGATCGAGGGTTTTATTGCGCGGCGGCGTCAGTTGGCGGCTCGTTACGAGCGACTGTTGGCCGGGCTTCCTATGCAATTACCAAGCTCACAATCCGGCGCTGAATCAGCGTGGCATCTCTATGTGGTGCGGGTACATTTTGATCGGCTTACACTCAGCCAGCGAGAGCTGTTCGACGCTATGCGGGCGGCGGGTATCGGCGTGAACTTGCATTACATTCCAGTGCATTTGCAGCCTTATTACCAAGGCTTAGGCTTTGGCGAGGGTGATTTTCCGGTGGCCGAAGGTTATTTCGGTGAAGCAGTCAGCTTGCCGCTGTTCCCTGATCTGACCGATGAGCAACAAGACTATGTAATCGAGCAGCTGCGCCGCCTTTTGGCCTAAGCGTTGTGCGATTAGTTGATGAGAATGATCGATGCGTGACTTGAGTGAGCAAGAACAGTTCTGGCAGGGCAACTTCGGTGATCAGTACGTGAGGCGCAATCAAGGCCAGCCGCTGACCGCTGCCAACCTGGCGTTATTCGCCAAGGCGCTGGCGCGCACTTTGCGGCTCGACAGCCTGTTAGAACTGGGCACCAACACGGGCAATAACCTGCAGGCGCTGCATCAATTATTTCCGAGCTGCGAGTTGCATGGCGTCGAGATCAACGCACACGCTCACGTCTGCGCTCAAGCGCTGGGCATTGGTGATGTATGGCACGGTTCGTTGTTCGACTATCCCCATGACCGAACCTTCGACCTGACGCTGAGCAAAGGCGTGCTGATTCACTTGGCGCCCGAGTTACTACCCACGGCCTACGCGCAACTGCACGGCCTAAGCCAGCGCTACATTTTAATCTGCGAGTACTACAACCCGGTGCCGGTAGAAGTGGCCTATCGCGGCAATAGCGGCAAGTTGTTCAAGCGTGATTTCGCCGGTGAAATGCTTGACAGTTACCCGGATCTGCAACTGCTGGATTACGGCTTCAGTTACCACCGCGATCCGCAATTTCCCACGGACGACATCAACTGGTTTCTGCTGGAAAAACGCCTATGACAGCGGTGGCGATAATCCCGGCCCGGGGCGGCAGCAAACGGATTGCGCGCAAGAATCTCAAGCTGTTCAACGGCGAACCGATGATCGTCTGGTCGATACGCGCCGCGCTTAAATGCGGGTTGTTCGATCAGGTCGTGGTTAGTACGGATGACGATGAAATTGCAGCGATAGCCAGGGCGAATGGAGCGCAGATGCCGTTCATGCGCCCGGCGCATTTGGCCGACGATTTCACGGGCACGGCAGCGGTTATTGTTCATTCGCTGACGACGCTCCAGGAACAAGGCCAGCGCTTCGAGTATGCGTGCTGCATTTATGCCACCGCGCCGTTACTGCAAGCCCGCTACCTGGCTGAAGGATTGACCCTCCTGAAGCAGCACCCCGACAAATCCTATGCTTTCTCGGTCTGCGGTTTTGGTTTCGCTGTGCAGCGGGCCTTGGGGTTGACCGAGGAGGGCGCCTTGCAATCGATGTATCCGCAATTCCGGGAAACCCGCTCGCAAGATTTGCCCGTGGCCTATCAAGACGCCGGGCAATTTTATTGGGGGCACAGCGAGGCGTGGCTGCGTGGTGATGTGTTGTTTTCCGAGCAAAGTCTGCCGGTTATCCTGCCTCGGCATTTGGTTCAGGACATCGACAACGAAGAAGACTGGACTCGGGCTGAATACCTTTACGCCGCCTTGCTTGCGGGCGGGGAGCTGGAGCCGTGAACGTCCTGATTCGAGCCGACGCGTCCCATGCCATTGGCAGCGGCCATATTGCGCGCTGCCTGACCCTGGCAACGGTGTTGCGCGACAGCGGTGCGCAGGTGAGCTTTGCCTGTCGTTTACTGCCGGGGCATTTGCTTGACCGGTTAACGGCTCAAGGTTGGCGCACCTATGCCTTGCCAGCGGCGTATGCCGAAACGTCCGATGCCGGACAAGACATTGAAGCTGCATTGCCCTGGCAGGCCGATATTGCAGCGCTGCAACAGGTGTTGCCAGTGGATGAGTGCTTCGATTGGATCATCGTCGATCATTACGGCCTGGACCATCAGTGGCAGACCGCAGCGCGGCAATGGGGATTAAAAATTGCGGCCATCGATGACTTGGCCAATCGCCGTCACGCTACGGATTTACTGCTCGACCAGAATTTCAGCGGCACACCCGAGGCGTACGATCCCTGGACTACCCCCGCATGCCGATGCTTATTGGGTCCACGCTTTGCGATGATTCGTGACGAGTTCAAGCGCCCCCCGGTACCGATTCGGCCGCAGGCAAAACGGATTCTGGTGAATTTCGGTGGCTTCGATGCGGCGGGTGAGACGTGGAAAGCCATGTTGGCGCTTGTCGACTTTCATGAGCTGGAGGTTGATTTCATCGCAGGCACCGGCAACCCAAAAGGGTCCTCTATGCAGGCCATGGCCAGTACGCGTCCGACCTGGCGCTTACAGACCCATACCGAGCACTTTGCTGAACTAATGGCGCACGCGGATCTGTTTATTGGTGCGGGCGGCGGCACCAGTTGGGAGCGAGCGGCTTTAGGGCTGCCGACTATCTGTATTGCGGTGGCGGCCAATCAACAGGCCAACGCCCAAGCTATGGCCGCCGTCGGCGCACACTTGTATCTGGGGCCGTGTGAAAGCGTTTCGGTCGAGCTGCTGCGCGACGCCATTGGTGTGCTAGTGACGAATCACGGCTTACGCCAGAGCTTTGCCGAGCGCTCGCGTCAGATGGTTGATGGCCAAGGCGCAAGGCGTGTCGCGGTGGCACTGGAGGGTGAGTTTTTGCAGGTGCGTTTGGCAACCATGGCCGATGCACGTTTACTGTTTGACGGACGCAACGCGCAGCCTGTTCGCCAACGCTCGGGGCACTCTCAATTAATCGACTGGCACAAACATCTCGCTTGGCTGGCGGCCACGCTCAGTAATGTTCAGCGAGTATTGTTGATCGCCGAAGCGCGCGACGGGCCGGTAGGGGTTTTACGTTACGATCTCACTGGCGAGCGAGCCGAGGTCTCGGTCTATCTGCTCGACGGCCGCTTTGGGCTCGGTTGGGGCCGGGCGCTGTTGCTAAAGGGTGAACACTTCGCTCGGTGTCATTGGCCTCAATTACAGGCTATTGAGGCTCGGGTACTGCCCGCCAATCAAGCGTCAATCCGTCTGTTTCGAGAGGCTGGGTACGCCCAAGCCGATTGCCGCTTCGAGCGCGTTTTAAAGGATCATTCAGATGACTAGCATCAAGATTGGCCAACGCTCGATTGGTGCTGGATCGGTACCGTTTATCATTGCCGAGATGAGCGGTAACCATAACCAGTCGTTGGAGGTTGCACTGCAAATCGTTGAGGCGGCGGCAAAAGCCGGTGCTCACGCCCTGAAACTGCAAACCTACACCGCCGACACCATGACCCTGAACCTTGATCACGGCGAGTTTTTCATCAAAGACCCGGACAGCCTGTGGGCGGGCTCATCGTTGTATACGCTGTACGAAAAAGCCCATACGCCCTGGGAATGGCACGCGCCGATTTTCGCCCGGGCCAAAGCGCTGGGCATGCTGGCGTTCTCGACGCCCTTCGATGAAAGTGCAGTGGACTTCCTGGAAAGCCTGGAGGTTCCGGCCTACAAAATCGCCAGTTTTGAAAACACCGATTTGCCGTTGATTCGTCGTGTAGCCACCACCGGCAAACCGATGATCATGTCCACCGGCATGGCCAGCGTTGCCGAGTTAGACGAAAGCGTCCGTGCTGCCCGTGCGGCCGGGTGCAAAGACTTGATCCTGCTCAAATGCACCAGCACTTACCCCGCTTCGCCAGTGAACAGCCACCTGCGGACGATTCCACACTTGCGCGAACTGTTCGGTTGCGAAGTGGGGCTGTCCGATCACTCCATGGGCGTTGGCGTTTCTGTTGCGGCGGTAGCGCTGGGGGCAACTGTGATTGAAAAGCACTTTACTCTTGACCGTTCTGCAGGCGGGGTTGACGCCAGTTTTTCGTTGGAACCGGCGGAGTTGGCGAGCCTGGTGGTTGAAACCAAGCGTGCCTGGCAAGCCATGGGGCAGGTGCATTACGGCGTGACGGAGGCCGAGCGTAAGTCGCTGGTTTATCGTCGGTCGTTGTATGTCACCCAAGACATGGAGGCGGGTGAATTGTTCAGCGCCGACAATCTGCGGGCCATCCGCCCCGGCCTCGGATTAGCGCCCAAACACAGCGACGCGGTCATCGGTCGGCGTGCCAAACATGGGTTGAAACGGGGTACGCCCTTGGACTGGTCGATGGTCGAATAACGGCATTTGTCGATCATTCGGCAAAATAGCGTGACCTGTGAGTCATAACGCGCATCTTCACTGTATTGTATTGACCGGGGATGATGGCGCCTGGCTCTTCTAAAGGTCCAGTGGTAGCCCTTTACTCTCTCTCGTTGTCGCGCCTTGAGACGACATAATTTCTGATTGAAAGCACCCTTGACATTCGCGAGTGGTGGTATTCAGCAGCTCATGATTGGGAAGCCATAATGATTGGCATAAAAAGCATAGCGAGTTACGTGCCCGTAGCTGGCGTCGATAACTACGCACAAGGTGCCAAGTTCGATAAGAACGAAGACTTCATCCTCGGCAAGATCGGCTCTGCCTTCCTGCCGCGCAAAGACGCCGAGCAAGAAACATCGGACCTGTGTGTGGAAGCGGTGAATGCGTTGTTTGCGAACAACCCGGATCTCAAGCGCGAATCCATTGATGTACTGATCGTCGTCACCCAGAACGGTGACGAAGAAGGCCTGCCTCACACGGCGGCCATCGTTCAGGACAAGCTGGGGTTGCCCACCACCGTCGCCGCCTTCGATATTTCCCTCGGCTGCTCGGGTTACGTCTACGGCATCTACGCGATCAAAGGCTTCATGGAGGCCACGGGCATGAAAAACGGCCTGCTGGTGACCGCTGACCCGTATTCGAAAATTGTCGACCCGCAAGACCGCAACACCACCATGCTGTTCGGTGACGCGGCCACCGCGACCTGGATAGGCGAAGACGCGGCTTGGCAGTTGGGCAAGGCCAAGTTTGGTACCGACGGCTCGGGTGCACCGCATCTGAAAGTCAGCAATGGCGTGTTTTTCATGAACGGCCGTCAAGTGTTCAATTTCGCGTTAGTGAAAGTCCCTGCGCATTTGCATGAGCTGCTCGACGAGTCAGGCCTGACAGGCAACGACATTGACGCTTACTGCATTCACCAAGGCAGTGCGGCCATTGTCGATGCCGTGGCACGGCGCTTCGAAGGCGAGCCAGAAAAATTCATCAAGGACATGCTTGAGACCGGGAACACCGTGTCGTCGAGTATTCCGCTGTTGCTAGAGAAGCATGTATTGAATTCAACCTGGAGACGCGTGGCAATCAGCGGTTTCGGGGTGGGCTTGTCGTGGGGATCGGCGATTCTCCACCGCCCGTAAGGGCAGCCGACAGCTAAGTGGCGCTTCAGGTGAGGTAACCTGAAGCGCTATTTTTTTGCGCAGGGTTTGAGCGAGGCCGCATGAGCGAATGTTTTCAGCAAAATGCCGCAGTCCTGGGTCGTCGTTGGCCGACGGTGTTGTCCCGCCTAGTAGCCGAAGAGGGTGAGGCATTGCAGATTGAGTGGGTGCAAGGGCTGGACTCAACCCTGAGAACCGGCGGCATCCAACTGACCAGTCGTCATGACCGCGACGCTGAGGCGCGGCTTCAGGCTGCCATCCTTACTGTTGAAAGTCCGCTGTTGCACGTTTATGGCACCGGCCTAGGCGATCTGCAACGGGTGTTGCTTGAGCGTCCAGCCCTTGAGCGTTTACACGTCCATATCCTCAATGGCGGGCTGTTCAAGCGGGTGCTTGAACTGCTCGACCAAACGGCATGGCTGAATGATCCTCGGGTAGCGCTTTGCTACGCGGCTGACTGCCCGGATATCCAGTTGCCGTTCTTTGCGTTGCCGGGTGAACTCGAGTTGGCGGATGGGCTAAATGCCAGAATTCGCGATCGGCTGATCAGCGAAGTGCACTTGAGCTTCAATAACCGCCATTTCGACCCGCAGGCTCCTGAGATCCTCCAGCGTTTGCAGGACAACCTTGAATGCGTGCGCGGTGATGCGGACGTCGCTGAGCTTTTCGCTACGCAGCCGGGGCGTGATGTTTACGTGATCGGCACCGGGCCAACCCTGGAATTGCACTTTGAAAAGCTCTTGGCTCTCCGTGCGCAGTCGCCCCGACCGCTCTTCATCAGTGTCGATACGGCCTATCGGCCGTTGCTGGAGCACGGCATCAAGCCGGACCTGGTGGTCACCGTCGATAAAAACATCACGCTGCGGCATCTGCCGCTAGAGGGCTCAGACGATCTGCCGCTGGTCTACGTGCCCATGAGCAACCCAAGCGTAGTGCAGGGCTGGCGAGGGAAGCGCTACACCGCCTATTCCGTCAGCCCGATCTATGCCGAACTGCGCCAACAGCTCAGCAAAGCACAACTCAATGTGGGCGGCAGCGTGATGCACCCTGCGGTGGACCTGGCGGTGAAAATGGGGGCCGCACAGATCACTTTGTTCGGTGCCGACTTCGCCTTTCCAATGAATAAAACCCATGCGGGTTGGAATGACGGTGATTTGGGCCCCGGCGCGGACCTGGCCAAACATTGGGTGCTCGATGGTCATGGGCAACGGGTCAAGACGCAGCTCAACTTCCGTGGCTACCTCGCCGTGCTGGAGCGTTACATTGCCGCACATCCTCAGGTGCGCTTTCTCAACAGCAGTAGGGCAGGTGCCATGATTGCGGGCACCACCTACGACCCGGAATTTTGCCAATGAACGCTGCACCGGAGCTGATCCTGGCAGCGCGCCAGTGCGCTGGGCTGTTTCGATTGGGACGGGATGTCGAGGCGGCGTCGGAAATGGTCGAGCTGTTCACCCGGCTGATGCCGCTGTTTTCTGAAGAGCCGGCCAAAGTGCAACAGAAATGGCTCCTTTTGCTGACAGTAATGTTGGCCCATCAGGAGAAGCGCGACGTACTGGGTATGGCGGACTATCTCGAATTTGAATTGGTTGAGTTGTTGGGGTTATGCCCATGAATTTTTGAATGGCTTGATGCGACCATCGATCAGTGTCTATCAGCTCACCTTTTCCAGCTTTACTCTCTCTTTTTTTATATTTTTTCACCCAAAAATAAATCCTTATAAAATCGGTGCTTATAACCTAAATACCCTACATACGTCGGGTATTTGTGCTTATTAATTCCAAAATAATCTTAAAAAGCACATTAAAGCCACTTGTTATTCTTCCGATAAACACTTTGTAGGTGTTCAGGGCATGCCGGATGCAGCCCGCTTTTGAACGCCAGCAATCGTTATCTGAGGAAATCACTATGGCTTTAACTATCAACACCAATACCGCTTCATTGTCGGTTCAGAACAGTCTGAGCCAGAGCTCTGATTCGGTGAACACCACCATGTCCCGCTTGTCTTCCGGCTTGCGCATTAATAGCGCTAAAGACGATGCAGCCGGGATGCAGATTGCCAGTCGACTAACCACGCAAATTCGAGGCATGACCGTTGCCATCCGAAACGCAGGCAACGCCATCTCTATCGCTCAAACCGCCGAAGGGGCGATGGACAAATCAGCCAGCCAGTTGCAGCGGATGCGCGAGTTAACGATTCAGTCTCAAAACGGCAATAACGGTCCCAAAGAGCGCATCGCCCTTAATGCCGAGTTCAAACAAAATCTGGAGGAACTCACCCGGGCTTCTAAGTCCGTGACCTTCGGTGGCGATTTGAACGTAATGGACGGCAGTGCGGGCACCTTGACCTTTCAAGTCGGGGCTAACGCAGGTTCTAACGAGAAGATCAGTCTCTCGCTGTCCGACGACTTTTCCTCAGAGTCATTGTTTGTGGCGGCTAAAAATGTCGCTGGGGTCCAGGAAGACGCTACTACCACCGGTTCCAAGGGCATCGTGGCGGGTGAGTACACGGCGTTTTCAATCGACGGGAAAGGCAGTCGCAAGACCACGGGCGATGATGTGCTGGAGGCCGCTGTTGCTGACAAAACCAAGGCGCTGGACCTCCTGAGGGAGGAGCTGGCCGCGTTGCCCATCCCGCCCGCGCCAGCCGTCACCCCGCCTGGCGGCACCCCCCCAGCGCCTGACCCAGCCGCCGCTGCCTATGAGGCGAAGTTAGCCGAAGTCGCAGCTGCCCAAGAGGAGAAGAACGTGGCCGACGCAGCACTAAAAGTTGACCTGGATAAGAAGAAGCCCTTAATCGACAAGGCCATTTCCGACAACCTGGATTCAACCCTTAAAGCGATCGACGCGGCGCTGCAAAAAATCAACAGCGCCCGCGCCGAGTTGGGGGCCAAGCAAAACCGCCTGACCAGCACCATCTCGAACCTGACCAACATGGTGCATAACGCGACGTTTTCTCGGGGGCAGATTCAGGATGTCGACTACGCCGCAGAAACCGCCGAACTCACTAAGCAGCAAATTCTGCAGCAAGCGTCCACAGCGATTTTGGCGCAAGCCAATCAATTGCCGGCCGCCATTCTGAAGTTGCTTCAGTAAAAAAACGTCTTCGGATATGTTTCAACCCTGGCGTCCTTTTGGGACGTCAGGCCTCACAGATTGGAAATTGATGGTTTGAACCGGTAATGGACGACGAGGCAAATAGCGCTGCAGCCCCCGACAAGTGTAGGGATGTCAGGGTAATGGCAATATTTTTTAAAAAACCCCTCAAGGTCCGTGCTGTCTCGACGATAACCATCATGAAGGTTCTCTAGCCAACCCGGCGGTTGCCAGGGCCGGAAGCCGCATTACCCCAATCGATGAGGAATTCATTATGTTAGGCGTAAACACAAACATTGCCTCCTTGGCAGTACAGAACAACCTGAACAAAGCGTCTGACGCACTGACCTCCGCGATGACTCGTCTGTCTTCCGGCCTGAAAATCAACAGCGCTAAAGATGACGCTGCCGGCCTGCAGATTGCTAACCGTGAAACCAGCCAAATTCGTGGCCAGACTGTAGCAATTAAAAACGCTAACGACGGTATCTCGATGGCGCAGACCGCTGAAGGCGCGCTGCAAGAATCGACCAACATTCTGCAGCGTATGCGTGAATTGTCGGTTCAGTCACGAAACGACAGTAACAGCAGCTCGGACCGTGTGGCTCTGAACGCTGAATTCGGTCAAATGTCTGACGAATTGACCCGTATCGCTGCAAGCACCAGCTTGAACGGCAAGAATTTGCTGGACGGCTCAGCGGGTAACCTGATCCTGCAAGTCGGTTCTGAAACCGGCTCTGCTAACCACATTAACCTGGCCTTGGGTAACAAGTTCGACGCCGCCTCGTTGTCTGTTGCCAGCGCCTCCGTCTCTGTTTCGGGTACTTCCGATACTCAGGCTGTAGCGTCTTCAGCTTCCGTAGCATCTGCTGCATCTGCTGCATCTGCTGCTTCTTCTCCTTCTGCGGCTGCTAACGCTGGTTCTCCTTCCGTAGCATCTACTGCTACTAGTGCTTCAGTCGCTGCTGTTCCATCCTCAGCATCTACTGCTTCTTCTCCTTCATCTGCTGCAGTCGCCGGAAACGCCTCTTCTGCTTCGGTTGCGTCTGCTGCTTCTGTTGCGGGTACCGCTAGCGGCAACATCGACAACGCGATCACCGCGATCGATGCTGCACTGGCTACCATCAACAGCACACGTGCCAACCTGGGTGCTTCGCAGAACCGTCTAGCCAGCACCATCCGTAACCTGCAAAACGTAAACCAGAATGCTACCGCTGCACTGGGTCGTATTCAGGACACCGACTTCGCGGCTGAAACAGCTAACCTGACCAAGCAGCAAACACTGCAGTCTGCTTCCACTGCAGTTCTGGCTCAGGCTAACCAACTGCCTTCCGCTGTACTGAAACTGCTTCAGTAATTTCGGAATGAGTTTTGGCGGGGGAGTGCGTTTACGTGCTTTCTCGCTTTTTTAGTTTTAGGGAGGTGATGGACATGGATATGAGCGTTAAGCTGAACTCGACTTACCCCACCCCCGTGCCCGTTACTACGGCCGCTGTTAAATCTGCTGCGACGTCTGCGGTCGTCGTTACAAGGGACGCTACTGTTGCAGAAGTGCACGCAGACAAAAGCACCGACACGGAAAAATTGAAGCAGGCCGTCCAGCAGATTGAAAAATTTGTGGATGCCACCAAACGTAATCTGAAATTTTCTATCGACGAAAGGTCCGGCAAGATCGTGGTAAAAGTAATTGCCAGTGAAACCGGCGAGGTTGTCCGGCAGCTCCCTTCGGAAGAAGTGTTGAAGCTCGCAGACAGCTTGAAGAATGCGAGCAGCGTGTTGTTCAACGGCAAAGCATAAAGCTGGCATGAATTGTGTTGTTAAGTTCTGTTGACCACACAGTGGTCAAAAGACTGTCGTACGTAAAAAGAAAGGAGATCCATCTACATGGCAAGTCCAATTACTACCAGCACTGGCCTTGGTTCAGGCCTTGATATTGGCTCGATTGTGTCTGCATTGGTAGCTTCTGACACGATTGCCGATACGACGCAGATCAAATCTCAAACCGCTGATGTGACGGCTAAGCTTTCAGGCGTTAGTCAGCTGAAAAGCGCAATGGCGACCTTCCAGACCGCCCTGACCGGTCTTAGCAATCCCAGTGCTCCAGCGTTTACCGGTTTTTCTGCTACTTCATCGACCCCGGCAACTTTAACCACCAAGTCGGATAACACGGCGGTGAGTGGCAGTTACCTTATCGCTGTGCAGCAACTGGCTACTGGATCGAAAGTCGCCAGCGCATCATTTTCTGGCGGTGCATCCAGTGCCATTCCGACTGGGACTTTGAACATCAGTCAAAATGGCACTGTTTATAAAGTTACTATTCCGGATGGCTCAACGCTTCAGTCAACGCGGGATGCCATCAACTCGACCCTTAAAAGCAACGGAGTTACAGCCAACATCGTGACCGATGCCAATGGCTCTCGTCTGGTGCTGGGCTCAACCACTTCCGGCGCTGGCAGCGACCTCAGTACCAGTGGTATTGCGGGGCTGGTCATCAATGGCACTACGTTGATGGATGGCAGTTCAGGCAGTGCCGGTTATATCGGGGCAGTTGCTCAGGACGCGAAATTTACCGTTGACGGCTTGGCAGTGTCCAGCGCCACCAATACCGTAACCCCTATTAGCGGGATCAGCATGACACTGCTGGTGGGTGCAGGTGCAACTTCAACGGTAGCCGTCGCGACTAACACTTCCGGGCTGCAGACATCCCTGCAAACGTTCATCAGTGCCTACAACGCGTTGACCAAAACCATTAATACGCTGACAGCGCCTGGTGCAATTGCGGCTAACGGGACTGTGGGCGATGGTGGCGCGATGGCGAACGATCCATTGCCACGCTCGCTAATTGCCTCTCTTAGGGGCGTGTTGGTAACGCCTGGGCCGGGCAGCAAGCTGTCGGTGCTGTCGCAGCTGGGTATTCAGACTTCTCAAGCCGATGGGACGTTGAGCTTGGATACCGCCAAATTTACATCAGCGATGAACGACAAAAATCTGGGTGGTCAGGTTCAGAACCTGTTTTCCGGAACGCCCAAAGCCGATGGTACACCAGGCGTCAACGGTATGCTGACACGTATGGCCGCTGTCCTCACGCCTTACACACAACCGGGCGGTATTCTCGCTACTCGTACTACCAGTTTGAACTCTGAGCAAAGGGATCTGACTGCTCGGCAGACCGCGCTAAACACGCGCACAGCCAGCCTGACAGCTCAGTTGACCGCGAAATATAACGCGATGGATTTGATCGTTGGTCAGCTCAAAGCCACTGCAACCAGCATTACCGCATTCTTTGCCTCGCTGAACGGGACAAAAGCCTGATCGTTCGCTTTTGAAGAAAAAGCCCGGCTGCGTTCAATCCGCATGCCGGGTTTTTCATTTGAAGTCTAAAGTTTCGGCACGCTGCGTCGATAGCCTTTTATACCCATTTTGAGATGTGATGAGGCAGAACATGAATCCGATGTTAGCTCTACGGCAGTATCAGAAAATTGGCGCGCAGGCCCAAACATCTGAAGCCAGTCCGCACCGTCTGGTACAAATGCTGATGGAAGGCGGCCTTGACCGTATTGCCCAGGCTAAGGGCGCCATGGAGCGTAAGGACACCGCAGGCAAAGGCATGCTGATCGGGAAGGCCATAGACATTGTTGGTGGCTTACGCGAAGGTTTGGACATGCACAACTCAGCGCAATTGCTGGGGCCGCAGGACAACCTGTACATGTACATGATGACTCGCTTGGCCGAAGCCAATATAAAAGATGACCCAAAAATTCTCGATGAAGTCACTGACCTGCTGCGCACGGTCAAAGATGGCTGGGATGCAATTGCGGTCTAACTGCCTGCTGTTTGAGGGAAGCACCATGAGTCTTGCATTGCAGCGTATCGAACAAACCCGTGAAGCCTTGGTCGGTGCGCTGGCAGAGCGCGACTGGAATGCTATCGGTCAATTGGACTTGGCGTGCCGCGCCTGTGTCGATGACGTAATCAGCGAAAGTCCGCTCGACGAAACGGCGGTGCGCAGTAATTTGGAAGAGTTGCTAGGGGTTTATCGCCAACTGCTTGAGGTCGCCATGGGTGAGCGTCAAGCGATAGTCGACGAGATGACGCAGATCCAGCATGCCAAAAACGCGACAAAGGTTTACCATCTGTTCGGCTGAAAGCTGGGTGGATCGAAAAGTAGTGCGCCATAAATTTGACAGTGTATGGTTTTTTGACTTAACTAGTGATGCTTACCATTTTCTGACGTCTAAATTGTCATACGGGCTTTAGACGCCAAGCTGCCTTATTTCATGGGCATTGAGTTGACTAGGGAAGTTGCTATTGCATGTGGCGTGAAATCAAGATTCTACTAATTGATGACGATAGCCAGCGCCGCCGTGATATGGCGGTTATTTTAAATTTTCTTGGTGAAGAAAATTTAGCCTGTTCAAGCCAGGATTGGCAGCAGGTGGTTACTCCTCTTGCCTCAACCCGCGAAGTCCTGTGCGTGCTGGTTGGCGCTGTGAGCGCACCTAGTACTCTCCATGGGCTGCTTAAGACACTCGCTGGGTGGGATGAGTTCCTTCCTGTGATGTTAATGGGAGAAGTGGGCTCTATTGACCTCCCGGATGACTTGCGTCGGCGAGTGCTGTCTACCCTGGAAATGCCCCCGAGCTACAGCAAGCTGCTGGACTCTCTGCACCGCGCCCAGGTCTATCGTGAAATGTACGACCAAGCCCGGGAGCGCGGTCGTCATCGTGAGCCGAACCTGTTTCGCAGTCTGGTAGGCACCAGTCGCGCCATTCAGCATGTTCGGCAAATGATGCAGCAGGTCGCGGATACCGACGCCAGCGTGCTGATCCTCGGCGAGTCTGGAACTGGCAAGGAAGTGGTTGCACGTAATTTGCACTATCACTCCAAGCGCCGCGACGCGCCATTCGTGCCGGTCAATTGCGGTGCGATCCCCGCAGAGTTGCTCGAAAGCGAATTGTTCGGTCACGAGAAGGGCGCCTTTACCGGTGCGATTACCAGCCGTGCCGGGCGCTTTGAACTGGCTAATGGCGGTACGTTGTTCCTCGATGAAATTGGCGACATGCCGCTGCCCATGCAGGTCAAACTGCTGCGCGTTCTGCAAGAACGCACATTTGAGCGCGTCGGCAGCAACAAGACTCAAAGTGTTGACGTGCGAATCATCGCTGCAACGCACAAAAATCTTGAAAGCATGATTGAGGTCGGAACGTTCCGTGAAGACCTGTATTACCGCTTGAACGTATTTCCAATCGAAATGGCTCCGCTGCGTGAGCGCGTAGAAGACATTCCGCTGTTGATGAACGAGCTGATCTCGCGCATGGAGCATGAAAAGCGTGGCTCGATACGCTTCAATTCCGCCGCCATCATGTCGCTTTGCCGCCACCCTTGGCCGGGTAACGTCCGGGAACTGGCAAACCTCGTAGAGCGTATGGCGATCATGCACCCCTACGGAGTCATCGGTGTTATTGAGCTGCCCAAAAAGTTTCGCTACGTCGATGATGAAGACGAGCAGTTAGTTGACAGCCTGCGCAGTGACCTGGAAGAGCGGGTGGCTATCAATGGACACACGCCGAATTTTGCCTCCAGCGCGCTGTTGCCGCCGGAAGGTTTAGACCTCAAGGATTACCTGGGCGGACTTGAGCAGGGCTTGATTCAACAGGCGCTGGACGACGCCAATGGCATCGTGGCCCGTGCTGCAGAAAGGCTACGCATACGCCGCACCACATTGGTGGAAAAGATGCGTAAGTACGGCATGAGCCGTCGTGATGGCGATGAGCAGGCAGATGATTGACGCGCGGATTTTGGCCTGATAACTAAACCCCTGAATATACAGGGGTTTTTTTTCGGCATGGGTATTGCTAGGTCACTGGCTACACACCGTTTAATGACGGTTCGCCATGCGAGAGATCACTATGCCCCAGGCCGCCCAGTTGTCTTCTGCCGTTCCTCTCGGAGCGCAGCCGTCCCTAGAAGCAGAAAGTCGGGCCGGTCTTGAGCAGGCATTCTCGCTGTTCAATCAGATGTCGAACCAATTAAGTGATTCCTACGGTTTGCTTGAAGCGCGGGTTGCCGAGCTGAAAGGCGAGCTGGCCGTGGTCAGCGCCCAGCGGATGCAGGAGTTAGCTGAGAAAGAGTTGTTGGCCAATCGTTTGCAAAACCTGTTGTCGCTGTTACCCGGCGGTGTGATCGTCATCGACGACCATGGCAGAGTGCGTGAAGCCAACCCGGCGGCTGGCGATTTGTTGGGCGAGCCCTTGGTTGGCGAATTGTGGTGGCGAGTGATCGGTCGTTGTTTCGCACCGCGTGACGATGACGGTCACGAAGTTTCGCTCAAAGACGGGCGGCGACTGTCAATTGCTACGCGTTCACTCGACGCTGAACCAGGTCAGTTGGTGCTGCTGACCGACCTCACTGAAACCCGCCATTTGCAAGAGCAGCTGGCTCGCCACGAGCGCCTGTCATCCTTGGGCCGAATGGTTGCCTCTTTAGCGCATCAAATTCGCACGCCGCTGTCCGCCGCGTTGATCTACGCCAGTCATTTGACTGAGCAAGAGTTGCCGGTGGCGACTCAACAGCGGTTCGCCGGCCGCTTGAAAGAGCGTTTGCACGAGCTTGAGCATCAGGTGCGCGACATGCTGGTGTTCGCTCGCGGTGAGTTGCCGATGACCGACCGCCTTGCACCGCAACAGCTGTTTCAAGCCTTGCAGGCGTCGGCCCAGAATCAGGTGCGAGATATGCCGGTGCGCTGGCAATGCGATCCGCTTGAGGGCGAATTACTCTGCAATCGCGACACCTTGGTGGGTGCACTGCTCAACCTGATTGAAAACGCGATCCAAGCCAGTGCCGGTAAGGCCCGCTTGAAAATACACCTGTATGGGCGCGGCGATACCCTTCGTGTCTGCATCAGTGACAACGGCAGCGGTATTGATGCCGCGGCATTGGCACGGATTGGCGAGCCGTTTTTCACCACCAAAGCGACCGGTACCGGTTTGGGCTTGGCGGTTGTCAATGCAGTGACGCGTGCGCATCAGGGGCAGTTACAGTTTCTCTCCCGTCCGGGCCGTGGCACTTGCGCGATTATTTCCCTGCCATTGATACCCGCTGCCATCGTTACAGGCCTCAACTGATGGCGATCAAAGTATTACTGGTCGAAGATGACCCGTCGCTGCGTGAAGCATTGGGCGAAACCCTGTTGCTGGCCGGTCATGATTTTCGCGCGGTCGGTTCTGCCGAGGAAGCGCTGGAGGCGGCGGCCGAAGAGCTGTTCAGTTTGGTGGTCAGTGACGTCAACATGCCCGGCATGGACGGCCACCAATTGTTGACTGCGCTGCGCAGTCGCCATCCGCAGTTGCCGGTATTGCTGATGACGGCGCACGCGACGGTTGATCGTGCCGTAGATGCCATGCGTCAGGGCGCAGTGGACTATCTGGTCAAGCCGTTCGAGCCCAAAGCATTGATGGAACTGGTTGCGCTCCATGCACTGGGACGTCCGGGGCCGGTCGACGGTGAAGGGCCGGTGGCTGCCGAACCTGCCAGCGCGCAATTGCTGGACTTGGCGGCGCGTGTGGCGCGCAGTGATTCTACGGTGTTGATTTCCGGCGAATCTGGCACGGGTAAGGAGGTGCTGGCCCGCTACATTCATCAACAGTCGACTCGCGCCACCAAGCCGTTTATTGCGATTAATTGCGCGGCGATTCCAGACAACATGCTTGAGGCGACTTTGTTCGGGCACGAAAAAGGGTCTTTCACCGGCGCTATAGCGGCGCAGGCCGGCAAGTTCGAGCAGGCCGAAGGCGGCACTATTCTGCTCGACGAAATCTCGGAAATGCCTTTGGGTCTGCAAGCGAAACTGCTGCGAGTCCTGCAGGAGCGAGAAGTTGAACGCGTCGGTGCGCGCAAGCCCATTACCTTGGACATCCGTGTGTTGGCCACCACTAACCGCGATCTCGCTGGCGAAGTGGCGGCTGGGCGTTTTCGGGAAGATCTTTACTATCGAATTTCGGTATTCCCTTTGGCGTGGCGCCCTTTGCGGGAACGGACCGCCGACATTCTGCCGCTGGCTGAGCGGCTGCTGTCTAAACACGTCAATAAAATGAAGCATGCCGGCGTTCGATTGTCGGCGGACGCTCAGGCATGCTTGGTCAGCTACCCGTGGCCGGGCAATGTGCGTGAATTGGACAACGCGATTCAACGCGCATTGATACTGCAACAGGGCGGAGTGATTCAGGCTCAAGACTTCTGCTTGGCCGGTCCGATAACGGCGTCGCCGATGCCGGCGTTGGGCGTACCCACTCAGCCTCGGCTGCTTGTGGTGGCGCGTACCTCACTGGAAGGTTCGCTACCCGATCCGCCTGCAAGCGAGTCCGCCGGTGCGCTGGGTGACGACCTGCGGCGTCGTGAGTTTCAAATGATTATCGACACTCTGCGCGCTGAACGCGGTCGTCGCAAAGAGGCTGCCGAACGGCTGGGCATCAGTCCTCGGACCTTGCGTTACAAGTTGGCCCAAATGCGAGATGCCGGGATGGATGTCGAAGCGTATTTATTCGCTTGAATCCAGAAAAGCGTGGGTTGGCATTGTTTTATGGCGACGAGGCGGTTAGCCGATTTGGCCGTTGAAGGAGAATTTGGCAGCTCAATCGTCTTCAATGCATTTCATGCCAAAAGGCCATTACTCATCTGGCACTCTTGTTGCTAAGTCTTAGATAACCGCTCACTGAGTGTCAAAAATCTGCGGCCCCTTTGAGAGAGACGTCATGAGCCAAGGTGTTGAATTTAATCGCTTGATGTTGGATATGCGTTCCATGCAAATGGATGCCATGTCGATGCCGAAGGTTGCAGGCACTCCAGCTGTAGGCACTAGCAGCTTTGCGGACATGCTCGGCCAGGCGGTCAACAAAGTGAACGATACCCAGCAAGCCTCCAATCAATTGGCAAGTGCTTTCGAAGTCGGTAAAAGCGGCATAGACCTCACCGACGTGATGATCTCCTCGCAAAAAGCCAGCGTGTCGTTCACCGCGCTGACCCAGGTTCGTAACAAACTGGTTCAAGCGTATCAAGACATCATGCAGATGCCGGTTTAAGGACGATTTGAGTCATGGCTGAATCAGTCGGCGACAACCTGCCCGCTAAGTCGGGCGCTGCGGGCAAGTCGCCTTTGTTTGGTTTGTCTTTTCTGGAGAACCTTGCCGAAATGACCATGCTGCGCCAGGTCGGCCTCATGGTCGGTCTGGCAGCCAGTGTGGCGATCGGTTTTGCCGTGGTGCTCTGGTCGCAACAGCCTGATTACAAACCGCTGTACGCAAGCCTTGCAGGCATGGATACCAAACAGGTCATGGAAACCCTGTCCGCAGCGGATATTCCATACACTGTCGAGCCAAGCTCCGGCGCCTTGTTGGTCAGGTCCGACGATTTGCAGCGCGCCAGGATCAAACTGGCCGGTGCCGGTGTTGCGCCAAGCGACGGTAACATCGGCTTCGAAATTCTCGACAAAGACCAAGGACTAGGGACGAGCCAGTTCATGGAGGCCACGCGTTATCGGCGTGGTCTGGAAGGTGAACTGGCGCGGACCATCTCCAGCTTGAACAACGTCAAAGGTGCGCGGGTGCATTTGGCGATTCCCAAAAGCTCTGTGTTTGTTCGAGATGAGCGTAAACCAAGCGCTTCGGTTTTGATCGAGTTGTATGCTGGCCGCTCACTGGAGCCAGGCCAAGTGCTGGCGATCATGAATTTGGTGGCAACTGCCGTTCCTGAATTGAGCAAATCGCAAATCACTGTGGTCGATCAGAAGGGCACGCTGTTGTCCGATCAGAACCAGAACTCCGAATTGAGCATGGCCGGCAAGCAGTTTGATTACAGTCGTCGCATGGAAAGTATGCTGACACAGCGTGTGCAAAGCATCCTGCAGCCGATTTTGGGCAATGACCGTTACAAGGCTGAAGTGTCTGCTGACGTAGATTTCAGCGCCGTTGAATCCACCGCTGAAAGTTTCAACCCGGATCAACCTGCCTTACGCAGCGAGCAATCGGTCAGCGAACAGCGCACGTCCAGTTCAGGATCGTCAGGTGTTCCCGGGGCCCTGAGCAATCAACCGCCAGGCCCGGCGACTGCGCCACAAGCCGCTGGTGCGGCGAGCAGTTCCGCCACCGCATCGATTCAGCCAGGCCAGCCGTTGCTTGATGCCAATGGCCAGCAAATCATGGACCCGGCGACCGGCCAGCCAATGCTTGCTCCTTACCCGGCAGACAAGCGTCAACAGTCCACCAAAAACTTCGAACTGGACCGTTCCATCAGCCATACCAAGCAGCAGCAGGGTCGCGTTAATCGCTTGTCCGTTGCCGTGGTGGTGGACGATAAGTCCAAGGTCGATGCCAAGACGGGCGAAGTCACCCACATACCGTGGAATGCCGATGAGTTGGCGCGCTTTACCCGATTAGTACAAGACGCGGTTGGTTTCAACGCCAGCCGTGGCGACAGCGTAAGCGTGGTCAACGTGCCATTCGCCCCCGATCGTGGCGAAGTGATTCCCGATATCGCGTTTTACTCACAACCCTGGTTTTGGGACATCGTCAAACAAGTGTTAGGCGTGCTGTTTATTCTGGTGTTGGTGTTTGGCGTGTTGCGGCCAGTGCTCAACAACATCACTAGCGGCAAGAGCAGACAACAGCTTGGTTCTGATGGTGATGCCGAGCTTGGCGGCATGGGCGGTCTAGGTGGCGAACTGGCCAACGACCGCGTCAGCCTCGGTGGCCCGCAAAGCATAATGTTGCCTAGCCCGACTGAGGGTTACGACGCGCAATTAAATGCGATCAAGAGTCTGGTTGCTGAAGACCCGGGCCGTGTGGCTCAGGTCGTGAAAGAGTGGATTAATGCAGATGAGTGAGACTCGAGCGCTTCCCACAAAACTGACACGGGTAGACAAAGCCGCGATTTTACTGCTCTCCCTCGGTGAAACCGACGCAGCACAAGTGCTTCGGCACATGGGTCCTAAAGAGGTTCAGCGGGTCGGTGTTGCCATGGCGCAAATGCGCAATGTACACCGCGAGGAAGTTGAACTAGTCATGAGCGAATTCGTCGAAATCGTCGGTGACCAGACGAGCCTTGGCGTGGGTGCCGACGGCTACATTCGCAAAATGCTCACCCAGGCTCTTGGTGAGGATAAGGCCAACGGCCTCATCGATCGCATCCTGTTGGGCGGAAATACCAGCGGGCTGGACAGCCTTAAATGGATGGAGCCTCGAGCCGTTGCTGACGTCATTCGCTACGAGCACCCGCAGATTCAGGCGATTGTAGTGGCTTATCTGGACCCGGACCAAGCCGGTGAAGTGCTGGGTCACTTCGATCAAAAAGTACGCCTAGACATCATTTTGCGCGTGTCCTCGCTTAATACAGTGCAGCCTGCGGCCCTCAAAGAATTGAACCAGATTCTAGAGAAGCAGTTCTCCGGCAACTCCAATGCATCGCGCACCACCCTGGGTGGTATCAAGCGTGCTGCCGATATAATGAACTTCCTCGACAGCTCGATTGAAGGCCAGTTGATGGACGCGATCCGCGAAATCGATGGCGAATTGTCGACGCAGATTGAAGACCTGATGTTCGTCTTCAACAACCTGTCTGATGTTGACGACCGTGGCATCCAAGCGTTGCTGCGCGAAGTGTCTTCCGATGTGCTGGTGTTGGCGCTCAAAGGCTCCGACGAAGCCATCAAGGAAAAGATTTTCAAGAACATGTCCAAGCGCGCTGCCGAACTGTTGCGCGATGACCTTGAGGCCAAAGGACCGGTGCGCGTCAGTGATGTTGAGACGGCCCAGAAAGAAATCCTCACCATCGCTCGCCGTATGGCCGAAGCCGGAGAAATCGTTCTCGGTGGCAAGGGCGGCGAAGAAATGATCTGAGGATCGACACATGTTTACTCCAAAAAAAGAGCCACCTAGCGAACTGATTCGTGCCAAGGACGTGGGCGGTTTTGATATTTGGTCGCTGCCCAGCTTCGACCCGTATCAAGAGCCGCCACCGGCCCCTGAACCTGCTCTGCAAACCCCTGCTGAAATGGAAGAAGTGCCGCTGGACGAAGTTCAGCCGTTGACGCTCGAAGAGTTGGAAGGTATTCGCCAGGAGGCGTATAACGAAGGTTTTGCGACCGGCGAAAAGGAAGGCTTCCACAGCACGCAACTCAAAGTCCGGCACGAAGCCGAAGTCGCCCTGGCCGCCAAACTGGACAGCCTTGAACACTTGATGACTCATTTGCTTGAGCCGATTGCCGAGCAGGACTCGCAGATTGAAAAATCCCTGATCGAGCTGGTTGGACACATTACCCGTCAGGTCATTCAGCGCGAACTGGTCACTGACTCCCGCCAAATCGGCCGGGTCCTGCGTGACGCGTTGAAGTTGTTGCCCATGGGCGCGCAAAACATTCGAATTTTCATCAACCCTCAAGACTTCGAGCAGGTCAAGGCGTTGCGCGAGCGCCACGAAGAAACTTGGCGCATCGTTGAAGACGATACCTTGGAGGCCGGAGGCTGCCGGGTTGAAACTGAATTCAGTCGAATTGACGCCACCATCGAAACTCGTATTTCCCAAGCGCTGGCGAAGATGTTCGACCAGTTGCACGATCAAGCGCTGCATCCGGCAGCGGCCGACGTGAGTATTGATCTCGACGCGGTTCCAGCGTTTACCAGCGTTGATCCGGCTGTTATCGAGCCGCCTGTTGAGCCCTTGGTTAATACAGAAGCCCGCGATGTATCTTGAGCGGACCAGCTTCGGCAAGCGTTTGAGCTCTTACACCGATGCCATAGAATTGGCAACGCAGCCGGTGGTGGAAGGGCGTTTATTGCGGATGGTCGGCTTGACCCTGGAAGCCGAAGGCCTGCGCGCCGCCATGGGCAGTCGCTGTGTTGTTATCAACGACGACAGCCATCACCCGGTAGAGGTCGAAGCCGAGGTCATGGGGTTTTCCGGCTCTAAGGTATTTTTGATGCCCGTCGGCAGCGTCGCGGGCATTGCGCCCGGGGCCCGCGTTGTGCCGTTGGCCGATACCGGTCGCTTGCCTATGGGCATCGGCATGCTGGGTCGGGTACTCGATGGCGCAGGCCGTGCACTCGATGGTAAGGGCGGCATGAAAGCCGAAGATTGGGTGCCAATGGATGGCCCCACTATCAACCCGCTCAAGCGCGACCCTATTAGCCAGCCGTTGGACGTAGGCATTCGCAGCATCAACGGATTATTGACGGTCGGCCGTGGCCAGCGCCTGGGTTTGTTTGCGGGTACGGGTGTCGGTAAAAGTGTCCTGTTGGGAATGATGACCCGCTTTACCGAGGCCGACATCATCGTGGTTGGCCTGATTGGCGAGCGCGGTCGCGAGGTCAAGGAATTTATCGAAAATATTCTTGGCGAAGAAGGCCTCAAGCGCTCGGTGGTGGTTGCTTCGCCTGCTGATGATGCGCCGCTGATGCGGCTGCGGGCGGCTATGTATTGCACGCGAATTGCCGAATATTTCCGTGACAAAGGCAAAAATGTACTGCTGTTAATGGACTCTTTGACTCGATTTGCGCAAGCCCAGCGTGAAATTGCGCTGGCCATCGGTGAGCCGCCCGCCACCAAAGGCTATCCACCGTCGGTGTTTGCCAAGCTGCCCAAACTAGTTGAGCGCGCCGGTAATGCAGAGGCGGGCGGTGGATCGATCACTGCGTTCTATACCGTGTTGTCCGAGGGCGATGATCAGCAAGACCCCATCGCGGATGCGGCACGGGGCGTGCTCGATGGGCACATTGTGCTGTCCAGGCGGTTGGCCGAAGAAGGTCATTACCCGGCCATCGATATCGAAGCGTCCATCAGTCGGGTTATGCCTTCGGTAGTCACTCCAGAGCACATGCAGCAGGCACAGCGCTTCAAGCAGATGTGGTCACGTTACCAGCAGAGCCGTGATCTGATCAGCGTCGGCGCCTACGTGGCAGGCGGCGACCGTGAAACCGACATGGCGATCTCCCTGCAGCCCGCCTTGGTGCGATACCTGCGCCAAGGGCTAGATGATAATGAAAGCCTGCAAGAAAGTGGCGCGCAGCTGGCGGCGGTGTTTAATCCTATTGCCGGCGGAGGCTAGTCATGGCTCAGCCCCGTGCAGTGCGTTTGGCACCGGTGGTCGACATGGCGGAAAAAGCCGAGCGCGCAGCGGTCCAGCGTCTCGGGCATTTTCAGGGGCAGGTCCAGTTAGCGCTGACCAAGCTTGGTGACCTTGAGCGTTTCCGTACTGACTACCAAATGCAGTGGATTGAAAAGGGTGCGACCGGCGTCTCAGGGCAATGGCTAATGAACTATCAGAACTTCCTCAACCAACTGGAAACGGCCGTGTCTCAGCAGCGGCAAAGCTTGACCTGGCACCAAACAAACCTCGATAAAGCGCGCGGCGCTTGGCAGCAATGCTACGCGCGGGTAGAAGGTCTGCGAAAATTAGTGCAACGCTACATCGACGAGGCTCGGCAATTGGAGGACAAACGTGAGCAGAAATTGCTCGACGAATTGTCCCAGCGGTTGCCCCGCCACGACTCCTTATAGCGCCAGGTTCGTGGTTGCCGCTAGATATGGAATTTGCTGCAAGGTCGTTAGAAATGCTAAAAGCCTTTTTGTATTGCGCCCCTAGCTGACCGAAGGAATTCAACCATGTCCGTTACCTCCGAGCTCTCCCGTGACGGGGAAGAGCTGACCATTACTATCACGGGCCGCTTTGACTTCGCCGCGCATCAAGACTTTCGTGGGGCTTATGAAGGGTCTGAAGGCACGCCGCGGCGTTTTGTGGTCGACCTTAAGGACACCAGTTACCTGGACAGCTCGGCACTCGGCATGTTGCTGCTCCTGCGTGACCATGCCGGCGGAGAAAACTCAAAGATAAGTCTGATCAATTGCAACAAGGACGTGGGTACCATCCTGACCATCTCCAACTTTTCCAAACTCTTCAAGATCGCCTGACTGATGACCGGCGTAGCCGAAAGCTTGTGCATTTTGATTGCTGACGACAATGCCAGTGATCGCCTGCTGCTGACCACCATCGTTCGGCGGCAGGGCCATCGCGTAATCAGTGTCAGCAACGGGCAAGAAGCGGTGGATGTTTTTGAAAGGGAACGTCCACAGTTGGTCTTGATGGACGCCTTGATGCCGGTCATGGACGGGTTCGAAGCAGCGCGCCGAATCAAGCACATGGCGGGCGAGTCTTTGGTGCCAATTATTTTCCTGACGTCGCTGAGCGAAAGCGAAGCGTTGGCGCGTTGCCTTGATGCGGGGGGCGATGATTTTGTTGCCAAGCCCTACAATCAAGTGATCCTTGCCGCCAAAATAAACGCCATGGACCGCTTGCGGCGCTTGCAAGAAACAGTGCTGCGGCAGCGCGACCAAATCACCAAGCACCACGATTATTTGCTTAATGAGCAGCGGGTCGCGAAGGCGGTCTTCGATCAGGTTGCGCACTCCGGCTGCCTGAATGCGTCGAATATTCGTTATCTCCAGTCGCCTTACGCGCTGTTCAACGGCGACTTGCTACTCGCGGCTTATACGCCGGCCGGAAACATGCACATTTTACTAGGCGACTTCACCGGTCATGGTCTGCCCGCCGCTGTCGGCGCGATGCCATTGGCAGAGGTGTTTTATGGGATGACCGCCAAAGGCTACGGCCTGGCGCAAACCTTGAGAGAGATGAACGCTAAGCTCAAGCGAATTTTGCCGGTGGACATGTTTTGCTGCGCGACGTTGATAAGCGTCAATTTCAACCTGCATCAAGTCGAAGTTTGGAACGGTGGCTTGCCCGACGGTTACCTGCATCACGTTGCGACAGGGCGGCGCACGCCTTTAGTATCGCGGCACCTGCCGCTGGGTGTGTTAGACCCTAGCCGTTTTGACGACAAGACCGAAGTCCATCCGCTGGAGATAGGCGACCGGGTTTTTCTACTGTCGGACGGTGTACTTGACACCAGCGATGTGGATGACCGGCTGTTTGGTGTAGAACGCCTTAACCGCGTATTTGCCGCCAATCGTCAGCCCGATGCGCTGATCGATGAAATTCAGCAGGCGTTGAGTGATTTCCGTGGAGACGTTCGGGATGACGTAAGCATGGTCGAAATCACCTTAGTCGAGCCCGGGTTGCTGGGCTGCCCAATCGTCACCTACTCCGACAGTGGCGAGTCAAGCCCATTGGACTGGTCCGTAAGTTTTGAATGCCGCGCGGCGACCTTGAAACGATTCGATCCGCTACCCTATTTGTTGCAGTTGCTGTTGGAGGTGCATGGGCTGCGGAGTCAAAGTGGAGCGCTTTATAGTGTGCTGGCGGAGTTATATACCAACGCGTTGGAGCATGGGGTGCTCGGACTCGACTCCGGGCTCAAGCGCGATGCCACGGGTTTTTCCGAATATTACCGAGAGCGTAATAGCCGCTTGTCCCATCTTGAAGACGGCTATGTACGCCTGCATTTGCGTGTTGTGCCACGAGGAACCGGTGGCCAGTTGAGTGTTCGCATCGAAGACAGTGGCGAAGGGTTTGACGTCAACCGTGTAATGGCGTTATCGGCAGATGACCATGAGCTTTCGGGACGCGGTCTCGATCTGGTGCGTAAGTTAAGTCAACATTGCCATTGGTCTGAGGACGGGCGCACGGCATGCGTGGAATTTTCCTGGGGGGCTCAGGCATAATTCCCCGATTCTTGATCAAGGAGCGAACAAGTGGCAGTCATTCATGTGGACTACGGTGTATTGAGTAATTTGCAAGACGTAATGGAAAGTGAATACCCGATACTGATCGATACCTTTCTCGATGATTCAGAGCAGCGGCTAGTGCAGTTGCAGCGTGCGCTCCTGGCACGGATCTCTTGCCTGGAAGCACTGGGCATGGCCGCGCACAGCTTCAAGGGCAGCTGCGGGAATATGGGTGCACTTCGGCTTGCTGAACTGTGTGGGCAGCTTGAAGAGCGCACCTTACGTGGAGAAATTGATGACGCGCCGGAGTGGGTGAGTAAGATAGCGCGCGAATTCGCCACCGTTCGCCGTTTATTCAGTGAAGAGCGCAAGCGGTACACCGAATAATCAGAGCCGGACAGAAAGCTGGCCCGTCGTTTGCTTAGTGTCTTTGTACTAGCGCCCGTACGGAGATCGCCATGCCCCTTGCCCCTAATCCTCTTCTGTTGGCTACTCCTGTAGCCAAATCCCAACCGGCGGTCGCCACCCCAGTGGTGAAACCCGTTGAGACCGGCAAGGACAGCACGCCCAGCTTCGCTCACGTTTACGCCAAACAGGCGAGTCCAAGGCCTGCGGTGATCCATGAGACTCGCCAAAAGCCGGTAAAAGACAAAACTGTAGCCGCCAACAGCAAGCCTGCGCCGGACACCAAATCTGCCGGCTCCAAGCCAGCGGTTGCCGATAGCGGCAAACAGTTGCCTGCCGGCGACGTCAGCAAAAAGAACGATGCGTCCAATAGCGCTGCTGGTCATGATTCGAAAGACAAGGCGCCTGATCCTTTGGCGCAAGCCGCTGCGCCCGTTATTCCGATTGCTGATCCAACGCTGATTGCGGCCGCCGTTGCGCCGCCCGTCCCGGACCCTGCGCTACTTGTTGCCGTCGTACCGCCGCCCATTGAAATCCCGGCGACCATGGTTGCACTGGTAGTTGCGCCGCCAGCAATCCCGGTAAGCTCTGCAAGTTCTGTCAGTTCCACTGGCTCATCAACGCCAGCAACCGCGCCTGTTTTCAACCCTGCATCGGACCCGTTAGCGGGATTGGCCGCCGTACAAGTTGCTGTGCAGCTTAATACTAAAGTTGCGACGACCACTACTAGTGCCACGGAGGGTGCAACCTCGACGTCTGCTGACAAGAAAACGTCAGCCACTCAAGCTAATGCTGACCCGTTGTTGGCAGTCGCCAATAACCTGGCAGTCCCTGCGCAGCCACTGGCCGCCGATAGCGCCAGCACTGGAAGCGGTGACAGAGCTTTTAAGGGGCTGATCGAGGAGGGTTTGAAAGACACTAAAAGTGTGGCGTCTGATACGCGAATCGATGATTTCGCCAATCGCTTGGCAGCGTTGAGTCAAGCGGTGCAGCCTAAGACGGTAGCTGTCACGGGGGCGTCGCCATTGAACCAACCGCTAGCAATGCACCAGAGTGGATGGAGTGAGGCCGTGGTGGATCGAGTTATGTACCTGTCTAGCCAGAACTTGAAATCTGCAGATATCCAATTGGACCCGGCTGAGCTGGGTCGTTTGGATATTCGCATCAACATGGCTGCGGACCAGCAGACGCAGATCACGTTTATGAGCGCGCATGTTGGCGTGCGCGAAGCGCTGGAAGGACAGATGTCCAAATTGCGAGATTCGTTTGTTCAGCAAGGTTTGGGTCAGGTCGATGTGAGTGTATTTGATCAGTCACGGGGCTGGCAGGGCCAAGGTCAAAACCAACAGCAGGCAAACCATGGACAGAGCAGTGGCGGCGTTGCCAGTATGAGCTCTGACCGCAATGATGGGCATGACGACGGCGCAATTCAAGATGTGGCTGTCACAAGTCAACCGATGACCGTCATTGGCACTAGCCAGGTCGATTATTACGCTTGATTGTCGCAGCAGCGGTTTCACCCACTGCCGCGATGCCCCCTAGACAAAGGCTCTCGTATATCTGGCATAACACTTGCTCTTCTTCCGTCACGTATTAAGAACTCCCCGAATAGTGACGGATTATTGGCATGGCGCAGAGCGAAGAAGTTAAAGACCCCGCCGTAAAAGGCAAACTCAAGCTCATTCTCCTGGTGATTTTTGGGTTGCTGTTGGCAGTCGGTATTTCGGTAGGCGCGACGTGGTTTTTTCTGCACAAGTCGCAAGCCAAGCCTGCCGATGCGGCGCTAGCGGCCGATGTCAGGCTCCCATCTATTTACGAACCCATGGCCCCTGCCTTTGTGGTCAACTTCAATCAAGGTGGCCGTCAACGCTATATGCAAGTCAGCATTACCTTGCTGGGCCGAAATCAGGCTGACTTGGATGCATTGAAAGTCCATATGCCAGTCATCCGCAACAACCTTGTCATGCTGTTTTCCGGTCAGCCATTCGAATCGCTGACTCAGCCGATCGGACAAGAGCTGTTGCGGCAAAAAGCCTTTGCCAGTGTGCAGGAAGTGGCGCAGAAAGAAGTCGGTAAAGTCGTAGTGGAACAATTGCTTTTCACCAACTTCGTATTGCAGTAGGACCACGACAATGGCCGTGCAAGACCTGCTGTCACAGGAAGAGATTGATGCGCTGTTGCATGGCGTCGACGATGGTCTGGTCCAGACCGAAAGCGCCGCTGAAGCCGGCAGTGTAAAAAGTTATGACCTGACGAGTCAGGATCGAATCGTCCGTGGGCGGATGCCAACGCTTGAAATGATCAATGAGCGTTTTGCCCGTTACACCCGAATCAGCATGTTCAACATGTTGCGGCGCTCGGCCGATGTTGCGGTGGGCGGCGTTCAGGTGATGAAGTTCGGGGAGTACGTGCACTCGCTGTACGTTCCGACCAGTTTGAATCTGGTCAAGATCAAACCTTTGCGTGGTACAGCCTTATTTATTCTGGACGCCAAGCTGGTGTTCAAGCTGGTGGATAACTTCTTCGGTGGCGACGGGCGACACGCCAAAATTGAAGGCCGCGAATTCACGCCGACGGAATTACGTGTCGTGCGGATGGTGCTTGAACAGGCGTTTATAGACCTCAAAGAAGCCTGGCAGGCCATCATGGATGTGAGCTTTGAGTACATGAATTCCGAAGTTAACCCGGCCATGGCCAACATTGTTGGCCCGAGCGAAGCGGTGGTGGTCTCCACCTTCCATATCGAACTCGACGGCGGTGGCGGCGATTTACACGTGACCATGCCTTACTCGATGATTGAGCCCGTACGCGAAATGCTCGACGCCGGCTTCCAGTCTGATTTGGATGACCAAGACGAGCGCTGGGTCAACGCTCTTAAAGAAGACGTGCTTGATGTCGCCGTGCCTTTGAGCGCCGTCGTCGCCCGTCGTCAGATACGCCTGCGCGACATCCTGCACATGCAGCCGGGTGATGTGATTCCGGTGGAGTTGCCTGAAGAACTGATCATGCGCGCCAACGGCGTGCCTGCGTTCAAGGTCAAACTGGGAACACACAAAGGACACCTGGCGTTGCAAGTGATCGAACCGATCGAACGCCGCTGATATCAATTTCAGCAGAACTACGTGCTGTTTTAACGAAACAAAGCTCGCCGAGGACAACCGATGGCCGATGAAAAAGAAATAACCTCTGCTGAAGATCAGGCATTGGCCGATGAGTGGGCCGCTGCACTGGGAGAATCCGGTGACGCCAGCCAAGACGATATCGACTCCCTGCTTGCTGCCGATGCCGGTAGTGCTTCAGCCTCAAATCGCATGCCGATGGAGGAATTCGGCAGCGTGGCTAAGAGCAATGCCGCCGTGTCTCTGGATGGTCCGAACCTGGATGTAATTCTGGATATCCCGGTTTCCATCTCCATGGAAGTGGGCAGTACCGACATCAACATTCGTAACCTGCTACAGCTTAACCAGGGTTCAGTGATCGAACTCGACCGTTTGGCTGGTGAGCCGCTGGACGTATTGGTTAACGGCACGTTGATCGCTCACGGTGAAGTGGTGGTGGTCAACGAAAAGTTCGGGATCCGCCTGACGGATGTGATCAGCCCTAGCGAACGCATCAAGAAGTTACGCTAGTGAGCAAGCTTCTCAGCGTGACGTCCGGCCTGTTGCTCAGTGTGGTAACAACAGTGGGTGCGTGGGCGGCCGAGCCGGTCATGCCGGCGGTTGCAACGCCCGCTAGCACAATGATCAGCAGCGGCATTGGGAGTCAGTTGACGCAGTTGGTACTTGGCCTGTTGTTGGTTGTCGGCTTGATCTTCGGGCTCGCCTGGCTATTGCGTCGGGTTCAGGGTGCCAGTCCGCGCAATGGTCAACTGATCGAATTGCTCGGGTCGCGGGCACTTGGCCCCCGTGATCGGTTGGTGTTGGTGCAAGTCGGCAAGGAACAGATTTTACTTGGGATATCACCGGGGAGAATCACGCCATTACATGTGCTTAAAGAGCCAGTACAGGCGCCTGACAGCACAAACGCCACGCCAGAATTCGCCCAGCGTCTGATGGAGCTGCTGGGCAAGGATTATAAGGATAAGAAGTAATGACCGCGTTGCGCATCGTATTGACGCTGCTGCTGGTAATGGCCGCGCCTTTGGTGTTCGCTGCAGATCCGTTGACGATCCCGGCGATCAGCATGTCCACCGGTGCCAACGGCGCGCAGGAATATTCAGTCAATCTGCAGATTCTGCTGATCATGACCGCGCTGAGTTTTATCCCGGCGTTCGTTATGCTGATGACCAGTTTCACCCGGATCATCATTGTCTTCTCAATTCTGCGTCAGGCCCTGGGCTTGCAGCAGACGCCGTCGAATCAAATTTTAACCGGCATGGCGCTGTTCCTGACCCTATTTATCATGGCGCCGGTTTTTGATCGGGTGAACGTCGATGCGTTGCAGCCTTATCTAGCCGAAAAACTTACGGCACAGGACGCAGTGATGAAGGCGCAAGTGCCTATCAAGAACTTCATGTTGGCACAAACCCGTCAGAGCGACCTGGACCTGTTTATGCGTTTGTCCAAACGCACCGATATCGCCAGCCCGGATCAGGCGCCCTTAACGATTTTGGTTCCGGCATTTGTGACCTCCGAACTTAAAACCGCGTTCCAGATCGGTTTTATGATATTCATCCCGTTTCTCATCATCGACCTAGTCGTCGCCAGTGTGTTGATGGCAATGGGGATGATGATGCTGTCACCGCTGATTATTTCATTGCCGTTCAAAATCATGTTGTTCGTACTGGTGGATGGTTGGGCCTTGATCATCGGCACGCTGGCCAGCAGTTTCGGGGGTGTATCGCCATGAGAAGGAGGAGCCTGCAATGACGCCAGAAGTTGCCGTCGATTTATTTCGCGACGCGTTATGGCTGACCACCATGATGGTGTCGGTATTGGTAGTCCCGAGCCTGATCGTCGGACTGCTGGTGGCTATGTTTCAGGCGGCGACCCAGATCAACGAACAAACCTTGAGCTTTCTCCCTCGCTTGCTGGTGATGTTGATCACGCTGATTGTCGCCGGACCTTGGTTGATTCGGGTGTTCATGGAGTACATCCAATCGCTGTACGGCAGCATTCCTACTGTGATTGGTTGACGGCATGCCCTCTGTACTTGCCCTGACCGACACGCAGATCGGGACTTGGGTGGCGAGCTTTATGCTTCCGCTATTCCGGGTCGCGGCTGTATTGATGACCATGCCGATTTTTGGCACGACGTTAGTGCCAGCGCGGGTGCGGTTATATTTCTCGCTGGCAATTACCGTCGTGATTGCGCCCAGCCTGCCACCCATGCCGCAAGTCCACGCGCTGGACCTCAGTGCGCTGCTGCTGATTGCGGAGCAGATCATCATCGGTGCCATGTTGGGCATGTCCCTTCAGTTGTTTTTTCAGGCTTTCGTCATCGCCGGGCAAATTGTCTCGATCCAGATGGGTATGGGTTTTGCTTCAATGGTGGACCCCACTAACGGCGTTTCGGTAGCGGTTCTCGGGCAGTTTTTCAGCATGCTGGTCACCCTGCTGTTTCTTTCCATGAATGGTCATCTGGTGGTGTTCGAAGTCTTGGTGGAAAGTTTCACCACTTTGCCGGTTGGCAGCGGCCTTGACGTCGGACACCTCTGGGAGCTGGCCGGTCGTTTTGGCTGGGTATTAGGCGCGGGGTTGTTGCTGGTGCTGCCTGCCATTACCGCCTTGCTGATTGTCAGTGTTGCGTTTGGCGTCATGACCCGTGCGGCACCGCAGCTAAACATGTTCTCCATTGGCATTCCGCTGACTCTGGTTCTGGGGATGGTGATCCTGTGGATGACCCTAGGCGACATGCTTAATCAATTTCCGCCGCTAGTCGCCAACGCGCTGGAATTGTTACGCGGTCTGGTTAGGGCGCGCTGATATGGCTGAGAACGAGAATGGCCAGGACAAGACAGAAGACCCTACGGATAAGCGGGTCAGAGAATCCCGCGAAAAAGGCGAGACGGCCCGCTCAAAGGAGTTAAACACCTTAATCGTTACGATGGCTGGCGCAGGGAGCTTGCTGGTGTTCGGTGGCCAGATCGCACAAATGATGCTCAATCTGATGCGTACCAACTTCACTCTGTCGCGCGAAGTGATCATGGACGATCACTTCATGGGCTTATATTTTCTCAACGCTGGTAAAGCTGCGCTGGTCGCCATTCAGCCGTTGATGCTGGTGATGGTGTTAGCGGCAGTATTAGGCCCTATCACGCTGGGCGGCTGGATATTCTCGGGCAGTTCGATGGCGCCCAAGTTTAGCCGAATGAACCCGTTATCGGGCCTCAAACGGATGGTGTCGACTCATGCGTTGGTCGAGCTCCTGAAGTCCATTGCGAAATTTTCCATCACCCTGATGGTGGCGTTATTCGTGTTGGAGAAGGACAAGAACGACCTGATTTCTATCGCCCACGAACCTCTGGAGTCGGCCATTATCCACAGCATCGTATTGTTGGGCTGGAGTGCTCTATGGATGGCGTGCGGGTTGATTATTATTGCGGCGGTGGACGTTCCGTTTCAGATATACGAAGCCCACAAAAAACTGATGATGACCAAGCAGGAGATACGCGACGAACACAAGGACAGCGAAGGTCGACCTGAGGTCAAACAGCGAATTCGTCAGTTACAACGAGAAATGTCTCAGCGACGCATGCTGTCGTCAGTTCCCAAGGCGGATGTCATCATCACGAACCCGACCCACTACGCCGTGGCGCTGCAATATGATCCCGAGAAGGGCGGGGCGCCAATGTTACTGGCTAAAGGAAATGATTTTCTAGCGCTTAAAATCCGCGAAATTGCGGGTGAGCACAATATTCTGGTGCTTGAGTCAGCCGCCCTGGCACGCTCGATCTACTACTCTACCGAACTGGATCAGGAAATACCCGCCGGGCTGTACTTGGCGGTGGCGCAAGTGTTGGCCTACGTTTATCAAATCCGCCAATACCGCGCCGGTAAAGGCAAACGCCCCGATCCCCTCGGCGACCTGCCGATTCCGTCCGACCTTCAGCGCGACTCTTAGCACTGAGTACTCTCTCTCTCTGTGCCAGTCAGACATGCCTGCGAACTTCACCGCCAGGTAGATCTGGGTTTAAGCACTGGTCAATTGTAAGGGCTGGCGAGGGCTGGAATATGTCTCGCGGCCTCCGATAGCAGCTTGTTTTTCCCTGATTCCCAATAGTTGGAAAGCTTCTTGCAGTGCCCTTGCCATGGCGCGTTTGGCGTCAAAAGTTTGATTTAGCGGGCAGGAAAAGAATTGGTGGATCGCTCTCAATTAATCAACGCAGCGCGTAGCAACCTGGTTAGCATCGGTCGCGGCAACCTGGGTGTGCCGCTGCTGCTGTTGGTCATGTTGGCAATGATGATGTTGCCTGTCCCACCGTTCCTGCTCGACGTATTCTTCACGTTCAACATTGCGCTGTCGATCGTGGTTTTGTTGGTCTGCGTATACGCTCTGCGACCACTGGATTTCTCGGTATTTCCCACCATCCTGTTGGTGGCCACGCTATTGCGATTGGCGCTCAACGTCGCATCTACCCGCGTGGTCATGCTTCATGGTCAAGAGGGTCACGCTGCTGCCGGTAAGGTGATTCAAGCGTTTGGCGAGGTGGTAATCGGCGGTAACTATGTGGTTGGTATCGTGGTTTTCGCGATCCTGATGATCATCAACTTTGTCGTTGTGACAAAAGGTGCCGGGCGGATTTCCGAGGTGAGCGCGCGCTTCACCCTCGATGCTATGCCCGGTAAGCAGATGGCTATTGATGCCGACCTCAACGCCGGCTTGATTGATCAACCTCAAGCCAAGCATCGTCGTCTGGAAGTCGCCCAAGAAGCTGAGTTTTACGGTTCGATGGACGGCGCCAGCAAATTCGTACGCGGCGACGCCATTGCCGGTTTGATGATTCTGTTCATCAATTTAATTGGCGGTGTTGCAGTCGGTGTCTTCCAGCACAACATGTCTTTTGCTGATGCGGGTAAGGTTTACGCCCTGTTGACCATTGGTGACGGTTTGGTGGCGCAATTGCCGTCACTGCTTCTGTCAACGGCCGCCGCGATCATGGTGACCCGTGCTTCCGGATCGGAAGAGATGGGTAAGCTAATCAATCGGCAGATGTTCACCTCACCTAAAGCGTTGGCGGTGGCTGCCGGCTTGATCGTGGTAATGGGCTTGGTGCCGGGCATGCCGCACCTGTCGTTTATCAGTTTGGGCCTGATCGCCGGCGGTGCTGCCTACTTGGTGTGGAAGAAGCAGAACATGGTCAAGGTCAATGCCTTGATGGAGGTCCAGCGGCAACAGGAGCTGTTGCCTTCGCCGACGCGCGCGCAGGACTCCAAGGAGTTGGGTTGGGACGACGTTACGCCCATCGACATGATCGGTCTGGAAGTGGGGTATCGCCTGATTCCGTTAGTGGACCGTAATCAAGGTGGTCAGCTGCTGGCGCGAATCAAAGGTGTACGTAAGAAGCTCTCGCAAGAGTTGGGCTTCTTGATGCCCACTGTGCATATTCGCGACAACCTCGACCTGGCCCCCAGCGCCTACCGCTTGACATTGATGGGCGTGACCCTGGCCGAAGCTGAGATCTACCCGGACCGTGAACTGGCAATCAATCCTGGGCAAGTGTTCGGTACGCTCAACGGTATCACCGCCAAAGACCCTGCGTTTGGTCTGGAAGCAGTGTGGATCGAGGTCAGTCAGCGCAGCCAAGCGCAATCGTTGGGCTATACCGTGGTAGACGCTAGTACCGTGGTCGCGACCCACCTTAACCAGATTTTGTATAAACACTCCCATGAACTGATCGGCCATGAGGAAGTGCAGCAGTTGATGCAATTGCTGGCTAAAGGTTCGCCGAAATTGGCTGAAGAGCTGGTCCCGGGAATTTTGTCGCTTTCTGCGTTGCTCAAAGTGCTGCAAGCATTGTTGGCGGAACAGGTTCCTGTCAGGGATATCCGTAGCATCGCTGAAGCGATCGCCAATGCGGCCCCTCGGAGTCAAGATACCGCCGCGCTAGTGGCCGCCGTACGCATCGCGTTGTGCCGCGCAATCGTGCAAAGCATTGTAGGTACTGAGCCGCAGCTGCCTGTGATCACCCTTGAGCCAAGGTTGGAACAGATATTGCTCAATAGTCTTCAGAAGGCTGGTCAGGGGCAGGAAGAGGGTGTTCTTCTTGAGCCAAGCATGGCTGAAAAGCTCCAGCGGTCGTTGATAGACGCTGCACAACGCCAAGAGATGCAAGGGCAACCGGTGATTTTGTTGGTCGCAGGACCGGTTCGCGCAATGCTGTCACGGTTTGGACGGCTGGCTGTACCGAACATGCATGTGCTGGCGTATCAGGAAATTCCCGACAACAAACAAGTCACGATCGTCGCGACTGTCGGGCCAAACGGCTGAGGTAGTGAGTCATGCAAGTTAAGCGTTTTTTCGCCGCCGATATGCGTCAAGCCATGAAGCTGGTTCGTGATGAGCTGGGCGCTGACGCCGCCATCATTGGTAACCGCCGCATTGCGGGTGGCGTGGAGCTGACTGCTGCCTTGGATTACAAGCTTTCCGCACTGGCGCCACGTGTACCGAACATTGAGCTTGAAGACGAATTGCGTAAGACCCAGTCGCGCATTGTCTCTGCTCAGGCTGAGCTGGGTAACCGTGGTGACAATGATTCGTTGATCAACCGCCATTTGTTTACCGGCGCATCCTCGGATTCTGGCGAGACGCACATAGAACCGACCTTCGAAGAGCCTCGACGCGCTACTGCGGCACCGATGGCAAGCGCTGCCAGCGAGCCGATGATCGGGCTACAAGCTTATGAGTCGATGCGTTCAGAGCTGAACGGCCTGCGTGAATTGCTCGAAGTGCAGCTTGGTTCGCTGGCTTGGAATCAGCTTCAAGGCAGTCGGCCGCAGCAGGCCAACCTGTGGCGTCGCCTGCAACGCATTGGTTTGTCGGGTCCGCTGTCGCGGGACTTGCTGGCGATGACCACTGACATTGAAGAGCCGCGTCAAGCTTGGCGCATGTTGTTGGCTCACCTGGCGCGGATGATTGTGACCCCGGATGTAGAGCCGCTGGAAGAAGGTGGTGTGATCGCCATGGTAGGCCCGGCTGGTATGGGCAAGACCACGACCCTGGCGAAACTGGCCGCACGCTATGTTTTGAAATACGGTCCTCAGAACATTGCATTGGTGAGCATGGATAGCTACCGGATTGGTGCTCAGGAACAGCTTAAAACCCTGGGTCGGATCCTCAATGTGTCGGTGACTCATATTGACCCTGGCCAGTCGTTGGGCCAAGCGTTGGAACCACTATTGCGCAAGCGAGTGGTGTTGATTGATACCGCCGGCCTGCAAGCCAGCGATCCAGCCCTGCGTATGCAGCTGGAAAGTCTTGCGGGTCGGGGTATCAAAGCACGTAATTATCTGGTGTTAGCAACTACCAGTCAGAAGCAAGTTCTAACTGCTGCATACCATAGCTACAAACGCTGTGGGCTGGCGGGCTGCATCCTCACCAAGCTGGACGAAACTGCCAGTCTGGGAGAGGTGTTGAGTTTGGCGATAAGTCATGAGTTACCAGTGGCTTATCTCACGGATGGACCGCGTATACCGGACGACTTGCATTTGCCGCGTAGGCACCAGCTGGTCAGTCGTGCGGTCAGCGTGCAAATGCAGGAAGAACCAAGCGAAGAAGCTATGGCGGATATGTTCGCGGATCTTTATCACAGCCCGAACAAGCGGGTTGGGTAAGGCAAGACATTGGAATGTACCTGCATCAAGGGGCGCCGACGTTGTTCCTACAACGCAAGCGCAATCGTTGATGTGGCCTCGGTCTAAGCAAGTCAAGGTAAAGAACTAAAATGGGTAGCATGCATCCCGTACAGGTCATCGCAGTAACCGGCGGCAAGGGTGGCGTTGGCAAGACAAACGTTTCAGTGAATCTATCACTGGCGCTGGCAGAGCTTGGCCGCCGCGTCATGTTGCTGGACGCCGATTTAGGTCTGGCAAACGTCGATGTCTTGCTGGGTCTTACCCCCAAACGGACGCTGGCCGACGTGATTGAGGGGCGTTGCGAGCTGCGTGATGTGTTGCTCCAAGGTCCTGGCGGGATTCGTATCGTGCCAGCGGCTTCAGGCACTCAAAGCATGGTTCACCTGACGCCTGCGCAACACGCCGGGCTGATTCAGGCGTTCAGCGATATTGGCGACAACCTCGACGTACTAGTGATTGATACAGCAGCCGGTATTGGCGAGTCAGTGGTAAGTTTCGTGCGCGCAGCTCAAGAAGTGCTGCTAGTGGTGTGCGATGAGCCAACGTCTATTACTGACGCCTACGCATTGATCAAGCTGCTGAACCGCGACTACGGCATGAATCGGTTCCGAGTGTTGGCCAACATGGCACAAAGCCCTCAGGAAGGCCGCAATTTGTTCGCCAAGTTGACCAAGGTCACAGATCGCTTTCTCGACGTTGCCTTACAATACGTCGGCGCGGTGCCCTACGACGAGTGCGTACGCAAGGCCGTGCAAAAGCAACGGGCAGTTTACGAGGCTTTTCCACGTTCCAAATGCTCCTTGGCTTTCAAGGCCATCGCGCAGAAAGTCGATTCCTGGCCGTTGCCAGCCAATCCGCGTGGACATCTTGAGTTTTTCGTTGAACGGCTCGTACATCAGACGAGTGCAGGACCGGTCCTATGACAGCCAGCGGCTATCGCATGTACAGCAAGGCGTCCAAGGACTCCCAGTACGAGCTGATCGAGCGGTATGCGCCGCTGGTGAAACGTATCGCCTATCACTTGCTGGCCCGTTTGCCAGCCAGTGTACAAGTTGAAGACCTGATCCAGGCCGGCATGATTGGTTTGCTTGAAGTTTCGACCAAATATGACGCCACCAAAGGCGCAAGTTTCGAGACTTATGCCGGGATTCGTATCCGTGGCGCCATGCTCGATGAAGTGCGAAAGGGCGATTGGGCCCCGCGTTCAGTGCACCGCAATACGCGCATGGTCAGTGACGCGATTAGATCAATTGAAGCTAAAACAGGTCGTGACGCTAAAGATCACGAAGTTGCGGCCGAACTCCAATTGAGTCTTGATGATTATTACGGGATTTTGAACGATACCTTGGGCAGTCGATTGTTCAGTTTCGACGACCTTTTACAGGACGGCGAACACGAAGGGCTGCACGAGGATGGCGCAAGCGCTCAGCTTGAGCCATCACGCGATCTGGAGGATGAACGCTTCCAGGCCGCGTTAGCGGATGCCATAGCCAATTTGCCGGAGCGTGAGCGTCTGGTGTTGGCGCTGTACTACGACGAAGAGCTTAACCTCAAAGAAATTGGTGAGGTATTGGGGGTTAGCGAATCGCGGGTCAGTCAGTTACACAGCCAGTGCGCAGCTCGTTTGCGAGGGCGTTTGGGAGAATGGCGAGCGCGTTGATGGGCAAAGCGTGACCCCTATTGGTCGCGGATTGTCCGTAAGCCGGCTGTGCAAAGCGTTGCGTGCGAAGCATAAGACTAGGCGGAAGCCGGTCAGAAAGTCCCTTGGGCCTTTCTGTGCCGATTCCGGCGTGTTGATTTACCAAGCCCGTCGTCGTTTTCGTGCAGCCCAGGTGTGCTGTGCCGGTTTTGATTGAACAGCGTATTCAGGTGCTGAATGCGTTAAAGACTGCTTGGAGGTCGACTTGGACAAAAACATGAAAATCCTCATCGTTGATGACTTCTCAACGATGCGGCGGATCATTAAAAACTTGTTGCGTGACCTTGGGTTCACCAACACGGCAGAAGCGGACGACGGGACTACTGCGTTGCCGATGCTGCAAAGCGGTAACTTCGACTTTCTGGTGACTGACTGGAATATGCCTGGCATGTCCGGTATCGATTTGTTGCGCCACGTACGCGCAGATGATCGTCTCAAACACTTGCCAGTATTGATGGTGACGGCCGAGGCCAAACGTGACCAAATTATCGAAGCCGCTCAGGCTGGTGTTAATGGTTATGTGGTCAAGCCCTTCACGGCCCAAGTGCTGAAAGAAAAGATCGAAAAGATCTTCGAGCGCGTCAATAGCTGATGTCCGCCGCGGGGGCTCTATGGAGCACACAGATTCAACCGAGGCCGACTTCGAGTCGACCCTGAAGAAACATGCACACGAGTTGGTCGAAAGCCTTGAAAAAGGGCGCTTTGGCGACGCGGTACAAATTATTCACGAGCTAAACCAGACACGTGACCGGGGCCTGTATCAGGAAGTCGGCAAACTGACCCGTGAGCTGCACAATGCGATCGTCAATTTTCAAATTGACCCGAACATGCCGCAAGCCAAAGAAGTTTCTCAGATTACTGATGCTACTGATCGTCTGTCTTATGTGGTCCGGCTGACTGAAAATGCGGCTAACCGCACAATGGATCTGGTAGAAGAAAGCACGCCACTGATGAGCGGGCTGAGTACTGAAGCCAGTGCCTTGAGTGAGGATTGGGCGCGTTTTATGCGTCGCGAAGTCGGTGCCGAAGAGTTTCGCGAACTGGCTCGACGTGTCGAGGGTTTCTTGGCGCGTACCGAGAAAGACAGCCGCGAAGTCTCCGCCCACCTCAACGATATTTTGCTGGCTCAAGACTTCCAGGACCTCACCGGTCAGGTGATCAAGCGCGTTACGCAACTGGTTACGGAAGTGGAAAGCAACTTGCTCAAACTGGTGCTGATGGCCAGCCAAGTCGATCGCTTTGCAGGGATCGAACATGACCATCAATCGATCCGTACAGAACAAGATCAAGAAAAAAATCTGTCTCAGGGTGAAGGTCCGCAGATTCATGCCGATAAGCGTGAAGACGTTGTATCCGGTCAGGATGATGTTGACGATCTGCTATCCAGCCTGGGCTTCTAGGTCGATTGATTGAATTTTTAGGGAGCACCCAATGAGCTTCGGCGCCGATGAAGAGATCCTTCAGGATTTTCTGGTAGAGGCCGGCGAAATTCTCGAGCAATTGTCCGAGCAACTGGTCGAGCTGGAAAGCCGTCCTGATGATGCGGAGTTGCTCAATGCGATTTTTCGCGGTTTTCACACTGTAAAAGGGGGCGCCGGCTTCCTCCAACTCCATGAGTTGGTGGAGTGCTGCCACATCGCCGAGAACGTCTTCGATATCCTGCGTAAGGGCGAGCGTCGCGTCGACTCGGAATTGATGGACGTAGTTTTGGAGGCGTTGGATGCAGTCAACGCGATGTTCACCGAAGTGCGTGAACGTACCGATGTGACCCCGGCCACTCCAGAATTGCTCGCCGCATTGGCACGTCTGGCTGAGCCGGTCGCCAAAGCAAGTATTGCCGCCGTGCCAGTCAGTGTTGAGCCGACACCGGCCGACACCCCTGTGGACATCACCGATACCGAATTCGAACAATTGCTCGATTCGCTCAATGCGGTCAAAGCGCAAGCGGAAGCCTCGGCATCAGTTCCAACAGTGGCGGTTCCGGTCGCAGCGTATGCCGGTGGTTCTGCTGCCAGCGACGAGATCAGCGACGCTGAATTTGATTCGCTGCTCGATCAGTTGCATGGCAAAGGCAAGTTTGCCGCCGATGCAAAACCTATCACGCCTGTGGCTATGGTCGCCGCCCCCGTTAGCAATGACATAAGCGACGACGAGTTCGAAGCGTTGCTCGATCAGTTGCATGGCAAGGGGGCGTTCGCTGCAGATGCACTGGCAGTCACGGCACCGGCAGCCGTCGCTGCGCCAAACAAAGCGCCCGGTGGCGATCAGATTTCCGATCACGAATTCGAGTCACTGCTGGACGAGCTGCATGGCAAGGGCAAGTTCGAGCCTGAAGCGGTCGCGAAGATCGCCGCATCGACGCCCGCCGCTGCCCCCGTGCCCGTCGCTGCTCCTGTCGCGCATGTGCCCGAGCCTGTCAGGGCAGTCGCTGCCCCGGCCAAAGCCGCGCCGGAAAAACCTGCAGCCTCTGAAGCTGAAACCACCGTGCGAGTCGATACCGCACGCCTCGACGAAATCATGAACATGGTGGGCGAGCTGGTATTGGTGCGTAACCGCTTGGTTCGTTTGGGCCTCAATAGTGGCGATGAAGCCATGTCCAAGGCAGTGTCGAACCTGGACGTGGTTACCGCAGATTTGCAGACCGCGGTGATGAAAACGCGGATGCAGCCGATCAAAAAAGTTTTCGGACGCTTCCCGCGGTTGGTCCGAGATCTTGCGCGTCAGTTGAAGAAAGAAATCAACCTGGAACTGGTGGGCGAAGAAACCGATCTGGACAAGAACCTGGTTGAGGCGCTTGCAGACCCGTTGGTCCACTTGGTGCGCAACGCGGTCGATCATGGTATCGAGTCCCCGGAGGAGCGAGAGGCGTCGGGCAAGGCGCGTTGCGGTCGCGTGATTCTTTCGGCGGAACAAGAAGGCGACCATATCCTGCTGTCGATTTCCGATGACGGCAAAGGTATGGACCCTGGTGTTTTGCGTGCCATCGCCGTGAAGCGTGGCGTGATGGACAAAGATGCCGCTGACCGCTTGAGCGACACCGACTGCTACAACTTGATTTTCGCGCCGGGTTTTTCGACCAAAACCGAGATTTCCGACGTGTCAGGGCGTGGTGTGGGCATGGACGTGGTGAAAACCAAAATCGCCCAGCTCAATGGTTCGATCAATATCTACTCGACCAAGGGCCAAGGTTCGAAAATCGTCATCAAGGTGCCGTTGACCTTGGCGATTATGCCGACCCTGATGGTGATGTTGGGCAACCAGGCATTCGCTTTTCCATTGGTCAACGTCAACGAGATTTTCCATCTCGACTTGTCGCGAACCAATGTCGTCGATGGCCAGGAAGTGGTCATCGTTCGTGAAAAAGCCTTGCCGTTGTTCTACCTCAAACGCTGGCTCGTCGCTTCGGCTGCCCATGAAGAACAACGGGAAGGTCATGTCGTGATTCTCTCCGTGGGTACTCAGCGCATCGGCTTCGTTGTCGATCAGCTGGTGGGCCAGGAGGAAGTGGTGATCAAGCCGCTGGGCAAAATGCTACAGGGAACGCCGGGCATGTCGGGCGCCACCATTACCGGTGATGGGCGGATTGCCTTGATTCTCGATGTACCGAGCATGCTCAAGCGCTACGCCGCTCGGCGTATTTGATTCTGGGTTTGCGGGTGGTGATAAACGCCCGCAATACCCTACGGAGTGTTTATGGTAGTTAAAGTGCTTGTGGTGGACGATTCTGGTTTTTTCCGCCGCCGCGTCTCGGAAATTCTTTCTGCTGATCCCAATATTCAGGTTGTCGGTACTGCAACTAACGGCAAGGAAGCAATCGAACAAGCGCTGGTTCTCAAGCCTGACGTGATAACCATGGACTACGAGATGCCAATGATGGACGGCATCACGGCCGTGCGACACATCATGCAGCGCATTCCGACACCAGTCCTGATGTTTTCCTCGCTGACCCATGAGGGCGCTCGCGTCACCCTGGACGCGCTGGATGCGGGTGCGGTTGACTTTCTGCCAAAGAACTTCGAAGACATCTCGCGCAATCCAGAGAAGGTCAAACAACTGCTGTGCGAAAAGATCCACACTCTGTCGCGCAGTCGGTTTAATGGCTATAGCTCACCGACCCCGCCAACCGCTGGGTCGGCTGTTTCATCGTCGTCCGGCTCAACCTCAACGGCCAGCGGTTTCAGTAACGCATCCGCTGCCCCTCGTAGCGTGCAGGCTAGGGCGGTAACTCCTCATACGCCTGCGGCTCATTATTCACCTGCCCCCAAGCGCAAAGCCTACAAGTTGGTGGCCATTGGTACGTCAACCGGTGGTCCCGTGGCGTTGCAGCGTGTGCTGACGCAATTGCCGGCGAACTTCCCGGCACCGATCGTATTGATTCAACACATGCCCGCAGCATTCACCAAGGCGTTTGCCGAGCGTTTAGACAAGCTGTGCCAGATCAGCGTGAAAGAAGCTGAAGACGGGGATATTTTGCGCCCTGGGCTGGCTTTATTAGCGCCTGGTGGCAAGCAGATGATGATTGATGGCCGTGGCGCGGTAAAGATTCTGCCCGGCGATGAGCGTCTGAACTACAAGCCGTGTGTCGATATCACCTTCGGTTCTGCAGCCAAATCCTACGGAGACAAAGTGCTGGCGGTGGTCCTCACGGGTATGGGCGCTGACGGTCGTGAAGGCGCTCGGCTGCTCAAGCAAGGTGGTAGCCATATCTGGGCGCAGGACGAGGCGAGTTGTGTGATTTATGGCATGCCAATGGCCATCGTCAAAGCTAACCTCGCCGATGCGGTGTACGGTTTGGATGAAATTGGCAAGCACCTCGTTGAGGCGTGCATCTGATGGATGTACTGAGTCTTATTGGTCTCATCCTTGCTTTTGTCGCGATCATCGGCGGTAACTTCCTCGAAGGCGGCCACCTGAGTGCATTGCTCAACGGTCCAGCAGCCCTGATTGTGTTAGGCGGCACCATGGCAGCGGCACTGTTGCAGGCGCCAATGAGTGCGTTCATGCGCGCAATCCAAATTGTCGGCTGGATTCTGTTTCCGCCACGGATTGATTTATCTGGCGGTATTGATCGCGTCGTCAACTGGAGCCTGACCGCACGCAAGGAAGGCTTGCTGGGGCTGGAATCCATCGCCGACTCAGAGCCGGATCAGTACGCGCGCAAAGGCCTGCAGTTGCTGGTTGACGGTGCTGAGCCCGAAGCGATCCGGAGCATTCTGGAGGTGGATTTCATCACTCAGGAAACCCGTGATATCCAGGCCGCCAAGGTATTTGAAAGTATGGGCGGCTACGCGCCGACCATCGGCATTATTGGCGCGGTTATGGGCCTGATCCATGTGATGGGTAACTTGGCTGATCCAAGCCAATTGGGTAACGGTATTGCAGTGGCCTTCGTCGCCACGATTTACGGCGTGGCCTCGGCCAACTTGATCCTTCTACCGGTTGCCAACAAGCTTAAAGCGATTGCTATTCGCCAGTCACGGTACCGTGAAATGTTGCTTGAAGGCATTTTGTCTATTGCCGAAGGTGAAAACCCGCGTTCGATCGAATTGAAGCTGCAAGGCTTCATGGAGTGATGGATTAGCCATGGCCCGTCGGCGTCGAGTTGAAGAGCACGATAATCATGAACGTTGGCTGGTGTCCTACGCGGACTTCATCACCTTGCTGTTTGCGTTTTTTGTGGTCATGTATTCGATATCTTCACTTAACGAAGGCAAATACAAGGTGCTGTCACAGGCGCTAATCGGCGCATTTAATGAGCCTGATCGCAGCCTCAAGCCAATTCCTGTTGGCGACCAAAAACCACTGACGATCACGCCCTCCTTGCCACTGATCAAAGACAGCGAGGAGGTCGACGCCGGCCTTGCTCAGAGTTCTATTACACCCTTGCAAACCATTGCCAACGACGTGCGCGACGGTTTTGGTGACCTGATCAAATCAAATCAGATGACCGTCAGGGGCAACGAGTTGTGGATCGAGATCGAGCTCAATTCCAGTATGTTGTTCGGCAGCGGTGATGCGATGCCCAGTGACGCAGCGTTCAATATCATCGAAAAAGTTGCGAAGATCATCAGCCCGTTTGACAACCCGATACATGTCGAAGGCTTCACCGATGACCAGCCGATCCGAACCGCTCAGTACCCAACGAACTGGGAGTTGTCGTCCGCCCGAGCAGCTAGCATCGTTCGCATGCTGGCGATTGACGGGATCAATCCGGCTCGTATGGCTTCGGTCGGCTACGGAGAGTTTCAGCCGGTGGCGTCCAACACCACCGCTGAAGGACGTGCCCACAATCGTCGGGTGGTTTTGGTTATTTCCCGCAATCTGGAAGTTCGTCGCAGCCTCACCGGCTCTGGCAGCGCCAATGCCAAGCCCGACGCGGCACTGAGGCGTGCTGGCACACAAACTGCAAAGCCCCGAATAACACCGCCGGTACGCGCGAACGCCGTCAATTCTCCGCCGCCCGCCTTATAGTCAATTCTCGGTAGGGTCAATGGAATGCCGGGAGGAAAAAGCACCATGAGAGTTTGGGCAGTAGCCAATCAAAAGGGTGGCGTCGGTAAGACCACTTCTTCAATCGCTTTAGCGGGTTTACTGGCTGAGGCGGGTAAGCGCGTGGTTGTTGTAGATCTTGATCCCCATGGCTCCATGACCAGCTACTTCGGACACAATCCGGACACGCTCGAGCACAGTGCTTACGATCTGTTTTTACACAAGGGGTTGGTGCCGGACGGCTTGCCCGGTCAACTGCTGCTACCTACCAGCGATAACAATATCTCATTGATGCCGTCGAGCACTGCCCTAGCGGTGCTTGAACGCCAATCACCGGGCCAAAGTGGTTTGGGCCTGGTGATCGCCAAAAGCTTGGCGCAACTCTGGCAAGATTTTGATTACGCGATCATCGATAGTCCGCCGCTGCTGGGTGTGTTGATGGTCAATGCTCTTGCGGCCAGTCAGCAATTAGTGATTCCAGTGCAAACCGAGTTCCTCGCCGTTAAAGGCTTGGAGCGGATGGTTAACACCTTGGCAATGATTAACCGATCACGCAAAGTCGCGCTGCCTTACACCATCGTCCCGACATTGTTTGATCGCCGCACTCAGGCGTCCATGGGCACGCTAAAAGTGCTGCGCGACAGCTACCCGGAACATATCTGGAAAGCCTATGTGCCGATTGATACCCGACTGCGTGATGCCAGCAGGGTGGGCTTGACCCCTTCGCAGTTCGACAATAAGAGTCGGGCCGTGCTGGCGTATCGAGCGCTGCTCAGAGATTTGCTGTCCCAACAACTTGTCGCGCAGGTCGCTTGAGGTGCGTATGGCTCAGTTGCCGACACATTCAAGTCGGATGCCGGCACGGCCGATAAACCATAAAGGTAATATTTTCGGATCTGAGTCATGAACCGCCCTGTCGATATCGCAACACGGCCACAACTGGCGCTGCAGTCTTATTTGGATGCGTTGCTTCAAGACGCCACTGAAGAGCTGACGGTCAGTTCCGGCCTGGATGAGTTCCAGGCTGCGGTGCTCGAAGAGCAAGCTCGTGATGCGGTGGTTAGCGCGGCGTTGGCGGCGGTTGTCGTTGCCGTGCCTGTGCCGAGCGTGGTTCATGAGGTGGCGTTGCCCGCACCTGTGGCGCTTGTGCCCAAGGTGATCGAAGCGAAGCCAGTTGTTGAGCGTTCGGTGACCATGTTCAACTCCGCAGTGGACGTCTCTCTCCCTTCGGGTCACGGCACACCACCTGCGCTGGCCAAAGACGACCGCCCCGCGTGGGCTGCCGAGCCCTTCGAATGCTTGTTGTTCGATGTTGCCGGCTTGACACTGGCCGTGCCGTTAGTGTGCTTGGGCTCGATCTATTCCTTGGCCGGGGCTGAGCTAACACCATTGTTTGGCCAGCCGGACTGGTTTCTGGGGATCTTGCCCAGCCAAAGCGGCAACTTGAAGGTACTCGACACCGCGCGCTGGGTAATGCCGGACCGCTATCGCGATGATTTCCGCCAGGGCTTGCAATACGTTATTTCTGTTCAGGGTTATGAGTGGGGGTTGGCTGTGCATCACGTTAGCCGCTCGATACGCCTGGACCCTAACGAAATAAAATGGCGCAGCCAGCGTGGCCAACGCCCTTGGTTGGCGGGCACAGTGATTGAACACATGTGCGCATTGTTGGATGTTTCCGAATTGGCCGAGCTGATAGCCAGTGGCGCGGTCAAGCAAATGGGCGTTATAAAATAATCATAGGGCGGCGCTCAGTGCCGTCTGTACAGCAAACACTTGAGGGGTTAGGGGTATGAATAAGTCGTCAGCACAAGGTTCCGAAGATCCTATCCTGCAGTGGGTTACGTTCCGCTTGGATAACGAGTCGTATGGCATCAACGTGATGCAGGTTCAGGAAGTGCTGCGTTATACCGAAATCGCACCGGTTCCGGGAGCACCAAGCTATGTGCTGGGTATCATCAACCTGCGCGGTAACGTGGTGACCGTGATCGATACCCGCCAGCGTTTCGGTCTGGCCCCGGTTGAAGTCAGCGACAACACCCGCGTCGTGATCATCGAAGCAGACAAACAAGTGGTCGGGATTCTGGTCGACAGTGTGGCGGAAGTGGTCTATCTGCGTCAGTCTGAAGTCGAAACCGCACCAAACGTAGGAAATGACGAGTCCGCCAAGTTTATCCAGGGCGTATGCAACAAGAACGGTGAGCTGCTGATCCTTGTTGAGCTGGACAAAATGATGTCGGAAGAAGAGTGGTCGGACCTGGAGAACATCTGATTGATTCTTGAGGCAGCTGTTATTTTCCTGGGCATCCTTTGGGTGCTCTCGTTGGTGTTGTTCTTGTCCGACGCCAAGCGCCAGCGGTTATTGCTGACGCAGCAGGCCGAGGGCGACGCGGTGCGAGATCAACGCATCCGAGACTTAGGCAGACGTCTGGATAATTACCAGAGCGGCACCGTTCGTATGGGTGAAGACTTGCATGAATTGCGCTCAATCGTAGCGCCGTTACCGGACAAGTTGAGCCAACTTGAGCAGCGTGATCCGTCCACGTTGTCCTTCGCCCAAGCTGCCCGTTTGGTCGGCATGGGTGCCAGCGTCGACGAACTGACCCAATCCTGCGGATTGACTCAGGCGGAAGCTCAGTTGATGAGCAAAATGCACGAGGCGCCGCGGCGCGGGTAGGGCACACCTTTACGGCCTAGAAAGCTTTGAATTCTTCTGCAAAAAATACCTTTCAAGTGCTTGCCATCGCCATACGCGATGGCAAGCTCGTCAATGCCTGATATACGCGCTAAATCCCCGCTTTTAGTATCCCTCTCACATGAATGCTCATTCAGTACCGCTGAAGCTGAGTGATTCCGCAAAAACAATAAGTCGATCACGACGAGAGAATGCGATGAAAACCATGACCGCGAGACCGATTGCAGCACCCTCTGCTACGACGGGCGTTAACAGCCTTACACAAGGTGAACGTTACCTGACGCTGGGAGGCTCTTGGGCCGCTTGGTTGTTCGACGCGCTGGACGCCACGGTGTTTGGCTTTGTCCTACTGGCCGTGGCGAAAAGTTTTTCGGTCGGTATGGGTGATGTCGTTTCCACCGTTGCCTGGTTCCTGCTGGCGACCGGGATTGGTGGCTTTTTCCTGGGTAACCTTGCTGACAAGATAGGCCGAAAAAAAACCATGTTGTTGTCGGTGTTTGTATACGGTACTGGAACCCTGCTCTGTGGTTACGCCGACAGCTTATGGCAACTTAACGTCTGCCGCTTTTGTGTCGGTATCGCCGTAGGCGGCCTGTGGTCCGCCGCTGCGGCACTGGTATCGGAAATCTGGCCGCCGGCCGGACGGGCCAAGGCCTTCGCGGTGATGCAAACCGGTTGGTCGGGCGGTGGTCTGCTGGCAGCAATATTCGCCTGGACCTTTCTGAAGACCAACGATCCGGAGTCATGGCGCTCGCTGTTCATTTACGCCTCGATCCCAGCCTATTTCACGCTGGTATTCATCATGCTCTTCGTCAAAGAGTCGCCTGTCTGGCTGGCCAATCGCGAATTCATGAGTAAGAACGCCAGCAAAGGCCGGTTGATGGAAATTTTCACCCCGCAATACCTGAAAATGACCCTGCTGGGCTTAAGCATTTCGGTGCTGGGTATGTATGGCTATTGGATCATCATGACCTTTATGCCGGCCTATCTGCAGAACATCCTCAACGTGCGTATTGATCAAGCGCCGGTGTTTGTGATCTGGATCGGCATCGGCGCGACTATTGGTTACCTGGCGTATGGCTATTTGGCCGAAGCAATTGGCCGACGTCTTTCATTTGCGATCTTTTTCGCGGGCATGGCGATCATGGTGCCGGTGTTTGCCTACTCGGCGACGCTGATGCCATTGACCGACGGCAAACTGCTGTTCACCACCCAGAACGTAATCACCCTCGGCTCCCTGGCCGCATTACTGGGCTTCTTCACTGGCTACTTCAGCGGCTTCGGCTCGTGGTACTCGGAACTGTTCCCGACCAGCATTCGCTCCACCGCGTCAGGTTTTTGCTTCAACTTCGGTCGTGTCGGCGCCATTGCCGGGATCAAGTTGGTGCCTATTTTGATCCCGCTTGTGGGCTTCACCGCGACCATTTCTCTGGCCTCTGTTTCTTATGCGATCGCCGCCGTCATGGTGTTCACGCTTCAGGAAACCAAGGGCGCTCAACTGACCAGCGGAAACTGACTTCTAGAAAAGGACTGAACCATGAAAAATTTTCGTATCGGCCAAATCGTTCCAAGCTCCAACACCACCATGGAAACCGAAATCCCGGCGATGCTGACCTCGCGTTATTCGTTATTCCCAGAGGAGCATTTCACCTTTCACTCCGCGCGCATGCGAATGATGAATGTGAGCCCTGAAGAGCTTAAAAGAATGGACGTCGACAGCGATCGCTGTGCCCTGGAACTGAGCGATGCTCGGGTCGACGTCATGGCTTATGCCTGCCTGGTAGCGATCATGTGCCAAGGCGCCGGTTATCACAAAGTGTCCCAGGCACGTCTGAGCGAAACCGTTAAGAGCAACAATGCGCCGACTCCGGTGCTGAGTTCGGCCGGCGCGCTGATCGACAGTTTGAATGTGCTGGGCTACAAAAAAGTCGCACTGATCACCCCTTACATGAAGCCGCTTACCCAACAAGTGATCGACTACATTGAAGCCGCCGGGATTGAAGTCACCGATTCGATCAGTTTGGAAGTCTCCGACAACCTCGCGGTAGGTCGTTTGGACCCGATGGATCTGGTGGCGCACGCCGACCGCCTGAACATCGGCCAAGCGGACGGCGTGGTGCTTTCGGCCTGTGTGCAAATGCCATCGCTGGCGGCTATCCAGGTGGTTCAAGACCGTATCGACATGCCGGTGCTGTCGGCGTCAGTCGCCACCGTTTACCAGATACTGAAAACCCTGGGCCTCAAAGCCCAAGTGCCAAACGCGGGTTATCTGCTTTCAGGCGCGTTCTGATACAGACGTAAAGGGGTACCATCGGCGCAGTCCAAACAGTTGAGCCTGCTGGCCCCCATGAAACTTGATCCCGTATCGTTACGCCTGTTTGTCAGTGTCATTGAAGAAGGCACGATTGCCGCCGCCGCCAAGCGCGAACACATCGCGGCAGCGGCGGTCAGCAAACGCTTGAGTGAGCTGGAAGAGCTGCTCAATTCGCAGTTGCTGGTACGCACCAACAAGGGCATCACCCCGACGGCCGCAGGCATTTCTTTGCTGTACATGGCCCGTAGCGTGCTCAACAACCTGAATGAGATCGTCGTGCAGATGCACGATTATTCCCACGGTCGACGCGGCTCTATCCATGTGCTCGCCAACATCTCGGCCATCACTCAGTTCATGCCCTCGCTGCTAAAGTCTTTCATGGACCTTTATCCGCAGATTCAGATCACCCTGGAAGAAAAGCAAAGTCTGGCGATTACCAAGGGCATCGCGGAAAACCTTGCGGACATTGGGGTATTCACCCGATTACCGCATGGCTCGGACGTCGAGGTGTATCCGTTCCGCACGGATCAGTTGGTATTGCTGGTGCCCGATGGTCATCCTTTGGCCGCCCGCGACAGCGTGACCTTCGCCGACACCCTTGATTATGAATATGTGGCGTTACGTAGCGGCACCCATTTAAATTTTCAGATGATCAAAGCGGCCAGCGATGCAGGCAGATCGCTCAAGCTGCGCATGGAGGTGTCCAGTTACGACGCCTTGTGCTTGATGGTTCAAGCGGGAATCGGGATCGGCATATTGCCTCAGGGCAGCGTCGATATTTATGCCATTGAACATGCAAAAACCCTCGCGCTGGACGAGCCCTGGGCCACCCGTGAACTGATTATGTGTGTGCGTTCTCGGGAGGCGTTGTCGGTCACTGCGCGGTTGCTGTTTGATCATATGCTGGCGTCGGAGACCTGAAAAATCTTACGCAGAAAATGTGTGCCCCCGATTTTTTGGAAGCCAACTCATGGGCGAAGAGATCAATGCGGTTTGTCAGGCGGTCGGCGTGATGTCTCGCTCCACCGGCTCGGCGTCCGGGTCACGGCCCTCCGGAAACTTACCTTTCAAGTGCCAAGCGAACGCGATTATTTCGGCGATGGTGCGGTACAGCACCTCCGGGATGCTGTCGCCTAATTCCATGCGGGCGAGCAGTTTGACCAGCTCGGCGTTTTCGTAGATAGGGACGTTGTATTCCCGGGCGATGGCCAGGATCGTCTCCGCCAATTCGTCATCGCCTTTGGCTGTGAGGGTCGGTGCTTGTTGCCCGTCGTAGCTGAGGGCGATGGCCTGACGCGGGTGGTGTTCGGATTGGGTCATCAGGCGGTCTCGTCGATCCAGCGTTGTTCAAGGGCGGTGCGCGGGCCTTGCGGCGGCGTACCGCGATGGCAGGCCAACTCGCTGACATCGATGCCCGATGCCACCAGACGTTCGCGCAGGTAACCCAATTCACTCGCGATCAGCTCGGCACTTTCTGAACGCTCGGCCCAAAGCTGGCTGGACAGACTGCCACGTACCAGCTGTACCTGAACCTGCAACGGCCCCAGCGGCTCTAAATCAAATGCTAATTCAACCCGCCATAGCTTCGCTTTCGCGGGCTTGCTCGGGTTGTCGTATTTCTCAGCAGCCTCATCCTGATCCGATGTTTCTTCACGCTGGACTTTGACCTGTAGCGGCACGATGTCTTGCAGATTACGCATCGGGACTTCCAATTGCCAGGTGGTCAGCAGGCTGCCGTCCGCGGTAGTTCGGGTCTGTTCAAGTCCAGACAATTGGTGACTTTGCAGGCGGGAGATGGCTGCCGCCGCGAGCTTCAGGATGGTCTCCAGGTCTTGCGCGTTTTCAGACCCTAAGTAACGCGAAGGGATAGGAAAACTACTGGGGTGCTGTGGGCGTGCGCCGACTAAGCCAAGTGTGCCTAGCGCGTTGCGGATAAAGCTCGGCATAACCCGAGCCATGGTATTGGCGGCCGCTGCGGCGTCGTAATCGGTGTTGTCTGGGACATTCGCAATGATCTGCGAAATCAGCCGCAGTAGATTGGCTTTCAGGTCTGGACCGGCCGCCACGGCTCGGCTGCCCAGGAGATTGGCTTCAAGAAATACACCGCTGCCATTCAACGCTTGCGCAACAACTTTGGGGTCGCTCAATTGCTGAATATTGGGAAGGTTGGCCAATAACGTATTGATACTCGCCTGCAAGGCCGGTGGCAGGCTTTGATTTTGCTGGACGTTTTGCAGCACCTTAAACAAGCCGTCTAGCGACCCTTGGCGGCTTTGCTGAGTACTGAGCTGCTGGGACACTGCCATCTGATCCAGACGTGAGCTCAATTGCACGAAACTCAGGGACTGCGGACCTTGTACCTGTGCGTTGAGCTGGCTGCCAACCGCCAACGGCTGAGGGCTGTCAATCGTCAGGCTAGTGCCAGCGAGTACGGTGTTGATCAAGGTGATGATGGTGCGAAACAGCGCAGGCTGGCCAAGGGCGGGGGGCAATGCCTGGCTGCTCTGTACGGTGCCTTGCAGCAAGGTGCCGACCGGTAGTTGTTTGGTGTCGATTGCCAACAAACTGGCAACTGCCGAATTCAAGCTCTGTTGCACGGTAATTGCCAGGCTGCTGGGCGTGGGTTGCGACACCAATAAATTGGAGCCTACCGCCAACGGCTGCGGGCTGGAGGCCTGTATCAGGGTTTGTCCACCGCTTGCCAGATTAAGCCGTAACAGCAGCTGAAACGTCTGATCTATTGGCGTTGTGGTGACGACTTGCGCCGTTACCGTTTCGCCAGCCGCCAACAACCCTGCTGCCGGTTGAAGCAATTTGAGAACATCAGTCGGTGCAACACCAGCCTTGATCAGAGCGGTGGAGGGGGTAAGCGGTGGGAGGCTACTGATGTCGCCAGTCATGGAGAGTTACAACCTGTCGAAATTGCCCTCTTGAAAGTAGGACATGACATGTATAATGCCGCCCCGTCTGCGAAGGTGCGGATAGAAATATCGGTCACCCATCCTTTCGGGTGGGTGACACGTTTAAACGTCATCAGTATAACGGCCGGTTTTTAGCCGACTTGAACCGCTTAGCCCTTGATCATCAAAGAAAGGTCAGCCATGTCCAGCCCGCTTCTAGAAGCCGTGGCGCTCGCTTGCGAGCGTGACTGGCGGATGCTCTTCGAGAACCTCGAACTGCGTCTGTCGGCCGGCGATATGTTGCAAATAAGCGGCCCCAACGGCAGCGGCAAAACCAGTCTGTTGCGTTTATTGGCCGGGCTGATGCAACCGACAGCGGGCAATGTGCTGCTTAACGGCCAGCCATTAGCGACACAACGGGCCGAGCTGGCGCGCAATCTGCTGTGGATTGGCCATGCCGCTGGAATCAAGGACTTGCTGACCGCCGAGGAAAACTTGACCTGGTTGTGTGCCTTGCACCGGCCGGCACAGCGCGATGACATTTGGCGTGCATTGGAGTCGGTCGGCTTACGCGGTTTCGAAGACGTACCTTGCCATACCCTGTCTGCGGGCCAGCAACGGCGGGTCGCGTTGGCGCGTCTGTATCTGGATAGCCCGCCGCTGTGGATTCTCGATGAGCCCTTCACTGCGCTGGACAAACAAGGCGTGGCCCAACTGGAAAAGCATCTGGCAGCGCATTGCGAACGCGGAGGCATGGTCGTATTGACCACTCACCATACGTTGGGTCACATTCCTGATGGTTATCGAGACCTTGACCTGGGGCAGTGGGCGGTATGAGTCATGTGTTTACCCTGATGGTCGCCCGTGAAGCGCGGTTATTATTTCGTCGTCCGGCGGAGCTGGCCAACCCGCTGGTTTTTTTTGCGATCGTAATCGCCCTATTTCCGCTGGCGGTCGGCCCGGGGACTCATTTGTTGCAAACCTTGTCGCCGGGGTTAGTCTGGGTGGCGGCACTATTGTCAGTCCTGCTCTCGCTTGACGGCCTGTTTCGCAGTGATTTTGAAGACGGTTCGCTGGAACAGTGGGTCCTTTCGTCGCACCCCCTGGCTCTTCTCGTTTCAGCCAAAGTGCTGGCACACTGGGTGTTTTCGGGACTGGCCTTGGTGTTATTGGCACCGTTATTGGCATTGATGCTGGGTTTGCCCGGCGAGTGCCTGCCTGTCTTGTTGCTTTCGTTATTGTTGGGCACACCGGTTTTAAGCTTGCTCGGCGCAGTAGGCGCGGCATTGACTGTAGGTCTTAAGCGCGGCGGATTGTTGTTAGCGTTGTTGATATTGCCGTTGTACATCCCGGTTTTGATTTTGGGCAGCGGCGCGTTACAAGCGGCGCTGCAAGGCATGCCCGCGACTGGTTACTTGCTATGGCTTGGCAGCCTGACCGCTTTGGCAGTAACCCTGACACCTTTTGCAATAGCCGCTGGCCTGAAGATCAGCGTCGGCGAATAATTGAGGTTGGATCATTGCTGTCTGATGGCAGTGGTCAGTAAAGCCCCTGAAAGCACTGTGATGAAAGGCAGCGTGATGAAAAGCAACATCAGTTGGACCTGGTTCCATAAGCTGGGCTCACCTAAATGGTTCTACGGCATCAGCGGGCGCATGCTGCCTTGGCTGAGCATTGCCGCTGTATTGCTGATCGGTATCGGCCTGGTATGGGGGCTCGTGTTCGCGCCGCCCGACTATCAGCAGGGCAACAGCTTTCGCATCATTTATATCCACGTCCCGGCCGCTATGGTTGCCCAGTCCTGCTACGTGATGCTGGCTGTGGCCGGTGTGGTCGGGCTGGTCTGGAAGATGAAAATTGCGGATGTCGCGCTGCAATGTGCCGCCCCGGTTGGCGCCTGGATGACCGCCTTGGCGCTGGTCACGGGGGCAATCTGGGGCAAGCCTACCTGGGGCTCATGGTGGGTGTGGGATGCGCGCCTGACCTCGATGTTGATTTTGCTGTTTCTTTACTTCGGCCTGATTGCCCTTGGCAACGCCATTACTAACCGCGACAGCGCCGCCAAAGCCTGCGCCGTGCTGGCCATCGTGGGCGTGATCAATATTCCAATCATCAAGTATTCAGTGGAGTGGTGGAGCACCCTGCACCAAGGCGCGACCTTTAGCCTCACGGAAAAACCGGCGATGCCTGCCGAGATGTGGCTGCCTTTGCTGTTTATGGTGGTGGGTTTCTACTGCTTCTTTGGTGCAGTGCTGTTGTTGCGCATGCGCCTTGAAGTGCTAAAGCGCGAAGCGCGCAGCAGTTGGGTCAAGGACGAAATCTTGAAAAGCTTAAATCAGGTACCCGTCAAAGGAGTCGTACAGTGAGTTTCGACTCGTTCGGTGATTTCTTGGCAATGGGTCGCCATGCCCTGTATGTCTGGTCGGCGTATGGTATTTGCCTTTCGGTATTGGCTCTAAACGTGGCGCTGCCGATCTTGGCGCGTCGGCGTTACTTGCAACAAGAGGCGCGACGTCTGCGCTGGGAGAATCAGAAGTGAATCCGGTTCGTAAAAAGCGTCTGTTGATCATCGTCGGAATACTGGCCGGAGTGGGTGTCGCCGTCGGCTTGGCCTTGAGTGCGCTGCAACAGAACATCAACCTGTTCTACACCCCGACTCAGATCGCCAACGGCGAGGCGCCCGTTGATGCCCGTATTCGTGCCGGTGGCATGGTGGAGAAAGGTTCGCTGCAACGTTCCGGCGATTCCCTGGACGTCAAATTCATCGTTACCGATTTCAACAAGTCAGTGACCATTACCTATCGCGGCATTCTTCCTGACCTGTTCCGTGAAGGGCAGGGCATCGTCGCCTTGGGCAAACTCAATGCCGATGGCGTAGTAGTCGCCGATGAAGTACTGGCCAAGCACGATGAGAAATACATGCCGCCTGAAGTCCAGAAAGCGCTGAAAGACAGCGGCCAGTCGGTGCCCGTCTCGTCTTCGTCTTCGTCTACCTCCCTACCATCGAAACAGGGCTGACCCATGATTCCCGAACTCGGCCATCTGGCCATGATTCTGGCGCTGTGCCTTGCCATCGTGCAGGCCAGCGTGCCATTGATCGGCGCTTGGCGCGGCGATCGTCAATGGATGAGCCTGGCCCAGCCAGCCGCTTGGGGGCAGTTTGCCTTCTTGGTGTTTTCCTTCGGCTGTTTGACGTATTCGTTCATGACCGATGACTTTTCGGTTGGGTACGTGGCCAATAACTCCAACAGCGCGTTGCCGTGGTACTTCAAGTTCAGTGCGGTGTGGGGCGCTCATGAAGGTTCATTATTACTGTGGGCGCTGATCCTCGGCGGTTGGACCTTTGCGGTATCCATCTTCTCTCGGCAACTGCCGCAGGTCATGTTGGCGCGGGTATTGGCCGTGATGGGCATGATCAGCGTTGGCTTTCTGCTGTTTCTGGTTCTTACCTCTAATCCGTTTTCGCGGATACTCCCGCAAATTCCAGCTGATGGCCACGATCTTAACCCCTTGCTGCAAGACATCGGCCTGATCGTGCACCCGCCGATGCTGTACATGGGCTATGTCGGCTTCTCGGTAGCGTTCGCGTTTGCCATCGCTGCGCTGCTCGGCGGGCGTCTGGACGCGGCATGGGCGCGTTGGTCACGACCGTGGACGATTATCGCCTGGGCGTTCCTTGGCGTGGGTATCACCCTCGGCTCCTGGTGGGCGTACTACGAACTCGGTTGGGGCGGCTGGTGGTTCTGGGATCCGGTGGAAAACGCCTCGTTCATGCCATGGCTGGTTGGCACGGCGCTGATTCACTCGCTGGCGGTTACTGAGAAACGCGGCGTGTTCAAAAGCTGGACCGTGCTGCTGGCAATCGCCGCATTCTCACTGAGTTTGTTGGGCACCTTTCTGGTTCGTTCCGGGGTGGTGACGTCGGTACACGCATTTGCTTCTGACCCAGCCCGTGGTGTGTTCATTCTGGTTTTCCTGCTGATCGTGGTCGGCGGTTCGCTGACGTTATTCGCCTTGCGCGCACCCGTGGTAAAAAGCCACGTAGGTTTCTCGTTATGGTCCCGAGAAACTCTGCTGTTAGGCAATAACCTGATCTTGGTCGTTGCCGCAGCAACAATCCTGTTGGGTACGTTGTATCCGCTGGCGGTGGACGCGATGAGCGGCACCAAAATGTCGGTGGGGCCACCTTACTTCAACGCGCTGTTCGTACCGTTGATGGCCCTGCTGATGGCGGTGATGGCCGTGGGCATGTTGGTGCGCTGGAAAGACACCCCGGTGAAATGGTTGCTGGGCATGTTGGCGCCGGTATTGGTCGGTAGCGCTTTGCTGGCGGGACTCGCAGCGTTCGTGCTGCATGACACGCAATGGGGTTCGCTCGCGGTCTTCATGCTGGCGGCTTGGGTCTTGCTGGCCGGGGTCCGCGATATCCTGGACAAAACTCGCCACAAAGGTTTGATCAAAGGTGTTCGTGGTTTGACCCGCAGTTATTGGGGCATGCAGGTTGCGCACATCGGCATCGCTGTGTGCGCCTTGGGCGTGGTGCTCTCCAGTTCCAACAGTGCTCAACGCGATTTGCGCATGGCACCGGGTGATTCGTTGTACCTGGGCGGTTATGTGTTCCAGTTTGAGGGCGCCAAACACATTCAGGGTCCGAACTTCACCTCTGATCAAGGCACTATTCGCGTGCTCGAAGGCGGTAAGCAAGTTGCGCTGCTGCACCCGGAAAAACGTTTGTACACCGTGCAGCAATCGATGATGACTGAAGCCGGTATCGACGCTGGTTTCCGCCGGGATCTGTATGTGGCCCTTGGCGAACCATTGGAAAATGGCGCGTGGGCGGTTCGCTTACACGTCAAGCCGTTCGTGCGGTGGATTTGGTTCGGCGGGTTGTTTACAGGGTTAGGCGGCCTGATGGCAGCGTCGGATCGCCGTTATCGGGTCAAAGTCAAAAGCAAAGTGCGTGACGCGTTGGGTCTGACAGGGGCCCCCGCATGAAGCGCTGGATTCTGTTAATTCCGCTGGCGTTATTTTTGGGTGTGGCGGCTTTCCTTTATCGCGGCCTGTACCTTGACCCTGCCGAGCTGCCGTCCGCGATGATCGGCAAGCCGTTCCCGGCGTTTTCGCTACCTGAAGTGCAAAGCGGCAAGGTGGTCACTCAGGCCGATTTGCTCGGTAAACCGGCGCTGGTCAACGTTTGGGGTACGTGGTGTATCTCTTGCCGCGTCGAGCATCCAGTGCTGAATAAGTTGGCGCAGCAAGGCGTGGTGATTTATGGCATCAACTACAAAGACGTCAACGTTGATGCGCTGAAATGGTTGAAGGACTTCCATAACCCTTACCAAATCAACATTAATGATGAGACCGGTAGCCTTGGTCTGAACCTGGGGGTGTACGGCGCGCCGGAAACCTTCCTGATCGATAGCAAAGGTGTGATTCGTTACAAGCACGTTGGCGTGATCGACGACGTGGTTTGGCATGAACAGCTAGCTGCTTTGTATCAGGGCTTGGTAGACGAGGCCAAACCATGAAGCGTTGGTTAGCCGCAGGGGTTCTCATTGTAGGGCTGGCGGGTGTCGCCCAGGCCGCAATCGATTCATATGAATTCAAGGACGAAGCTCAGCGCGCGCGTTACGCCGACCTGACCCGAGAGCTGCGTTGCCCGAAATGCCAGAATCAAGACATTGCCGACTCTAATGCGCCCATCGCCGCCGACCTGCGTAAAGAGATTTACCGGATGCTGGGCGAAGGTCAAAGCAATCAGCAGATCATCGACTTCATGGTCGATCGCTACGGCGATTTCGTGCGCTACAAACCGGCACTCAATTCGGGGACCTGGCTGCTGTGGTTTGGCCCGGCTGGATTGCTGCTGGGCGGCGTGCTGGTGATAGGGGTCATGGTCACGCGGCGACGCGGCAAACGTGCGGACGATACAGACGTTCTTTCTGACGAGGAGCGTCAGCGCCTCGCCCACCTGTTGGATAAAAACCACGAATGATTGATTTCTGGCTAGCTGCCGGCCTGCTGTTGCTGGTGGCCCTGAGTTTTTTGTTGATCCCTGTTCTGCGTGGCCGTCGGGCTCAAAGTGAAGAGGATCGTACCGCGCTCAACGTTGCCCTATATCAGGAGCGTGTAGCCGAGCTAGTGGGTCAGCAGGAGGAGGGCGTGCTCTCTGTCTCGCAAATGGATTCCGGCCGTGCCGAGGCCGCGCGTGAGTTACTGGCCGACACCGAAGGTGTTGATGTTTCACGCACGGCGCGTCTGGGTAAATCATTGCCGCTATTGGCGGCGGCGCTGGTGCCGATAGTGGGCATGGCGCTTTACCTGCATTTCGGTGCCAGTGACAAGGTCGAACTGAGCCGCGAATTCGCTCAGGCGCCATCGTCCCTTCAGGAAATGACCACGCGCTTGGAGCGTGCGGTGAAGGCTCAGCCGGATTCAGCGGAAGGCCTGTACTTCCTGGCGCGTTCTTACATGGCTCAGGACCGGCCTGCGGACGCGGCGGGTTTGTTTGAACGTTCGGTGGGCTTGGCCGGGCGTCAACCAGAGCTCCTCGGGCAGTGGGCGCAGGCGCTATATTTTGCCGGTGATAAAAAGTTCTCGCCGCAAGTTCAGGCGCTGACCACCGAGGCGCTTAAAGCTGACCCAAATGAAGTTACCAGCCTCGGGCTGCTGGGCATCGCTGCCTTCGAGGGCGAGCGCTATCAGCAAGCCATGGATTATTGGAAGCGCCTTCTAGCGGTGTTACCGACTGATGATCCTTCCCGCTCAGCGCTGGAAGGTGGCATTTCCCGTGCTGCGGAGAAGCTCGGCAGTGGCGCTCCAGTGGTTGCGACACCCGTGGTCGCGGTCAAAACGCCGGAGACGCCAGCGGTTGAAAGCAAGGTGGCGGCACTGATCAAAGTGCGGGTTGACCTCGCCGAAGCCCTCAAAACCAAGGTCCAACCCGGCGACAGCGTGTTTATCTTTGCCCGCGCCACGTCCGGCCCGCCCATGCCGTTGGCGGTCAAGCGCCTGACCGTGGCCGACCTGCCCGCTGACGTCGAACTGGCTGATGCTGATGCGATGATGCCGCAACTGAAACTGTCGAACTTTCCCGAAGTCCAACTGGTTGCGCGCATCTCCCGCGCAGGCCAAGCGACAACGGGGGAGTGGATTGGACGCAGCGCGCCGCTGGCCAGCAGTACCACTCAGCTGCAAGCGTTGACCATTGACAGTCCGGATCACTAAAAGAGAAAACCATGAACCCCGTCGCACGCATTACCTTGTTAAGTCTGGTGTTGGGCTTGAGTGCGTGTGCGGTGCAGCCACCGGCGCCGCAGAGCAGCGAACCGATTGCGCCGCAGCCCGGTATGTCAGAACCGAGCTCGCCGTACAAGGCGCCACAACGCCCAGTACCTGCCGCACCGCAAACATCCGCCCACTTTGCCCCACCGCCGGGTGGCGACAGTCACTGGGACGCAAAGCTCGGGGTGTATGTGCTGGACGACCAACCGGACACCTTCTACCGACAACGCACCTACTACCGCTGGGACAACGGCTGGAGCTGGTCAACCGCCCGCCGTGGACCGTGGCAAGACACCGACGTTAACGGTGTCCCGCCGGGGTTGAGTCGGCAGATTGGGCACTAGGAATACATGGGATGGGTGTCAATTTGCACTTGAGGGTAGTCTGCTTTTTAGATGCTTTTTGGGGGGTGAGCCAAACATCCGACTGTATTCACGGCTAAATTGGGACTGGCTTTCATACCCGACTTTGAACGCTGCCGTTTCTACATTAGCGCCCTGCGACACCATTAAGCGACGTGCTTCCAGCAGGCGGAGCTCTTTCTGATACTGCAACGGAGTAAGGGACGTCAGTGCTTTAAATTGTCGGTGAAAAGCTGAAGGACTCAGTTGCGCAATAGCTGCTAGCTCGTCGAGATGAAGGGTCTCTGCAAATCGATCGCGAAGTGTGTCAAGAGCATCTTTAATGCGAAGAGACGGATGATTCAAAAGCGTCAGTCGTGCCACTTGGGCACCATGTGGCCCTGTGAGGAGCCAATAGCAAATTTCCTGCATGACAAGTGGGTAAAGTATTGGAATAGCTGCTGGGGTATCAAAAAGTCGGAACAGACGCAGGACGCAATCCGTCAGCGGTCCATCGAAGTCCGTAACAAAAACCCCACACCCGACCCTACTGTTTGTTTGAGGGAACGCATCTAACCTTTGGGCGATGTTTCTCATGAGAGTCAGGTCGAGGCTGAGAGCCAGTACGAGACACGGTTTATCCGGACTGGCTTGGGTGACACGTCCCAGCGAGGGCGCCTGGATGCCTACGACCAACGCTTCACCTGCTTTGTACTCAAACTTGCTTTCGCCAAACATAGCCCACTTGGCACCCTGAGCAACGAAACATATTGCCGGGGTAAATACTCTATGAACGGGCGGCTTCTTCTGGTCTGCTCGCAAGACCACCACACCATCGACAGGCGTTGAGTAGGGGCTCTCTCCCGTTTGACTCTCTGTGTAACGTACTACGGCGTCTATCAATTGCTCCGCCATTGAGCGGTTCTTTTCAAGCGTCACGGCGTGATACCTAAATAGTGGAGGAAGAATAGGCAAATAAAAGGCGTGTTTTGGTATGCAAATCGAGAGGGCTAACCCCCTATGATGACTTTTGACCCTCAAAGTAGAGCGTATCCTGATGTCAGAATATATCGAAAAGCAGACCGGTAAGATCGCCATCATCACCGGTGGTAGCCGGGGCATTGGTCGCAATACTCTGTTATGCCTTGCGAAGCGCGGAGTAACTTCGATCTTTACCTACAAATCAAATCGTGGGGAAGCCGATCAAGTAGTTGCCCTTGCCGCTAAAGCAGGAGCAAAGGCTATTGCTCTACACTTGGATGTCGGGAACGCCCAGTCGTTTGCCGCGTTCGCCAAAGACGTTCAGATTGCGTTGGCGGAGTTAGGGGCTGACCGCTTTGATTATCTCGTTAACAACGCGGGAACCTCCTCCAACTCAAGCTTCGCACAGACAACGGAAGCCGAGTTGGATTCTCTTTTCGCCGTTCATTTCAAGGGCGCGTTTCTGCTTACGCAGACGCTTGTACCATTGATGAATGACGGCGGCAGAATCATCAACATCTCATCGGGCCTGGCCCGCTTCGCCATGCCCAACCGTGCGGCCTATGGTTCAATCAAAGCAGCAGTCGAATCGCTGACAAGGTATATGGCTGTTGAGTTGGCATCTCGCCGAATCAGCGCCAATGTGGTCGCACCCGGTGCAATAGCCACTGACTTTAGCGGTGGCATCGTGCGAGATAACCCTGAAGTTAATAAAGCGGTGGCCAGCCATACTGCTCTTGGCCGAGCGGGTGAACCTCAGGATGTAGGGCCTGTTATTGCGGGACTGTTATCTGACGAGTTTGGATGGGTCAATGCCCAGCGTATAGAAGTAGCTGGCGGCGTTCATATCTAATGAAAGAATAAATCGGCAACTTTATAGCTGCTCGCCTTGGTCGATTGTTGACCCGCTCTTAGTTTAAAAAAAACCGGTTGAAGGGCAATTGAAGTACGGTAGGGTATCGTAAATAAAGATACCCCTATCTATTTAATGCGTTTCTGAAGTCGTCTGATCTCGAGTACTTTGTTCTTAACTGAAGAGAGAAGGACAGATGATGAAAGGTGTTAAGCCTACAATAGGCGAAGCAGATCCTTCAATGAGAAAAACCAAGTCTGGATGGGCAGCGGTAGCAGGCTTTTGCGCTAGCCTCGTTGGTATTGGACTTGCGCGATTTGCGTATACACCCTTGTTGCCAGCGATCATCGCGGCTCACTGGTTTGATCCCTCAATGGCTGCGTATTTGGGCGCAGCCAACTTGGCTGGGTATCTGGGGGGCGCGTTAACGGGGCGTAAAATGGCAGCTAAAACCTCGACCCTATTTATTCTCAGAGCCATGATGCTGCTAGCCTGTCTGGCGTTTTTTGCTTGTGCCTATCCGGTATCGTTTGCATGGTTTTTTTCATGGCGATTCCTGTCAGGTGTCTCCGGCGGCGCGCTGATGGTGCTGGCAGCCCCCGCCGTGTTGGCTCACGTTTCTCCGTCGCGACGTGGACTGGTCGGTGGAGTGATTTTTATGGGCGTCGGTGTTGGAATCGTAGCTTCCGGAACTCTCGTACCCCTTTTACTGCAACAAGACCTGCGGCAAACGTGGTTCGGATTGGGGATCGTGTCATTGGTGTTGACGGCAATTGCCTGGTGCTCTTGGCCAAAGGAAAACGTGCGGGGGGCTCAGGTTCTCACCCCTCAGCATCGTAGCCCAACGCCAAATGGCGCTCTTAACGCACTGTATGTGGAATATGCACTCAACGCCGCAGGCTGGGTTCCGCACATGATGTTTCTCGTGGATTTTGTTGCGCGAGGTAAAGGGCAGGGACTACAAGTAGGTGCTCAGTACTGGGTATTGTTCGGCGTTGGCGCCACCGTTGGACCGTTACTAGCAGGCGTATTAGCCGATCGAATTGGCTTCAGTCGAGCTTTGCGGGTGTCTTTTATTATTGAAGCCATTTGCGTCGCTATTCCGGCTCTTGATCCAGGAACCGTTTGGCTAATTATATCCAGCATTTGCGTGGGGGCGTTTGTGACCGGCACTGTGCCGTTAGTGCTGGGGCGCGTGCACGAGATACTGGCTCACCATCCTGCTCAACAAACTCCGGCGTGGCAGACAGCGACAGTAGGTTTTGCCCTATTTCAAGCGACAGCCGCTTACGGGTTTTCTTTCCTGTTTTCCTATAGCAGTGGCAATTACAGTTTACTATTCGTTATCGGCTCTTTAGCCATATTGCTGGCGTTTTTGATTGATCTTTTTGCCTTAAAAAAAGGAGCTCATTGCGCCGAACGCTGTCGAGAAAAATGATCAGTGCGCTAGAGCAATAGCTATCACTGCGCCGGACAAAAACAGTGTCAACCTTTGAAAACTCGGTCGGCAGTTCGTGAGCATTGACCAAACCTTCATGCACGGCGTTGGTGACTACTCCCCTGGGCAGTAACGTAACTCCAATGCCCGCTGAAACGCAGGCAATAATTGCCTCAATCGAACCAAACTCCAATGGTTCAGGGGCAGGAATGCCTAGGTTGGCTAATAAAGCATCAAGGCGTTGTCGGTAAGAGCAACCGATGCGAAACACTAAAGTTTTCAAATTTTCGATCGCGGCTACATCCTCTAGGCGATAGGTAATACTGGACGTCACCAAAACCAGCTCTTCACGAAATACCTCTTCGCTTATCAAGTGCGGATGGTTGACTGGCCCCACGACGAAGGCTCCCTCAAGCTCACCGTCGACCACCCTTTGGATCAGGCTACAAGTGGTCCCGGTACGAATCACCGGGCGAACCTCTGGGTAAGCCTTGGCAAACTTGGCAATTAGTTTTGGAAGACGCAAGGCTAGCGTGGTCTCAAGGGTACCTATTTCCAACATACCCTTCGGATTACCGTCATCGCGCGCAGCGGTAGAGGCATCGGACAGCAGTTTCGACAACCGCGCGGCAAACGGCAGGATACGGCGCCCAGCAGGAGTTATCTGTACGCCTCTGGCACTGCGCTGAAACAGTGCTACCCCCAACTCATCTTCCAAGGATCGGATCTTGGCGGAAACATTGGACTGCACAGTGTTCAGTTCGCTTGCAGCCTTATTCATGCTGCCGTGTCGAGCGACTGCATCTACGACCTTCAAATCTGCAACGTCCATAACGATTACCTATCTCAAAAAACAATAAGACTTTATGATTTGTTTATATTTTAGAGATTACTGGGACGCATCTCCAGAGGCAATAGGGTGGCCGAGTCATTGATGAATGAATGTGCTCATTGAAAGAAATGATCCAACGCCTCGAAATTCGGTGCCCTTGTATTTTCGTTATCCATTACGCCGCCCATCCCGAGCGTTTAGGCGCCCGTGATATCGACGTCGGAGGGCCGTGGCTAAAATCTGCGCCGGATGCAATTGAGCAGAATTAAAAACTGAGTGAAAGAAGTCTTGCTACCGCTGCAATAGACTGCTTTTTGAACCGCCGTTAAACAGGTGTGGGGGTGGTTGAATCATTTCGCTGCATTTTGTCTGGTCCAATGGATAAACTTGCGCAACGACGCCTGGAGTTCAACGATGAACGAGAAAAATGAAGCGGCTGCTCATACGTCAGAGGTCCGCGCCTGACCATGCTCAGTGCCGAACTCAAGGCTTTCCATATGGTTGCCCGGCTGGGTAGCGTTACTCAAGCGGCGAAAAAACTGGGGCTAAGCCAACCCACGGTAACCACACAAGTTCGTCAACTCGAAAGTCACTATGGAGTGGAATTGTTCTATCGGGGTGGCCGGCGGCTGACTGTCAGTGATGAAGGTGCACGCCTGCTTCCTCTAGTCAAAACACTGCTGCAGCAGGAAGCGGATATCGAATTTCATCTGCGTAATTGCGGCCAAATGCAGGGTGCATTGCGTATTGGTGCGACAGCACCTTATTACATTCTTGACCTGGTAAAAGCCTTTCGCGAACGCTTGCCGCTGATTGAGGTTTCTGTAGAAATCGGCAATTCGCAGCAGGTTCTCGAAGCCTTGGAGGACTACCGCGTCGACCTTGCGGCATCGTCACAACTGCTGGACGATCCGCGCTTAACCCGACTGGTATTGGGCACTGATCCGTTGGTACTTGCGGTACATCGCCAACACCCCTTGGCAGTGCATGCTTCGGTACCGCCCAGTGCTCTGGCTGGGCATTGTCTTTTAATGCGCGAGCATGGCTCGACTACGCGTACGCTCACTGAAAAATTATTGAGTGATCACCATGTCACCCCTGGCATGCAGTTGGAAATTGGCAGTCGTGAATCAATTCGTGAAGCGGTATTGCGCAACATCGGCATTAGTATAATTGCTCGCCAGGAAGTACCTGTTACTCCAGATTTGCGGGTAATAGTCGTTGAAGGCGCGCCGCAGATCGCCGAATACCTCTACTGTCTGAAGGAGCGTCGACAAGCACGCTTGCCAGCCGTTTTTCTAGAGGTCGCTCGAGAAAGCCTCGCCCGATAAAGTGCTTCGCAAATTCACCTATGACACTATCGCCCGCTTTTGCCTTCTTGCCACATCTCGTTCGCATTTACTGCCTAACATTGACCTTATCGAGACAGGCCGCGCTCACCGCGCGGTGCATGCTCAATCGCTCAATGAGGTGTGTTCATGCTGCGCTCCACTCAAATCCCCCAGGCTAATCCTGGTCTGCAGATGCGGGTCACCGGTGTGAACAAGAGCTTTGGTACATTTAAAGCGCTTGATGATGTGTCGCTGGACGTTGCACCTGGGGAGTTAATTTGCCTGCTGGGGCCATCCGGGTGCGGTAAGACGACGTTATTGCGTTGCATCGCCGGCCTCGAACGACAAGACCGTGGCGTAATCCACATCGGCTCGCGGGACGTGTCAAACCTGGCGCCGCAAGCCCGTGACTATGGAATTGTGTTCCAGTCCTATGCACTGTTCCCCAATTTGAGCGTAGAGCAAAATATCGGCTACGGGTTGGCGGGTAGCGCTCGCGAGATTGTTCGGCGGCGTGTTGCCGAGATGCTCGAGCTGGTAGGCCTGACAGGCAGTGAGAAGAAGTTTCCCAGTCAGCTTTCCGGAGGGCAACAACAACGTGTCGCTCTGGCTCGGGCCTTGGCGCCCGCGCCTTCATTGTTACTGCTGGATGAGCCGATGTCGGCGTTGGATGCGCAAGTGCGCGAGCATCTATGTAGAGAGTTGCGCGACCTGCAGCAAAGGTTGGGAGTGACCACATTGATGGTCACCCACAATCAGGAAGAGGCCATGTTAATGGCTGACCGGATCGCGGTGATGAATGAGGGGCGAGTAGAGCAGTACGCCAACCCACAGACCATCTATGAGAAACCTAAAACCCCTTTTGTCGCCAATTTTGTAGGCCAAGGTAATTGGTTACCGTTCAAACGCACAGGTAACGGTCATGTGCAAGTGGGCGGGCTGAGTCTGCGACTGACCGACACGGACCAGCGTTGTTCTAGTGGTCGACTGTTTTGTCGTCCCGAGTCGATCAGCGTTAACCCTTCAACCCCTGAAGAAAATCTGTTTAGGGCACAAATGCGCGAGGTGACCTTTCTGGGTAACCGTTGCCGCATGAGCTTCGAGCTCGACCAATTGCCGGGCCATCAGCTTTGGGCTGAAATCAGTTCGAGGCAGCTTCCTTGTACAGGCACCCGACAGATTCAGGTAGCGTTGCCTCCGCACAGTTTGCAGGTGTTCGCCTAGCATGGCGACTTCAAGTTTGCCGCTGAGCAGCCAAGCCCAAGTGCCAATAGTTTCCCGTGCTGAATGGGGCGACCGCGTGTTCGTCGGCGGCGGTAAAGTTCTGTTTTTGGTCCTTTTGATAGTTGCGGTCTTCTTTCCACTCTTGGCGATTTTCTGGCGAGGATTTAGCGCTGACGCAGGTCAGGGTGGGGGGCTAGGCGCCGCAAAAGAAATGCTCTCTAGCGCAAATTTTCAATGGTTGGTGGGTAATAGCTTAAAAGTTTCATTTAGTGTCGCGGCTATTGTAGTGCCGTGGGCATACGTGTTTGCTTATGCCTTGCAACGCACCTTGATTCCGGCCAAAAGCCTGTGGCGAGCAATCTCTCTACTTCCGTTACTGGCGCCTTCGATGTTGCCGGGAATTGCGTTGATTTACTTGTTTGGTAATCAGGGTCTGCTACGTGGTCTGCTGACGGACAACATCTATGGTTTCTGGGGCATCGTCGTTGGAGAGGTGATCTACACCTTCCCGCATGCACTGATGATTCTGCTGTCAGCGCTGACGCTGGCGGACGCTCGTTTGTTTGACGCCGCATCCAGCATGGGAGCCGGACCTTGGCGCTCGTTTCATAGCATTACCTGGCCCGCTACCCGCCAAGCAGTGTTTGCGGCTTTCTGCCTGGTGTTCACTTTGACCATCACTGATTTTGGCGTGCCTGTTGTGGTGGGTGGGGACTACCAGGTATTGGCACTTGAAGCTTACAAAGCCGTAGTTGGTCAGCAACAGTTCGGCCGCGGAGCATTGATTGGCATGGTGCTGTTAATCCCGGCTTTGTTAAGTTTCGCAGTCGACGCCTGGTTACGTCGGCGTCAAAGTAGCGCCATGAGCGGCCGAGCCCAGGTCTTTGAACCCGAACCGTCAACGCTGCGCGATAGCTGGTATCTGGTCATTGTTGTGCTGAGTTGTGCGGCGCTGTTAGTGGTGTTGGGAATGGCTGTGTATTCGTCGCTGGTAAAATTCTGGCCTTATAACTTGTCGTTGTCGCTCAAGCATTACCTGTTTAACGAGACAGCAGGAGGAGGTTGGTTGGCGTATCGCAACAGCCTTCTGTTGGCGACGAGCAGTGCTGTATTTGGCAGCCTGCTGATCTTTACCGGCGCCTATCTGATGGAAAAAACCCGCGGACCGCTGTGGCTTAATCTGACGCTACGCATGCTCAGCTTTATACCCATGGCGGTACCCGGCCTCGTGTTAGGCCTTGGCTACGTTTTTTTCTTTAATTTGCCGGACAATCCTCTGCACGGCCTCTACGGCAGCATGGCACTGCTGGTGCTCTGCACCATCGCGCACTACCTGACGACCGCTCTAATGACTGCAACCACCGCGTTGCGACAACTAGACGGCGAGTTCGAAGCCGCCGCCCTGTCGCTAAAGGCGCCAATTTTTAAGCATTACTGGCGAGTTACCGTGCCTATCTGTTTGCCGGCTTTGCTGGACATTGTTCGCTACTTGTTCGTCTCGGCCATGACCACTGTTTCAGCCGCGATCTTCCTTTATTCCCCTGACACCATTCTTGCCGCCGTGACCGTCTTGAACATGGATGACTCCGGCAATGTGGGCGGTGCGGCCGCCATGTCGACCTTGATCCTGCTGACGTCCGCGGTCGTTTCTTTGCTACTGGCCTGGGCTTCACGGGGTCTGTTACGTCGCTCTCAAGTCTGGCGCCAAACAGCACTGTCCCACTGATTTTCTGGAGATCAATCATGCACTACCAACAGCCACTGCGCTTGCAGGCCGCCATTCTTGACTGGGCCGGAACCGTCATCGATTTCGGTTCCTTCGCGCCAACCAAAATCTTTGTCGAGGCGTTCGCTACTTTTGATATCGAGTTAAGCCTTGAGGAAGCCAGGGGTCCAATGGGCATGGGCAAATGGGAGCATATCCGCAGTTTGTGCGATCAGCCGGCGATCGCCGAGCGGTTTGCCCAGCGCTTTGGCCATGTGCCCACCGATACCGATGTGACCGCGATCTATGAGCTATTCATGCCGTTACAAATTGCTAACGTCGGTAAGCACAGCGCGATTATCCCGGGCGCCCTACAGGCCATTGATCAACTACGTCAGGCCGGTCTGAAAATCGGCACCACGTCCGGGTATCCGAAACAGGTGATGAACCACGTTGTCGCTCTGGCTGCGGTGGCCGGTTATCGACCAGATTACGTGGTGGCGGCCGATGAGTTACCTACCGGCCGCCCCGGGCCGGCACAAGCACTGGCTAACGTGATTGCTCTAGGCGTCAGCGATGTGGCTGCGTGTGTAAAAGTCGACGATACCTTGCCCGGCATTCTCGAAGGTCGTAGCGCGGGGATGTGGACTGTCGGTCTGCGCTTCTCCGGCAATTTTCTAGGGCTGGATTATCCGTCCTATCAAACCCTCACTCATGCTCAGCGCGAGGACCATCAAGCGCGCATTGATGCGCTGTTTGCTCCGGCGCGTGCGCATTATTTGATCGACACCATCGCCGACTTACCCGCTGTAATCGAGCAGATCAATGCACGCCTGGCCAGTGGCGAAACGCCCAGCGGTCAATGCCTGCAAACTTTCGCACCAACCCTACCCAAAAACCTTCAGGAATAGACCATGTTCAAGCCTCTAGCCTTTGCTGCCGCTGTTCTCGCAGGTTTCAGTCTGCATGCCAACGCTGCTACCGAATTGACGGTGTACACGGCCCTCGAAGCCGAACAGTTGCAGCCTTATAAAGAGGCCTTCGAAAAGGCGAATCCCGACGTGAAAATCAAGTGGGTGCGTGATTCCACCGGGATCATTACCGCTAAATTGCTCGCCGAAAAAGCTCGCCCTCAAGCCGACGCCATCTGGGGGCTGGCCGCATCCAGCTTGGCGATACTCGATCAGCAAGGGATGCTGGACGCTTATGCGCCCCAAGAACTGAGCAAAATTGGCGCGAAATACCGTGATCCGGCTAATCCGCCAGCTTGGGTCGGCATGGATGTGTGGGCTGCGACCATTTGCTTCAACACCATTGAAGCCGAAAAGCAGCACTTGCCCCGGCCCGTTAGTTGGCAAGATCTGACCAATCCGATATATCGCGCAAAGATCGTAATGCCTAACCCGGCTTCATCTGGCACCGGATTCCTGGATGTCAGTGCCTGGCTTCAGACCTTCGGCCAAGCCAAAGGTTGGAAGTACATGGATGCCCTGCATGAAAACATCGGCCAGTACGTTCATTCGGGTTCTAAACCTTGCAAGATGGCAGCGGCCGGTGAGTTCCCAATAGGTATTTCTTTTGAATATCCGGCTATTCAGTTGAAGCGCCAAGGAGCACCGCTGGACATCATCCTGCCCAATGAGGGTCTGGGATGGGAAATCGAAGCTACTGCTGTGATCAAGGGCAGCCCTCATGCCGACGCCGCAAAACGCCTGGCCGATTTCTCCGCAAGCACCGCTGCGATGGACTTGTACAAGCAGAATTTTGCTGTTCTCGCCCAGGCAGGCATTGCCAAACCACCTGCCGAGTTGCCGGCTGACTACGAACAACACCTGATAAAGAACGACTTTGCATGGGCGTCGAAGGAGCGAGACAACATTCTCACCGAATGGCGCAAGCGCTATGACGGCAAATCGGCGAAGCAATAATAAGGAAGTGGCACATGAGTCAGTACGACGGTGACTTTCTGGTGGTAGGGGCCGGGATTCTCGGTCTGTCCCACGCTTACGCGGCGGCAAAGCGCGGTCTCAAGGTTCGGCTGTTTGAGCGTTCGGCAAGCCCGGTAGGTGCCTCGATTCGTAATTTCGGCCAAGCCTTGGTCACCGGGCAGCCGCCCGGTGTGATGCTTGATTTGGCCCGCGCCAGCCGCGATATCTGGGCTGATTGGAGTATGCCAGCAGGCTTTGAACTGAAGCGAAAAGGCTCGTTGCTATTCGCTCGCAGCGAGGCGGAAGAACACCTGCTAGAAGTTTTTTGCGCTGGTCGGGCCAAGGCGTTTGACTACCGAGTAGAGCTGCTGCGGGGCCAGCAACTGGACGATTTGTATGAAGGTCAATTTAGCCATCATCGGGCGGCTCTACATGGTTTCGATGATCAACAACTGTACTCACGCGAAGCGATTCCTAAGTTGATCAGCTATCTTCAGCGCGAGCTCGGAGTCGAGTTTCACTTTTCGACACTGGTCCGTGATGTCGAGCCTGGGCGGTTGCAAAGCACCGCCGGCGTCTTCCATGGCCGGCAAATCGTGGTCTGCTCCGGGCATGATTACCTCACGCTGCTTGCCGAGCCGATAGCCGCTCTGAACCCGAAGATATGCCGTCTGCAGATGCTTCGTGCTCGTGCGCAAGCATCGCTGAATCTCCAACACTCGATACTTACCGGGTTAAGTTGTGTTCATTACGGGGCTTTCTCGGACCTCCCGGAGGCTGATGCCATTCGCGCGCAGATTCAGCGGGAAACGCCGCATTTTGAGCAGCATGGAATTCACTTGCTAGTCAGTCCGACTCCCTACGGCGAGTTGATTATCGGAGATTCCCACGACTACGGAACCGACGCCTCACCGTTCAACGTCGAACCGGTGGACAAATGGCTGCTCGAACTGGCCGAGAACACGCTTGGCTGCAAGCTTGATGTGCTTGAGCGTTGGCAAGGCGTCTACGGAGCTCAGGGACCAGCCCCGTTCTCATTGCTGAACGTCGCGCCGGGGTTGAGCGTAGCGCTGATGCACAGTGGGGTGGGTATGAGTGTAGGTCCAGCGCTTGGCGAGCAGGGTGTTGCTGCGATGCTCGGCGAGAGGGTCTGACTGAAAGCCTGGCTGCGACACCTAATGGGTGTCAGTCGCCAGGCCGTCAGGTTGACAGCCAGATATTTTCACCGCGCTTATTTGTATTGCGCCGCATTTATGAAGGGCGGGTATTCACGCAGTTGTTGCGCAGACATCGGCCGACTGAAGTGATAACCCTGGGCAATGTCGCAGCCAGCCAGTTTCAGACAGACCACCTGCTCTCGGGTTTCTACACCTTCGGCTACGACCACCAGCCCTAAGCGTTTAGCCAGAATAATGGTGGACGAAACAATGGGACTGTCATCGGGGCTGTTGGACAAGCTAGCGATCAACTCGCGATCGATCTTCAGTTTGGTTAGCGGCAGCAATTGCAGATGAGCAAAGTCTGCGTGTCCCTTGCCAAAGTCATCAAGGCTGATGATCAAGCCTGCATCGCGCAGGCGTTCAAGGTGGTTAATGGCTATCACCTCCTTATTCAGCAATGTAGATGCGGTGATTTCCAGCTCCAGAAAGCGCGGTTCGATGGCGTGAAACGCAAGCTCCCTGAGCACCCGTTCACTGAAGTCATTCTGACGTAGCTGAATCACTGATACGTTGATCGCAAGCCGTATCTCGCGCCCTTGTGTCGTCCAAAGTGCCAGGTCCGCACAGGCAAGACGAAGCACTTCCCAACCAAGCGCAATAATAAATCCACTGCGCTCAGCCAGTGAGATGAAACGATTTGGATAAAGCAGACCGAACTCAGGGTGTTCCCAGCGAACCAGTGCTTCGTAGCCATCCACAAGCATTGAATCCAGGCGGATTAGCGGTTGATAGTGGAGAATGAACTGATGCTCGGTTAATGCTGCGCTCAGTGCTTGCTCTAGAGTGAACTCCTCGACATCCACAATATTTAACGACGGATCGAAGAACCGATACTGGCCACGGCCCGCTCGCTTGGCCGAATACATGGCTGTGTCGGCGCTGCGAATCAGATCTTCTACATTCTGGCCGTCACGTGGACAAATGCTGACTCCGACGCTCGGGCTGGTCCTGACTTCGTGTTCGTTAAGGGAATAAATCGCGCATAGCTTTTGTACCAGTGCTCGTACCCAGTGGTCGATTTGATCCTCACTGCGATCTCCAGCCAGCAGCACGACAAATTCATCACCCCCGAAGCGCGCCGCTTCGTCGCCGGGCTCTAACAGTCGCCTGATTCGTCCGGCAACCGCCTGCAACAGCATGTCGCCTATCTTGTGTCCCAAAGAGTCGTTGATCGATTTGAAGCGGTCCATGTCGATGAACAGAATCGCCAATAATCGACGTTTGCCGCGCTGACTGGCCAGCGCCCGTTTACCCATATCGAGAAATTGGCGACGGTTGTGCAGGCCACTCAAATGATCGGTTGCAGCAGCGTGGCTACTTCGCTGATGCTCTTCTTCCAGTCGACCAATGAGCTCTTGGTTAACCTGATGAGCATGTTCTACAGCGTCGAAGGCCTGTTGGCGATTGCGCAATACACGTAGCGTCCAAAAAAGGCTCACCAGCAGCAGCAAGGTCATGCACAGGTTTAACCAGAGTTGTTGTCGGTAGAAAAGCAGGGATGAGGCAAGGATCTCATCGCATGCCTGACTTACCATCACGCTAAAGCCTCGTTGTGGCACCCGCAGATACATACTCTGATACTCGCCAGCAGAAGTATTCTGGATGAGTAAGCCGGATGGTTCTCCGGCATTTGTCAGTTCGGGACTTAGCCTTATTTCAGGGACCACGATCCCGCTGCTGCTGATGCGTAACCGTTCCTGACCGTCACTGTCGAGAACTCGCATCATACCGCTTTGGCCGAAATCTATATGTTCAAAAAGAGCGGCCAGATAGTCCACATCGAGCTGGACGACGAGAATGCTATCCATTTGCCCGGTCGTTGAGTTGAGCAGGGGCAGTAGGAACGGTAATCGCAAGCGTGGGGACAATGAGCTGCTTTGAGATGGGATCGAGCTGGGCAGAAGCGCTTTGAAGCCGTAATGATCAGTATGCTGTTGCAACTGCTTCAGCCATGCCGGTGGCATCCGACGTGGTTCATCCGAGTGGCTAGAAACCAGTAGCTGGCCATCATTGGTATAGAGGCTCATGCGTTTGAACACCGGGTCTTCGGCAAATAGCCTTACCAATCGCCGATGACCTTGTACCGGGTCTTCCATGTCACCGCGCGTAACTTTGCCAATAGCTTGAGCCCGATCAACTAACTGATTCAGATTCTCCGCTGCGATGGTTGCCAGATTCAGATGCTCTGCGGCTTTTGCCGCCAGGGCTTGGTGATGGGAAGTTGCTTTTTGCTGGAAATACAACGCCCAGAGAAAAACCAACGTGGCTGCGCACAGTGTCATCAACAGCAGCTTTAAAAAGCTTAGGGACGAAAAGGATCGGCGGATCACTGCTCATATTCCTACCATGGCGTGGTGGCAATTTACCACCAAACTATTAGGGAATAGTAACAGTCGATGCGAGGGATCTCGATCTCCTTTTGCGGCATCATCAAGTTTCGAAGATCTGTTCTGCAAACATTGGCGTTAGCCCGAAATTATCCATTTGTCATTTCATCGGGAGTTGGCTTGGCTTTTACACGTCCGGGCTATAGCGTGGGATATAGAGATAGCGTTAATTCTCGACTTGATTGCTGCAGGCAAACATCAAAGTAAAAGGAGGCCTCATGAGCTGCCTGATTTGTGCCGGTCATGCTGAAACTATCGAGTGTGCAGAGGGGTGGGAGCAACGAAACTGTCCCCATTGCGGCCCCTACCGAATTTCGCAGGCCTTGGTATTGACACTTATGGAGCAGGGTCAAATTTTCGACACGGGAAAAATGCGAAGGTGGCTTGATGCGCAGCGTTCAGATGTGCCGATACCCTCCATTGAGGTGCATGAAGCGTTATTGATGCTGTAACGTGCATCTGGCGCAGACGAGTCGAACATCGCTGCTTTCTCGCTTATATCTGCCTGGTCGGCAAAGATTTCCCGAAATCCAATTGATATCGAGCTCGAGGAATTTAGCAACGCCTCGGGCGATGTCTGCGTTTTAGGATGAAAATATTGAACAGTGAAAGTCCACACACTAACGCTAAGCGCCTTCGTATTCCGCGCACGATCTGGGCGTTAGGTTTTGTCAGCCTGTTTATGGACCTCTCGTCTGAGCTGGTGCACAGTTTACTGCCTGTATTTTTAGTTACTACGTTAGGTGCGAGTGCATTGACCGTCGGGGTGATCGAAGGTATTGCCGAATCAACCGCAATGATCGTGAAGATTTTCTCTGGCGCTATCAGCGATTTGATAGGACGACGCAAGGGGCTACTGTTGCTTGGGTATGGCCTGGCTGCGCTGACCAAGCCGCTTTTTCCGCTGGCCCACTCGGTAGAAGTGGTCTTTGCCGCACGCATTTTGGATCGCATCGGCAAAGGCATTCGGGGCGCGCCGCGAGATGCCATAATCGCGGATGTTTCGCCCCCGGAGATCCGAGGCGCCTGCTTTGGTTTGCGCCAATCGATGGATACAGTGGGAGCTGTCCTTGGCCCGGCTCTAGCCATTTTGTTGATGTTATGGCTCGCAGATGTCCAGCTTGTACTGTGGTTTGCAGTGATCCCGGCGGCGATAGCGGTGGTTTTCATTGTTACCAGTGTAAAAGAGCCCATACACACCTCTCCAGGGGGCAGCCCTCGATCGCCCATTCATTGGAAAGTGCTGGACGACTTTTCCTATGAATATTGGTGGGTGGTAGTTGTTGGGGGGGTATTTACACTTGCCAGGTTCAGTGAAGCATTTCTGATATTACGGGCTCAACAAATAGGCTTGTCGACCACCTGGGTTCCGCTGGTGATGGTAGTGATGGCACTTTTCTATACGTTGTCCGCGTACCCTGCCGGTTGGTTATCTGACCGTATCAGTCGCACGAAGCTGCTCTGTGTGGGTATGGGGTTACTAGTCCTCGCGGATTTGCTGCTTGCCCAGTCCAACTCCGTCATCACGATGATGCTAGGCGTCGCGTTATGGGGGCTTCATATGGGATTCAGCCAAGGTATTCTCGCCTCAATGGTCGCCGATAAAACGCCTGGAAAGCTTAAGGGCACCGCGTTCGGTATCTTCAATCTGGTTAGTGGCGTATGCATGCTGATCGCCAGCGTTCTTGCGGGTTGGCTATGGCAAAGCCTTGGGTCAGAGAGCACATTTCTGATGGGGGCATTGCTGGCTGCAACAGCTCTGGTCTTGTTGCTTGTTAAGAAACAGTCATTTCATCAGGCGAAGAGCGGAGAAGTTTCGCTTTGATCGAACGAGTCACCGGTTTTACAAGGGGTGACCGCAACACGTGGGTCCGCCTCGGCGTGCTAACAGAACTTCACCATCCCAATCCTCATCTGCGGTTCCAGGGGGGCGAGGTAGGAGCCGCGAGTCGTCTAACGCCTCAGCTAGCGTGCTCCGAGGTGCATTCACTCCGGGCTGGGTTGATGTCAACGTGACCAGGGATAGGGGATGATAAAAGCGTTCCTCCACAACCGAGCCCATCCACAGCGCTGACGCACGCTCGTTCGTGAGCTTGAAATCGACGGCCCACACTCGAAGCACGAGGCGCGAGGGGGCGGGTGCGTCATTACTACTCGGTCTGACGAGCGTCAGACTGGGGAGACGACCACTGGCGAAAAGTGGAATAGCTGGAAGAGCTGCCGGGTCAGTCTGGACTGAAAGCCAATTCAGCGCATTAGAGGGCGTCCAGTCCGCCGAGCTGCGCCACCCGTTGCGCTGCAGGACATCTTGCAAGCCATTAAGGTCTCCTGCCCACTGGAACGTTAATGCTTCATTCGTCTCGCCGGTTAGGTCGATACGCCGCGTCGGCAGTAACTGCCAACCCGAGACCCACCAATGGGTGGCGGCCATTGATGGAGTTCTGTCGGAGGCGGCATATCGAACACTGTCGGTCGCATGGTTACGATAGATATTGAATCCTCCAGCGGCGACCAGTGCCGAGAATCCGACGGCAAGCAGGCCCTTTGGCTCAATGCATCCTGCTGGGCGTCCCAAGTAGGACAGTCCGAGCAGTGCCAGCCACGCGGACCCGAACGCCAGTCCCCCGAGCACGTCGGAAAACCAATGCGCTCCTAGGTAAAGACGTGAGAACGCAATGAGAAATACCAGGGTTACCGCGCTGAGGGCGATCGCCAGGCGCCATGTCGGGCGCATCTCACGCGCAATGAGAAACGCCAGGAAACCGTAGAGCACGGCATTGACTGTGCTATGGCCGCTTGGGAAGGAAAAGGCGCTCCACCCTGAATAAAGAAGCTCATCAGGTCGAGCTCGATGCAACGCAACTTTTATGACTGTATTAAGAATCGATGCACCAGCAATCGCAATCAGCCAATAGGCAGCAGTGCGCCGGGCGCGTTTCCACATGAGCCAGAGTAAGACGACTACAGTGACCGGCACCACGACCTTGGTGTCGCCAAGTTCAGTAATAGCGATCATTACTGCATCGCCGGGAGCTGTGCGAAGATCTTGCAACGCACGGTATATCGCGCTGTCGGCAAGCAGCAATGGGTCACCGGTGACAACATCTTCAAGGGTGCCGAAGAACAGCCAAGCTGCGCTGACGAGAAGTACTGCCGATACTGCGAGCGTCCGCGCCTCGGGCCGAGTTTGATCGAGCAAGGGCGTGAGACTGCGGCTCAACCAAGAATCGTGGGTGCTGACCCAGCACCGAAGCCGCCCCCATGCATTGATGAAGTAAGGAACACCGCGCCGCAACGCCCAGCGCACGATATTTAGCAGTACCCAGCCTGCCGCAAGTATTAAGACCAGCAGGATCGCGAGTGGCTTGGCGGTTGCCCCGAGAATGCTGAACGTTGCGCCTACCAGTACGCCTGACAGGATATGCGACGCAGCCCATGCGAGTGCCGAGGCAACATTGACGGCATAGAACCGATTGACCGCCATTCCCATCATCCCGGCAAGAAGTGGGATGAAGGCGCGCACGCCCGGTACGAAGCGGGCGAGAAACACACTCTTGGCACCATGACGCTTAAAAAAGACCTCGCTGCTCTGAATCAATCCGGGGTAGCGGTTTAAGGGCCAGAAACCAAGAATCGCACGGTGGTATCGATGTCCGAGCCAGAACGAGAGACCATCACCGGCAATTGCACCTAACGTGGCGGCGACTAACAACGGCCAGAGTAAAAGCACCCCACTTGGCACCAAGGCACTGAGCGCAAGGATCACGGCTGTGCCGGGAACGACGGCACCGATAATCGGGATTGACTCGGAAAGTGCCAGAAGAAATACCGCCAGATAGGCAACCTGCGGATTCACCGTGAGGAACTCGATGACCGATGAGACCATGGACGTCATCATGAGCAGGTTACCTGTGCAATGTTGGTGATGAAGCAATCATGTTTTGTGTCTTGTGGATAAATCGCTCGAGCGTTACGAAGCGGTGGCGACGGCAGCGGGAAATTCTTCAACGCGCCGTTCAAAGCGTCCAAAATGTAACGCCAGGGTCGGTAATACCAACAGATTGAGTAGGGTCGAGCTCACTAGCCCACCCAAGATTACGATAGCCATAGGCCCTTCGATTTCATTACCCGCTGCACCACTGGCGAGCGCCAAAGGTAGCAGTCCCAGCGCGGTCACAACGGCCGTCATCAGAATCGGCACCAGGCGTTCAGCGGCGCCTCTCCGAGCCGCTTCCGGGCCCCATGTCATGCCTTCCTCATTCACGAGGTGTGAATAATGCGAGATGAGCATGATCGAGTTGCGCAGCGTTATACCGAACAGGGTAACAAACCCTACAAGGGAGCCCAGTGAGAGGTTTCCACCGTAGATCAGGACTGTCAGGACGCCACCTACCAGTGCGAAGGGTAGATTTACAAGCACCAAAATTAATGCGCGTATGCTTTTGAGCGCAAGGAATAGCAGGATGATGATTCCGACGATAGCAACCGCGGTGTAAACCATTAGATCCTGCTGAGATTGAACACGTGCTTGCTCTTCCCCAGCAAACAAAACGTAGGTGCCTTTGGGAAGAGTAACCTCTTGGTTAATTCGCCGCTTAGCCTCCTGAACAAAGTCGCTCACCGCCCGACCCCTCACGGCGGTCGACACTGTTTGCAGGCGTTGTGCACCGCTGTGCATGATTTGATAACGGCTGGTGGTTTGAGTGATTACCGCTAACTGATCCAAAGGTACCGTTGTTCCGGTTTTGCTACGCAGCAGCAGTGACCCGACAGTCGCGATCGTGTGGTGGGCCGTGGAAGCCAACGAGACGGTGACATCATAAGTCTGGTTACCCTGATAGATTTGGCTGGCGGTCACTCCGTCATAGGCGACCTGAATCGCGTCCATGACGTCGACCGGCTCGAACCCCCAGTGCGTCAATTGCTCAGGCCGCAGCCTGATTGTCAATTGCGGCACATGCTGGGCGGACTCAACTCTCAGGCCGATATTGCCTGGGATTTGGCTTATCACCTGAGCGATTTCCTGGGCTTTGCTGTCCAGTACATCGAGATCAGGACCAAAGACATTGATGACGACCGGTGCTGTTACGCCAGAGATACTTTCGTCCACCCGCTCAGTCAGGAATGTGTTTACTGACGTCGTCAATCCCGGGAAGCTGGCCAGCACTTGTTGGATGCGCGCCACGGCTTTGGTTTCCTCAGCAGCCGACACGCTATTCAAATCCACCTCGAACTCACTGACGTGGACACCGGTTGGATCGACTACTTCGCTGGCTCGCCCTGCGCGTTGCGCTACCAGCCGCACCCCGGGGACTTTGCTTAGCTCCTGTGCCACACGGTTGCCCACACGCATGGATTCGGTCAAAGAGGAGCCTGGGGCCAACGCCATATGGATCAGGTAATGTCCCTCCTTCAATTCCGGTATGAAGTTACCGCCAAAAAACGGCAGCGCGCTGGCCGCCATTGTGCAGAGAATGACGATCATCCAGACGATTGGGCGAGAGTGCGATTCGATGCTGGCGAGTAATTTCAGGTAGCGGGTCTTCAGTCGCTGCACCAACTTTGGTTCGTCCGATTGGAGTCGCTTAGTGGTCAACAACATAAATGCCAGTGCTGGCGTGACCGTTAGGGCTACCACGAGGGAGGCCAAAATCGCCAGAATATAGGCGAGCCCCAAGGGTGCGAACAGTTTTCCAGCGATCCCTGACAGCGCCAGTACCGGAAGGAAAATCAGCACAACTACCAGAGTGGCATACACCACAGCACTGCGGACTTCGTATGAGGCGCGCAATACCACCAAGGCCGCTGAGATAGGATGCTCCAGCGCTTGATTTTGGCGCAGTCGACGGAAGATGTTCTCTACGTCGACCACGGCATCGTCCACCACCTCTCCCAAGGCAATGGCCAGGCCGCCCAAGGTCATGGTGTTAAGGCTCACACCAAAGTGATGGAGTACGATCACTGCTGTTAACAAGGACAGCGGAATCGCCGTAGCCGAGATGATCGCAGTGCGGATATTGAGCAAAAACAGAAACAGCACCAGCACCACTAACACGCCTCCCAATAGCAGTGCTGTCTGCAAATGACCAATCGCGGTTTCGATAAACCTGGCTGGGCGGAAGATGTCTGGATATAGGCTCACCTGTTCTGCGTCCAGCGCAGGTTTCAAACTGTTCAGGGCGCTTTCCACACTACTGGAAACGCTCATCATATCGGCGCCGTATTGGCTTTCGACCATCAGCGACACCGCGGGCTTACCCTCGATGGCCGCCGCGCCCACTGCAGGAGCAGCCCCATAGGCGACCGAGGCGACGTCGCCCAGGCGCACGGCGACACCATTGCGGTAGTTGAGTACAGTTTGAGCCAACTGCTCTGGTGTAACGGTCTGACCCTCGGTATTCAAGACAATGCGCTGGTTGGCAGTTTCCAGAAAGCCTGCGCCACTCACCCCGGTTGCGCGCTGCGCACCACCCAATATGTCTTGGAGAGACAAACCGTACTGCACCAGCTTTTCGGGGTCTGCCTGAATTTGAAATTGCTTTAGATCGCCGCCGAATACGATTACGTCCGCGACGCCGGGCACGCGCAACAATTGCGGTTTGATCGTCCACTGCGCCAGTGTGCGCAGTTCCATCAGCGAGCGAGTGTCAGAGGTGATACCCGCGACAAGAGTGACACTGGTCGATGAGGTTAGCGGCAATAACGCAGGAGGTTTGACCCCATGAGGAAGAATACCGGTTAGCGTGCTGAGTCGCTCTGCAGTGAGTTGTCTAGCGCGGTAAATGTCGGCTCCATCCTTGAAGGTCAACGTCACCATCGATAACCCTGGTAGCGACTTGGACCGCATGCTTGCAAGGTCCAGCGTGCCACCCATTGCATTTTCTACCGATTGGGTAACCAGCATTTCAACTTGTTCGGAAGATAATCCAGGCGCTTCGGTCTGAATAACCGCAAGGGGTGGCGCAAACTCGGGAAAAACATCTTGTCGGGCCTGGGTTAGGGTGAAGATGCCATAACCTGCCAATAAACAAGCGAGGGCAATAACGACCCCGCGCAATCGTACGGCGAAGCGGATAATTGAATTCAACATGATGTATTCGCTGTCGTCTGATTAGTCGTCACATTCAGGGTCTTTGCACGCGGACGCAGTGACGGATGGCCGCTGTTCTTCGGATAACAGCAGCTGAGCGCCCTGTACCACGACGCGATCGCCAGATCTGAACCCGGAGCTAACCAAGTACCCATCTTCGTAGGGGGTTTGCTCTTCGACAGGGCGGCGGGTAAATCGTTTTTTTGCGATTTGTACATAGGCCCACGGCTGACCGCCAAACCATAAAATGGCAGCGTCAGGAATGAGGAGGCTGGTGCTCTCTGGAGTGGCCAACGGTAAGTACGCAACTACTTTGCTGCCGACCGGAAGGGTTGCTGCCGCTCGGTAAAGGTATGCGCGGCCTTCAGTCGAAGAATCGATCTGAGGGGAGACTGAAATGAGCTGAGCTGCTTGCCGAAGGTGTTTGCCGGACTCAATCGAGATCAGTACAGGGGCCACTAAATCAGCACCAAGGGGAAGCGCAATGCGCAACAGCATTTCCTCGCGGCTTAACAGTTTTTGCAGGAGTGGGGCGTCCTGCGCCTCAATCATGCTTGCCAAGGGCGCACCAAATTGTTGCCGCGCGCTGTTATGGATCGACCGAAGGCTTGCACTAGCCACTTGTAATTTGGCCTTGTCTGCAATCCACGCCGCTTGCGAAGTTTGCAGCACACTCAACGCCACGCTTTGGTTGCTTTTAAACAACGCGAGATTGCGCTCGTAATCCTGGCCGGAAGCTGAAATGGCAGACTTTGCCGTCACTGAATCTGCTTGAGCCATAGCGTAACGAGCGCTCAAATCATTCAGCCCCTGTACATCAAGCACGGTGCCGTATACCAACCGTTCCACCGGATGCTTTGACGCAATGATCGGCTCACTCTGAATACCGCTGATCGTCTGGGTTGCTTCATCCAGTGTGACGATGGTCAGACCTCCTTCGGTCGTGACTCTTTTCAAAGGGGGTGTGGCCGAAGTTGCAGGCGTGGCGGTCAGGACTTGGCTAGAAAAAAAACCTACAGCAACTGATCCGATGAGGGCTGTCACCAACAACGCGACTCGTGAGGTTTTGCTACGAAGGAGTGTATTCATTTTCGAATGACCGCCTCTAATGGCTGGGCGTGCAACGGGGTTTCATCGAGCGGTTGCTGGATGGCATTTTCAAGTTGGCTGATGGCTTGCTGGACCTGAACCACCGCATCGACGTGGGTCATTGCATCGACATTCACCGCACGACGTGATCTTGATAGTGTGATTCGGCTGATCGCGCCTAAATTAAAGGAACGTTGGTCAGCATCGAAGACGGCTGTTCGCGTCTTCTCTTGTGTGTTGATAAGCGCGAGGTTCTCGATGGCCAAGCGATAGTGCTTTAGGGCGTTGTCTGTTTGATTGATCGCTTGGTCTTGAAGTGCTTCGACATGGATGGCGACTTCCTTGCGGTGCGCTTCGGCTTGCGCGATAGGGCCTTCATTTCGGTTGAATAGGGGCAGGGTGAAGCCAGCGGGTGTCATGCTGTACTTGTTTACCCCTTGGTCGAACGAATATCCAAGCCCGAGTGACAGGTTCGGATATTGCCGTGCAACTTCCAATTGGAGAGCCGCCTGGCTCGCGTTGTAGTCGGCTAGCGCGCCGAGGATGTCCATGCGATTCAGAATGGTTTGGCGGCGCGCGGTACTTGCAGGGATCTGTAGCGTAAGGTTATTGAAATCGCTCAGATTTATATCGATGGAATCAAGCGCTTTTAGAGTGACCCCAACGGTCGTAGCGATGAGCGCTTTGGCGTCCAGCATTTGCCGTTCGCTTTGAGCCAAATCGCTACGATCACGCTCCAGAATGATCTGTTCCTGGCTCAACTCGAACGTAGCGACCGAACCCAGCGAAAGCTGTTCTTTCAGCATGGTAACTATGCTTTGCTGGATGCTGACCTGAAGCTCGATGATTGAATGGTGTTGGCTGGCACCGTAAAGATCGAGCAATGCGCTACGAAGACGACTTCTGACCTCCCAAGCGGTTTGGCCGATATTCAGACGGGCAACGTTTGAAAGCTGTTGCGCTTGCGCTACTCGATACCCACGTTTACCCGCAGTCTCAATCGGGATGTCGAGGGCCAGTCCGTAAGTCCAGGGCTTGATCGGCTGATCGGCATACTGCAAGGGCAACGACAGAGACGGGTTGGTTCGTTGATCAGCCGTTTCTACCGCCGCCTCACTGCTAGCAAATTTGGCGCGTGCTGCGTCCAGTTCAGGGCTGTAGTAATAGGCCGCCAGCGTTAATTTGCTCAGTCCCCAGACGCCAGTGGTTTTGCTGTCGTGTGCAGTGATGAAGCGCTGAAGCTGCGTATTCGTTAGCGTCCGCTCTTCATAGGAACCCATCATTGCCAGGGGCGCTAGCGGATGTGGGTGGTAACTCACGCAACCCACCAACAGCACTACCACTGAAATAAAACAATGTTTATGCATGGGATATTCTTTGAGAACGAGTAGCAGGGCTCGTAAGACTTTGCGGATAAGGCATTACCGTTTCCCGTATCAATAAGTGTTGCGGCGACTGGCCAGTGGGACCATCCGTTGATAAAGGCGCTCAAGCGTGTCGAGCAAACGCTCGCCAAGATGTCCGAACCTCAGCGCCTGCGGGATCAGCCACGCGCTTATCAACGAGACCAGCAACGACCCGGCAATATCGAATGGGAAATGCGCGCCTAAATAGACACGTGCCCAGCCGACCAATGTGCCCAGCAGCAAAATCAATACGCCAAGCCTGTGCAGCGATGCCCACATCAGAGCCAAGGCCAGCGTGAACATCACCGTGGCGTGATCGCTTGGGAATGAGGACTCTGGGGCGTGCTGGAGTAGGTTTTGTCCTAGTCCGACCATGAAGGGGCGCGGATGGAACCAAAGGGTACTGATAAGCAGGTTGCATCCAAGCGCGAACACGACGCTCAGGGTGGCGGTTACTGCAGCAACTCGGTATTGGCGTGTGCCTCGCAGCCACAATCCAATTAACAAAAGCGGTACAACTGTGATGAGCCACTGCGCCAGAAAAGTCGCCACTAGGCGCATTTCCACCGAGGAGTGCACGCTGGCACTGATGGCCAAAAATAAAGTGCGATTGAGCTCTTCCATAGGGCGATCCAGTCAGGAAACTTGAAAGCATCACGTGTGATCACGGTGCCGATGATGAGCACCTTAGTGGTTGTTTCCTTAAGTCCACCTTAAGGATGGCGCTGGCAGTCTTATCAATCTAGAAGTGGTCAGAGTTCGCGCTTCAGCACTGGCCTTGTTGTGTCAGACTCATCTATGACCTGCGCACCGTATGTGCGCAGCCAAGACTTCGGCACACTGCGCGATAATTTGGCGAAGCGCTGAATGATGTAGGGAAGGGATCAGGCAATGCGAATACTACTGGCAGAAGACGACCCGATGATCGGCAGCGGCTTGCAAAAAGGCTTGCGCCAAGAAGGTTACACAGTGGATTGGGTCACGGACGGCAAGGCCGCTGTCCTCGCTTTGGAAACCACCCCTTATGGGTTGCTGTTACTCGACCTGGGACTGCCGCGTCAGGATGGAATGCAGGTGCTCAAGGTTTTACGTCAGCACGACCAGAGCTTGCCGGTGATCATACTCACCGCCCGAGACTCTCTACCAGATCGTGTAGCGGGCCTTGATAACGGAGCTGACGATTACCTGGTTAAACCGTTTGCCATCGAGGAGTTGGTTGCACGCATCCGCGCCGTCAGTCGACGTCAATCCGGGCGTGTGCAGACCGAACTTCGAGGCGGCCCATTGCGCCTTGATCCTGTGCGACACCTTCTGTGGCTTCGCGATCAACCCGTCAGTGTATCGGCCAAGGAATATGCGTTACTGCACGAACTGCTGAAAGAGTCGGAGGCGGTGATCTCCCGCGAGCAGCTGGAGGATCGCCTGTACGGTTGGGGAGACGAAGTGGGCAGTAATGCGGTGGAAGTTCACATTCACAATCTTCGTAAAAAGCTTGGGGCGCAGGTGATCCGAACCGTTAGAGGGGTCGGTTATCACATAGGAGAAGACTCATGAGTTCGATCCGTCGGCGCTTGCTGTTATGGCTGTTGCCAGCCACTTTTGTGGCAGGACTGCTGGCAAGCGCCGGTACTTATTGGGGCGCCGTACTTGAGTTGAACGATCTGCTCGATGAGCAAATGCGTTATCTCGCAGAACACATTAATGTGGACCCTGGTGAACGGGTTGTGCTGACGAGGAATAAACCCAGTCCATTGCGTGACGATAATACTGATGAGGTATTGCTTCAGGTCTGGAGTGCAGGAGTCTTGAACTACACGACCGACTCAGCACTCATGCTCCCTCCACCGCTGGAAACTGGATTGAGTGATGTTCGAGTCGGGGACAGTACGTGGCACACATTCGTAAGCCAGCGCGGCGATAAGATTTTTCGTGTAGCCCAAGCGCAAAATAAACGATGGGAAGAGCTCGCCGGGTTAGCCTTGCACTTACTGTGGCCGGTCGTATCGCTGGTTCCTTTTCTGGCCCTGTTTTTATGGTTTGGTATCAGCTACGGACTTAAACCGCTGCGAACTGTCGCGACAGAGTTGTCGGCGCGCAACGTGAACAGTCTCCAACCCATTGCTTCGACAGATCTGCCTGACGAGGTTAAACCTCTGGTTGACGCCCTCAACGACCTACTAAAGCGCCTGGCAAATGCTTTCATGATGCAAAAACACTTTATTGCTGATGCCGCACACGAACTACGCACCCCCGTGGCAGCGCTTAGCATCCAGGTGGAGTTGGCGCAGCGGGCTACGCTAGATGTAGACCGTCGGGAATCGCTGTCGCAAGTCCAGGCGGGCGTCACCCGTCTTACTCATCTGACACAACAGTTGTTGACATTGGCTCGCCTGGAGCCTGATGCGCAATCGCCGCCTATGCAGGCTGTTGAATTATCCGCTCTTTGCAAGTCGGTGATCACTGATCAGGTTCGCAGGGCCGAGGCTTCAAATATCGATCTCGGGCTGACCGAACATGCGTCATTTAGCATTCTGGGGGATAGCGATTCGCTACGTATCTTGCTTAACAACTTAGTGGACAACGCGATTCGGTATGCGGGGACTCTTGCAAAAATCGACTTGGCGGTAAAGGAAACCGACCAAGGGGTCATCCTTGAAGTAAGTGACAATGGCCCAGGAATAAGTGAAGTGGATCGCGAAAGGGTGCTTGAGCGCTTTTATCGCGGTAGCAACCAAATAGGCCCTGGCAGTGGGCTGGGGCTGTCAATTGTTAACACTATTGCCGAACAACACGGTGCCAAGGTCTTACTTGAAACAGGGCCAAATGGTATCGGACTGAGAGTGAAAGTAATTTTTCCGACTTACGTCCCTAACAAAATCTGTTCAGGTGCTGCAACTGATCGAAGCCAAGATATTCCCAATGCCCTGAAAAATATTCAATGATCCTCATTGACGTTAACTTCGCTTTATGGTCGGAGCAAGCAGCTCGCGACCACGCCTGCACACCTCAGATTTTTTTCTCAGTTAGCTAATGGTTCCATGTCAGGACTCAACGTTCCTAACCACGCAACCAAGCACACAATGACTATCGCTAATGTGAATTCCAAGGTCATGCTGCGTCTAAGGGCATTAACGGCAACGGTGTATTCGCCTTCTTTAATAGAGCGGGCTAATGAAGGACTCAAATGAAAACGATGAAGGATTGCCAATACAATCATCCCTGCAAACAGTAATATTTTTATAAGTAACAGCACCCCGTAGATGCTAAATATGACGTGGTCAAAAACAGGCCCGACGATGAAAAGATAGTTCACTATTCCGGACAGGGCTAGGGTCACTACAATCAATGCACCCGCGGACTCGAATCCGGTCAAGGCTCTCGCCAAAATCCGCACCTCCTGTTCGCCCATAAGCGGCTTTGCTCGCAGCAATAGGAAGAATCCTGCGATGGCACCTAACCAGCCACCTGCTGCCAAAAGATGAAGGATATCGCTGGTGAAATGCAGGTAACGACGGCTGCCTTCATCCATGGCGCCGTGCCCTGTCCATGCGAGAGTTGCCAGGGCGATAGCACTGAATAGGGTAACTGCCCATAAACTTGGAGTCGCGAAGCGTCTATTCAACGCGACGGCTATGCACGCCAGTGTCAGGGATATTATTCTAACCATCCAGCTCAATCCAACATCAGTGCCCATCAGAATCATTTGGAAAATGTGATGATGAAGCTCCATGAAATCAGAGACGCCACTCATCATTTTAGCGAGCAATAACATGGCGAAAAGGGATAGGGGTATAGCGATAATGGCGGTGCCGAACAGGAGCGACTCAAAGTTTAGAACAGCGCCGGATACCCTCTCTTTTCCCTTAAGACTATACAAGCCGAAGACTGCCAGGCCGAATAACAGCATCAGGTCCATATAAAGAGCGAAGCGAAGAATAATATTGATTGAGTCGCTCATGTATCATTTCACTTTAAAAGAAAAGTGACCAGTCATTGGATGAGTGTCGGAAGAAACTGCCCGCCATTCGACTTTATAAGAACCCGTGGTGAGCGGGGACGAGGGTGTTATGATCATGACCTTAGGATCCCCACTGCCAGAGATATTAGCTTTAATACTCATCGGTGAGTTAGGCATGCCGGGCATATCCGTCATTATCAGTTTGGCGCCTGAAAACTGAGTCGAAAGAGTTTCCGAAAAGTGGAGTTCAATTTTAGCGGGTGCTGCGTAGACAACACCATCAGCAGGGATTGAAGATATGAGCTTTGGATGCGCCAGGGCTACCGCGCTCAAAAGCATTCCGGCAGTAAGTGCCACCCCCAGAGTTGAAGTTTTAAACAATGACATGCAAGACTCCTCACGGCACAGGCCGTCGTTTAATTTTATATGGATTATCTGGATTTATAGTGTTCGGTTTTGTTCGCGTCAACAGACGAGCTTTTGTATCTGCCGCATTATAAAGATTGGCTCAAGTGATAGATTAAATATGCCTGCTTACTGAAGCTGTGACACGATGCCACACGACAGCGTGTTGGTCGATTACAATTCAGTAAGCTTTGCGCCTGCGCCAGGTTTCAGCCTATTTCACTGATGCGATCGTCCACTCGTTGGATATCAAGTGCATTTCCATTGATTAACCGCAGGTTTATCTAACGTCGAGCTCGGTCAGTTCCTTATTTTGAACGATGACCGAGCTAACCGACGAGGAGTGCACGCTTCTAACGGTCCGAGCAATCTTTCAGTGTGTTCGCGTCTGGAGCGACTGCGGCCGAAGATTTTATTGTCGTTCGTGATCAAACCACATTGAGTTGCCCCATCATGCCCATCTCTTCGTGTTCGAGGATGTGGCAGTGAAACATCCGCAGACCAGGCAATCGCTGTAAGGTTTTAATGCGTACGATTTCACTTGAACGCAGGTTGACGGTGTCTTGCCATGCACGGAAAGATACCGGTGTGACAACGCCGTCAAACTCCCGCTCAACCACTTGGAACTGATTGCCATGCAGGTGGAAGGGATGATCCATGTCAGAGTGATTGACGATTTCCCAGAGCTCTACCTCGTTGATTCGGCTCACCAGATCGATACGTTGCATGTCGTATTCTTGGTCGTTGACCAGAAACTGCACGCTATGGCGACCGTTGGCCATACTCATTTTTTCGCTGAATACCACCTGTTTGCTTGCGGTGGCCGCACCAAGGTCGGGTACTGAGCCGAGCTTAAGCGGCAGGGCTGCCTGGCCAGTGGCTGTGACTGTCGTAAAATCAACTGTCAGCAGCGGCATGATGTGATCGGGCGCCACTTTGCCCATCTTGCCGCGCGCATAGACATTAGCGTTCAATTCCACTCGGTCGCGACGGCTGCCCGCGTCGATTATCAGTTCGATCCGCTGAGCTGGGGCCAGCAGGTATTCGGTCAACCCCGACTGTGGCTTTTCGAGCAGACCACCGTCGGTGCCGACCAACGTTAGCGTGCTACCGGGCAGCGCGAGTTGCAGATAGCGAGCACTACAGGCGTTCACGACGCGCCAGCGCTCACGACCTCCGGCGGCGAATGGTAAAACGGGTTGGTGCTGGGCATTGACCAAGGCGAACTGACCTTCGCGACCATTCATCCAGTCGTTGGCTTCGTTCGGTGCGATGGTGGCATAACTGTCGAGTTTGAGGTCTGAAACCACCAGCAACCTCTCTGGTAAATGAGCCAGAGGGTCATGCCGCGACCTTATCAACAGTGGACCTGCCAAGCCTCGGAACGCTTGTTCCGCGGTATTTTGGTGCGGATGCGGGTGATACCAATAAGTGCCTGCGCTGCCTTCGGGCAAATTGAAACTGTAAGTACGGCGCCCGCCTGGCGGTACAGGATCATGCGGATTACCGTCCTGGTCCGACGGTACTGGCAAGCCGTGCCAGTGAATAGTGGATGGCTGTGTAAGATTGTTGACGAAGGTGATTGCGACCTTGTCCCCCTCAAACAGCTCGATCAGCGGGCCAGGCAGGCCCCCGTTGTAGGCCCAGAATTCGGTCGCGGTTTTTCCGGGAACAAAGGGAACTGAGACAGGCGCAGCGGTCAGAGTTGCCTCAAAGTAGCCTGGTACGCTGCTGGTGTTGGCTAATTTGGGAATTTCTCGCAGTGAGCTGCCAGTCGGTAGCAGCTCTGGTGCCAGCAACGGTAGTCCAAGAGGTGTGGACGAGGCGGTCATGGTGTCTGCCGACCATGCCTGTAACCAGGGGCCAGCTAGCCCGGTCAACGCTAACCCTCCAAGAAAGGTGCGCCGTTGCATCAAGTAAGTTTTCATTTGGACATCTGCATATTCATCATGCTGGACTGCTGATCCATCATCTTCATCATCATGTCCATCATTCCTGTACCGCCATTTGCTGAGCCTGGCATGCCCATTTCATTACAACCTTTGCCTGCGTGCATAGTCCGCATCATGGCTATGGAGTTTTTCATGGTCTGCATGCTCTCCTGCATAGCGGCCCGGCGCTCGGCAGGCGTCTTGGCGGCGGAAACTTTGTCGCGGGCGGCTTGCATCTTCTGCATTTGCTGAGTCATGGCATGATCGGCATCAGACTGGGGCTGAGTGCTTGTCTCGGTGGTGGGTAGCGGGGCTTCAGCCGGAGGGTGAGCTTCCGTGGCATTGGCGACTATGGCGATGGCTGCGATTAGAGCGGCTAAAACTAATTTCAGTGGTGCTTGCATGGCAAATCTCCAGACTAAGGGGAACGTTCGCACGGTTGGACCGCGCTGAATCAGTATGCAGTCGAGCAGTATGCGTAGAGGGTATGGCAGCCGACTCTAGGATCAACCGTAACAGCGCTTTCCAAGATGAGGTTACTTCCCACTTAACCTACTTTGGTTGATTGACCACCCGGCCACCTGTAAACAATAGCGCTGGTTGAATGGAGATTGTTGATATACGTCAAACATGACAGCACTCCCGTTACTACTGGTACTTCAGGAATCGGCTCTTGGGCTAAACGTTGGCTCGAAGCATCGTCATTCTTAGGCACGTTTGGTACCGGCACTAGAGAGTTCAATATGAAAAACAGTTGTTCCATCGGCTGAAGTGCACCATATCCTGCCCTCATGAGCTTCAATGATGGATCGAGTAATCGATAACCCCAGTCCTGCGTTACTGGGGCTCCCTTCACGTCTCGCAGGATCTGCGCGGTAAAAACGATCAAAAAGTTTATCTAGGTGCTTGGGCGCAATAGTCGTCCCGGGGTTTTGTACCGTCAGCACCGTCGAGGTTTTTGTCTGGCAGATGTCCACGCAAATGGTTTCTCCCTCTGGCGTGTAACGTAGCGCATTCGACAGTAAGTTCGAGATAGCCCTGCGCAGCATCAATACGTCGCCGCTAACACTTCCAGCACCTAATACGCGAAGCTCAATGCCTCGCTCGTCAGCCAGCAGGCGATAGTATTCGAGCAATGTTCCCACCACCTCCCGCAGCTCTATCTGGGTGTTTTCTGGCTTGATCAATTTATTGTCGGACTTGGCCAGAAAAAGCATGTCATCGATCATGCGAGACATACGCTTCAAGTCTTCGAGATTTGAAAACAGATTGTCTTCGTAGTCCTCAATGTTTCTTTTTCGTGAGAGCACGACTTCAGTGTGCGTCATCAGATTACTGACGGGCGTTCGCAGCTCATGAGCAATGTCTGCGGAAAAATTTGAAAGCCGAACAAACGCATCGTCCAGACGAGACAACATGGCGTTGAACGATGTCACCATCTGTTGGAGTTCTTTTGGCACGGGTGCCAATGGTATGCGGTCTTTCAGCGAACCGGCGGACATAGATGCCGCGACCATGGTCAACTGCCGAATAGGTCGCATACCGCTGCGTGCTACCATCCACCCCAGTGCGGCACTGGCCAGTGCGCTGATGACCAATCCTGTCCAGAACCATTGCTGAAGCGTTTCGAAGAAAGACATGTGCTGCGTCACATCAAAGATCAAGATCACGGTCAGCGGTTTAATCTGTCCGGAAACCATTGCCGGGGCGGTCACGCCGCGGTAAGTCTGCTCATGGTCTTTCCATTCCCACATTGTTTGACTATCGAGCGTGCGCAGTTGCTCTGGCACAGTGACGGGCCCGGGACTAGCGAAAAACAACTTTCCTTCGCTGTTCAGGATGATTGCCGTCAAATCTCGGTGGGCCCCCAGCAACGCCTCAAGTTGTGGTTTTAACTCACTGAATTGATCGATGTTGTGCAGCTCTCCCAAAATTCGTTGGGTTGAGCTGAGTTTTTCGTCCAGGGTTTGTTGATCCAGCATCTTGAAATGATGCTGACTTAGATGATTGAAACTGACGCCGGCAACAGTTAGCACGACGGTCACCGAAAGCATGAACATCAAGCTCAGGCGGGTGGTGAGGGAGAGGCGGTTCATCTCTGATCCAAGTCCGGTGAGTCGAGCATGTAACCCATACCTCGGACGGTCTGGATCAGCTTAACGTCGAAGTCGTCATCAATTTTCGCCCTGAGCCTTCTGACGGCCACTTCAATCACATTGGTATCGCTGTCGAAATTCATATCCCAGACTTGAGAGGCGATGAGCGATTTTGAGAGCACTTCGCCTCTACGACGCAGCAGTAGCTCTAACAACGCAAACTCCTTAGCCGTCAGGTCTATGCGCGTTCCTCCCCGAATTGCCCTGCGTTTGAGCAGGTCGACCTCAAGGTCAGCCATTTTTATATGGGTTTGCGCAGGGGTGCTGTTACCGCGACGTAGCAAGGTTCTAACGCGAGCCAGCAACTCAGAGAAGGCGAATGGTTTGATCAGGTAATCGTCTGCCCCAAGCTCCAGTCCCTTGACCCTATCTTCAATGCTGTCTCGCGCCGTCAGAAATAGCACTGGCACTTCTTTTCCTGACTTACGGACCTTTCGAAGGAGTTCCCATCCATCCATTCCCGGCATCATCACATCCAGAATCAGTAAGTCATAGGCCTCGCTTAACGCGTGTTGAAGGGCCTCAACGCCGTCGGTAAAACGATCAACAGTAAATCCGGCCTCAGTCAGGCCCTGCTGTAGATAAATGCCCAATGTCGGTTCATCTTCAGCGACTAGAAGTTTCATGAGGTGAATCTCAACGGGACCATTAAGATGAGTGTGCATCAAATAAGTCTCGCTGATTTGAAACTTACATAAATGTAATCTCTGCGTCAGGTAAATGTTCGTCCGCTTGAACGCCTGTCGGCTTTTAGCCCACAGGGGCCTTCAATAAATGATCGGCCCGCAGAAGTGATTAGACTATATTCGTCTAGCAAGAGGTGTATTCAATTCGATCAAGATTATCCAATTGATTGCAATGGCTGCGTTTGATTGACTATGAATACTTCATTTGTTTTTTAAGGCGGATGCCTACTTTCGGACATGCACACGGTTCATGGTCAACCTGTTGATCTGGCACAATCCACCCAGTTGAAAAAGGAAAAATAGCCATGCCTACCGAAAAAAACGACCATGGTCATACTCATTCTGCAAGGGTGGAGGATGAAAGTCGGTGCGATCCGGTGTGTGGCATGGCTATTACCTCTCCGGGCTCTTTCAGCGAGAATTATCAGGGGCACGCCTATCAGTTTTGCAGCTTGAATTGCCAAAAGAAGTTTAGAGCGGAACCTGGTCGCTACGCGCCTGAACAGTTGGATAGCGATTATTCCAGTCACACCGGCCCAGCCACTGAAATACAAGAGGTCACTCAGTTCACCTGCCCTATGCATCCGGAAATACGTCAGCTTGGCCCCGGTACCTGCCCGATATGCGGCATGACATTGGAACCGGTCATGCCCACGCTAGAAGAGGATGAAAATCCTGAATTCAAGGATTTCACCCGTCGTTTTTGGTGGTCATTACCCTTAACTGTGATCGTGACAGTACTCGCGATGACGGGGCATGTATGGCAGTTATTTCACGGGACTATTCAGAACTGGATTGAGCTAAGCCTCGCAACGCCAGTCATTTTGTGGGCGGGTTGGCCTTTTTTTGTGAGAGGCATCGATTCGATTCGCCATCGCAGTCCCAATATGTGGACCTTGATTAGCCTAGGCACATCCGCAGCCTATCTCTATAGCGTCGCAGCAACACTGTTTCCTGAGAGCTTCCCCGTCGCCTTTGTGCGAGAAGGCCGCATTGGCGTCTATTTCGAAGCCGCCGCCGTGATTATCTCGCTGACCTTGTTCGGACAGATGCTTGAACTTAAAGCTCGATCACAAACGTCTTCGGCGATTAAATCCTTGCTTGGCTTGTCTCCGAAAACCGCGCGCAGGATCAATGCCGATGGCGAAGAGGAAGATGTCCCGCTTACCCATGTGCATAAGGGCGACCATTTGCGGGTAAGACCGGGTGAAAAAGTTCCTGTCGATGGTTCCGTTCTGGAGGGCGAAAGCGCAGTAGATGAATCGATGCTCACCGGCGAGCCCTTGCCCGTAATGAAAAGGGGCGGTGATAGCCTCATGGGTGCAACGCTCAATACCCATGGCAGCTTGATCATGGAGGCGCAGAAAATTGGTGCCGAGACCATGCTGTCGCAAATTGTTCAAATGGTGGCCTTGGCTCAGCGTTCTAAAGCGCCGATGCAGCGAATGGCTGACGCCGTTGCCGGTTATTTTGTGATGGGAGTCATTGTTATTGCGATGTTCACTCTTTTGGGGTGGGGGTTGTTTGGTCCTGAGCCCAGCTGGGTTTTTGGACTGATAAACGCGGTTGCAGTGTTAATTGTTGCCTGCCCTTGCGCGTTGGGGCTTGCGACGCCGATGTCAATCATGGTTTCCACCGGCAAAGCCGCCAGTATGGGCGTGCTGTTCAGAGATGCTGGCGCTATCGAGAATCTGTGCCAGATCGACACGCTGATCGTCGATAAGACCGGCACCCTCACAGAAGGACGTCCGGTATTTCACAGCGTGGAGGTCACCCACAAGTTCGCGGCCAATGAGGTACTCCAACTCGCTGCCAGTCTTGATCAAGGCAGTGAACATCCATTAGCCCATGCAATTGTGGATCATGCCCGGTCTGAAAACCTTGTTTTGACCAAACCGGAGTCGTTCGAATCCGGTTCAGGAATAGGTGTCAGCGGCTTGGTAGATGGTAAGAAAATTCAGCTTGGCAACACGGCATTAATGGCCGTGGCTGGGGTAAGCATCGATTCGCTTGAAGCTCGCGCGGAGCAGTTGCGCCTTGAGGGGATCAGCATCATCTACGTGGCAGTGGATGGAATATTGGCAGGGTTGCTGGCAGTCTCAGATCCGATCAAGCCGACTTCCAGGGAGGCTGTTACTAAACTTAAAGCAGACCATGTAAGGATCATTATGGCCACCGGAGATGGCCTTACCACTGCCCGTGCTGTTGCCAGGGAAATGGGTATTGAAGAGGTTCATGGCGAGGTGAAACCTCAGGATAAGGAGCGTCTGGTCGCAGACTTGCAGAAATCGGGAAGGCGCGTTGCCATGGCCGGCGATGGAATCAATGATGCTCCTGCGCTGGCCCGAGCAGATGTAGGCATTGCCATGGGAACAGGCACAGACGTTGCGATGAATAGTGCACAGCTCACGCTAGTAAAGGGTGACTTAATGGGGATTCTCCGAGCGCGGGCGCTCTCTGTCGCGACGGTAAAAAACATGCGGCAGAATCTGGGCTTTGCTTTTATCTACAATTCGATGGGAATCCCTCTGGCGGCGGGCTTGCTATACCCCATAACGGGACATCTGTTATCGCCGATGATCGCGGCAATCGCCATGAGCGTTAGCTCTGCATCCGTCGTTTTCAATGCATTAAGACTGAAGAACACCCATATAGAGTGAGCAAAAACTGCTCGACCCACAACCTTAGACACTCCTTGACCTTCCCGCCAAGTCAAGGCTGATGCTTGTTTTTTGCGGCTAAATAGCCCGCTCAGCACAAGAAGGACGTCTGTATTCGCTTCGCAAGCTTCAGGCACAGGTCGCTTACCCCCATCGCCCCACATGAGCACTGTTCCTGAAGCTTATTTCATACATCCGGCACGTCGGAGCAGTCTGGGTCTTGGTCATTCTCGCGTGGCTTCGTCGCAACTGCGTTGGTCACTAAGCTGACAGAAATGTAATCGCGGCAGTGATTAAACTGTGGCAATTTCTGCACTCGATACCGCGCTATCAACCTGTGAGCACCGAAGTGGCTGTTTCGCAGGGTTACTCTTTGACTGATTGGACATAAACAGTATGCATTCCAAAACTTCTAGGCGGACGTTCGTCAAAGGCTTGGCCGCTGGTGGAGTTCTCGGCGGCTTTGGCCTCTGGCGCACGCCTGTATGGGCCGTGACCAGCCCCGATATGCCCAGCGTACTGACCGGCAACCAATTTGATCTCTTCATCGGTGAAACCCCGGTAAATATAACCGGATCACCCCGCACCGCCATGACGGTCAACGGCTCTTTGCCAGGGCCGTTGCTCCACTGGCGCGAGGGCGAAACAGTCACGATCCGGGTGAAAAATCGTCTGGACCAAGACACCTCTATCCATTGGCACGGAATTATCCTGCCAGCGAATATGGATGGCGTGCCAGGAATGAGTTTTCATGGCATAGCACCCGATGGCATGTACGAATACAAGTTCAAGGTCCATCAGAACGGTACGTATTGGTACCACAGCCATTCTGGCTTGCAAGAGCAAGCAGGCGTTTACGGGCCGATCGTAGTCGATGCGAAAGCGCCCGAACCGTTTCAATACAGCCGTGATTATGTGGTGATGCTAACTGACTGGACCGATGAAGCGCCCGATCGTGTCATGGCCAAACTCAAGAAACAGTCGGATTACTACAATCATCACAAACGCACCGTTGGTGATTTTATTGAGGATGTCAGCGAGAAGGGCTGGGCCGCTACGGTGGCTGATCGGAAGATGTGGGCCGAGATGAAAATGAGCCCCACTGACTTAGCGGACGTGAGCGGGAACACTTATACCTACCTCCTGAATGGTCAGGCGCCCAACGGTAACTGGACAGGAATTTTCAAACGCGGCGAAAAGCTCCGTCTTCGCTTCATTAACGGCTCTTCCATGAGTTACTTCGATGTCCGTATACCAGGGTTGAAAATGACCGTGGTGGCCGCCGATGGTCAGCACGTTAATCCTGTCAGCGTCGAGGAGTTCCGCATTGCCGTGGCAGAAACCTATGACGTGATCGTCGAGCCGACTAGCGAAGATGCCTACACCATCTTCGCGCAGTCCATGGACCGAACCGGATATGCACGCGGAACCTTGGCAACGCGCGAAGGAATGAGCGCACCTGTCCCTGCTACCGATCCACGCCCACTCATTACGATGGATGACATGGGAATGGCCGGTATGGCAGGGATGGAGCACGGCAGCATGGCCGGTATGAGCGACGGTGGCATGAAGCCGGGAAGTATGTCCGCGATGTCTGGGATGGATCACGGCCAGATGACGGGTATGGACGGCGGTAGTATGCAGCACAGTGATATGGCCGGGATGTCCGGGATGGCTGGAATGGAAGCAGAAATGCAGTCCCACCCGGCTTCCGAAACCAACAATCCCTTAGTCGACATGCAAGCCATGAATGTGACGCCCAAGCTCACCGATCCTGGTATTGGCTTGAGGAACAATGGACGTCACGTACTCACCTATGCCGATCTGAAAAGCACCTTTCCAGATCCCGACGGCCGCACACCCAGCCGCACCATCGAGCTGCATCTCACAGGCCATATGGAAAAATTTGCTTGGTCGTTCAACGGCATCAAGTTTTCTGATGCGGAGCCTATACGTCTTAAATATGGCGAGCGCGTTCGAATCACACTGGTGAATGACACGATGATGACTCACCCCATCCACCTTCACGGAATGTGGAGCGACCTTGAGGATGAGGACGGTAATTTCATGGTGCGCAAACACACCATCGACATGCCACCGGGTACTAAGCGCAGCTATCGCGTAACCGCCGACGCGCTAGGGCGTTGGGCCTATCACTGCCATCTGTTGTTTCACATGGAAATGGGCATGTTCCGTGAAGTCCGGGTTGATGAGTAAAGGATGCTGGTTATGAGTAAATATTTGATTGCACTCTCTGTTTCAGTTAGCGCAGCCTTTTTAAGCTCGGCGTTAAAAGCTGAGGAAGTGAATCCGCCCATAGCGCCCAACGGCAGTCAGATGGATCACTCAAAGATGGATCATGGTTCGATGGACAACATGGACTCTGGCCAGATGGACACGATGGATCACAGTAAAATGAACGACTCGAAATCGCGCAGCACCAGCCGAACACCCATCCCGGTGCTTTCCGATGCGGATCGCCAAGCTGCGTTTCCCGATGTTGCCGGCCACGGTGTTCATGATAAAAAACTCAATACTTTCTTCCTGCTTGATCAGTTTGAGTACCAGGACTCTATGGGCGGCAGCACGCTCAATTGGGATGCAAAAGGATGGATCGGCGGTGACGTTGATCGGCTATGGCTGCGGTCAGAAGGTGAACGCACCAACGGGGTGACTGAGCACGCTGAACTCCAAGCACTGTGGGGGCACTCAATAAGTCCTTGGTGGGAGGTTGTCACGGGAGTGCGTCAAGACTTCAAACCTGGTTCGCCACAGACATGGGGCGCCATCGGCATCCAAGGTATGGCTCTGTATAACCTTGAATCGGAGGTCACTGCCTATATCGGCGAGAATGGCCATGCCGCCGCTCGGTTAGAAAGCGACTATGACATTCTGCTCACCAATCGTCTGATCTTGCAGCCCAGGCTGGAAATGAACCTTTATGGGAAAAACGACCCTGGCCGGGGCATAGGTTCAGGATTGGCTGATACTGAGTTAGGATTTCGACTGCGTTACGAGGTTGTCCGCGAGTTTGCTCCGTATATCGGGGTGACCTGGAATCGTTCTTATGGCAACACGGCCGACTTGATTAATAACGAAGGAGGTGATTCAAACCAGACGAGATTTGTGGCGGGCATCCGGATGTGGTTTTAGGTACCCGTACAATTCAAATCAGCTCATGGCTCCCTATCAGTCGATCTGCGGTCCTGATCAAATCACGCGAGCCTAGCGGCTGCGGTTAATGAGGCTGATTCGGTAAGTGATCATGCCTGCCTTGGTCAGGCTTTAAAAAATATCCGGTCAGTCCATTCCTATCCAGTCCATAATGCCGGTATGAATCTTTAACAAATCACTGGCGGATAAGGCACTTGCACCGGGTGGGACGTTAAAGCATCGCACAATGGATAGTCTACGCACGCCCCCCCTGAGTTGTCATGCCCACTGTTTTTACACTTATAGGTTCTTAATTTATTCAACGCAGGAGTAGCCGACCATGGTCAAGGCAATTGCATTCGATATCTACGGAACGTTGATCGACACTCAAGGTGTGCTAGGTCAATTGACCCAGTTGATAGGTGAAAAAGCGCTAATTGTGGCGAAAACCTGGCGACAAAAACAGCTGGAATACAGCTTCCGCAGAGGACTGATGCGTGATTACTGCGACTTTTCTATCTGTACCCGCCAAGCATTGATCTTCGCCTGTCGTGAACAGTCGATAGAACTTGATAGTGTTAGCATCCAATTGCTTATGGACACCTACTCAGAACTTGAAGCTTTCGCCGATGTAAGCGGCGCGCTTGAAGAGATGGTAAACAGTGGCTTGCATTTGTACGCGTTTTCAAATGGTAGTCAGCAAGCTGTCGAGCGGCTGCTACAGCATGCCCACGTCCGCGAATTCTTCACGGGTATCGTAAGTGTAGAGTCAGTACGCTCTTTTAAACCGGCTCCAGAAGTATATGACCATCTCATTGGCATCTGTAAACTGCCAGCCGCAGAAGTCTGTTTGGTGTCGAGCAATCCTTTTGATGTTCTGGGGGCAATGCATTCAGGCTTGAAGTGTGCGTGGGTGAATCGTGACCCGGCGGTGCAGTTTGACCCCTGGGGAGTTGAACCGCATCTGATCCTAGATGGTTTAACTAATGCGGGCCACAAACTGCAAAATATTAAATAACGTCCTTGAGAGATTAAGGCGTACTTGAAGTAGCCTTAATCTCTAACTGTCGCAATACCGCCTACGCATCACGAATTCGGGCGGGAGCAGGCTACAAACTAGCCAGCTCCCGCCCCCTTCAGTTGCTCGAACTCAGTAGGTTCGATATGCGTGAGACTCGGTAGAGTTCGAATAAACCTTGGATGGCTCTAGGGAGTGATTACGATGAGCAGATTATTCTCTCGGAAGAGCTTCGCACCATCGGGAAGCCATGACGGGAGCTGCTCTTTATCAGCTTTATCGGACTCTTTCAGCACTATCCCGACAGAGCCCAGCTTCATCTGCTTTTTCAGCCATTCAGCTACGTCTTTGGATAAGACGCGGCGGTCTTGTGCATCAGCGTATCCAAGCCCGTAACGTAGCTCACCCTCGACATCAAGCAGAGTCACATCAGTCCGGTTCAGGCGCCAGGCCAAGGCCGATGCAGTTCCCAGGCTATTACTAAGCAGGGATTTGGTGCCTTGCAGTTGTTCCAGGTGTTGAGCAATGAATTGGTCTGGCATTTTGTTGTCGACGATTACTTGTGGCATCGAGTTTGGCAGGATAGCGATCAATACCCAGATGGCCAGCGCTGGCGCGTACCAATGCTTAGCGGCTCGCTTCCATTGTAGAAAACCACACAATGCCCAGACCAGGCAGACGACTGCCGCGCCAACCAAGCGCAGGGTATGACCTTCAAATACCGGATTCACCAGTTCCAGACCGATCAAGCTAAGCAGCGACAGACTGCCGAGGGCCACGTTGAACAAGCCGTTGGCGCGCAAGGCTCCCAGGTCGCCCTGTCGCAGTTTGTCCACTAGCGTATTGGCCATCAGCAGTGCGAACGGCGTGAAGCATGGAAGAATATAGGTCGGCAGCTTGCCCTTGCTCAGACTGAAAAACAGGAACGGCATGGCAAACCACAGCGCTAAAAACACGATATTTCTGTCGCTCCGCTCGGCCCAGGCTCGCTTCAGGCTGGGGATTACCAACAAAGGCCATGGCAGGGTGCCGGCGAACAGGATAGGCAGGAAGAACCAGAAGGGTGCCGCGTGCTGAGCATCGTTACCGGAGAAGCGGCGGATATTCTCGTTCCAGAAGAAGAAATTCCAGAAATCCGACTCGCGATGGTTGACCGCCAGAATCCACGGCAGGCTGAGTAGGATGGCAATCAGAACCGCCAACGTCCCCCCCTTGAGCAATACCCGCCAGCGACCTTTGAGCACCGCGTACGGTAAGACTACGATCATCGGCAATAACCAAGCTAGGAAGCCCTTAGTCATAAAGCCCAATGCGCATCCAACACCCAGCATCACCCAGCCAAAGCCGCGCTCTCTCGCATTGCGGCCTTCTAGCCCGAACCAGGCCGAAGCCACGCTGAGAGTGGTCCACAGCGCCAATTGCGGGTCGATGTTGGAGTAACCGGCCTGTCCGGCGGCAAGGCCAAATGTCATATACAGCAGACAGGCGGTCCAGGTTTTGCGTGGATCATTCCATATCCGCTGGGCCAATAAATACACCAGTAGAACTGTCGCCCCGGTGGTCAGCGCCGAGGCTATTCGCGCGCCGAACAGGTTGTCGCCAAACACCGCTTGGCCGATTGCGATTAACCAGTAGCCGCCGATTGGTTTCTCGAAATAGCGCAGACCCAAGAAGTGTGGCACTACCCAGTTGCCACTGTGCAGCAACTCCTGAGCCGCCTGTGCATAACGGGTTTCATCGGGTACCCAAAGCCCATGGAGGCCCAGCGGGAAAATAAAGAACAGCGCGAAGGCTATAAAGAGCGCCGGATAGGCCAGCGCATGCAGCCCCTCGGTCGGCTTTGCCGACGCTATTGGACGGTTTGTCGAGATGGTCGAAGACATGCAGATGATTTCCTCAAGAGCGGCATCGGGAGGGCCGGGGTTAAGATGGCCCAATGATAGTGATGTGCGAATGAATGGCGCATGAACGAGTTGTTTAAGGTCATCTGTGAGCTTTGTCGTGACCTCGCCTTGCGCTATTGTGTTGTGGAATTTCCGCTTGCGAGGTAGGCATGAAGGCGCTGCTGGTCGAAGACAATGCTCTGCTGGGCAAGAGCGTGAAGCGTGGTCTGGAGGAGGGTGGCTGGATCGTTGATTTGGCCACTGACGGCGAAGAAGCGCAGTACCTGCTGCAGTCGAGCGAATACGATCTGGCGCTGTTCGACTGGATGCTGCCCAAACTCTCCGGCTTGGATCTGGTGCGCCAATTGCGCGCCGCCGGCAGCGAGTTGCCGGTGCTGATGCTGACCGCGCGCGGTGAGCTTGCCGACCGCGTAGAAGGTTTAGAGCGCGGTGCCGACGACTACCTAGTGAAGCCGTTCGACATGCCGGAGCTGATCGCCCGAGTGAACGCTCTTTATCGCCGCGCTGCCGGTCGTGGGTCATCCATCCTGAGGCTCGGCGAACTGAGCCTTGAGTTATCTAGCGCAAGGGTTACTCGAAACGGGCAGGTGTTGGAGCTGACCGGCAAGGAATACGACCTGTTGGCAGCACTTGCCGCCAAGCCAGAGCAGCTGTTGATGCGAACGGCTCTGCTGGGCCTGCTTTATCCATTTGACATGGAGCCCGATAGCAACAGTCTCGACGTGCTGCTCGTACGCCTGCGACGCAAGCTTTCTGGTTCCGGTGTAGAGATCGAGACCGTGCGTGGCAAAGGGTTCATTCTCCATGTGGTCTAAATGGCCGCTAAACGTCAAAATCGCCCTGTTCTTAATCCTGATGCAAGCTCTGCTGCTGGGAGGAAGTCTGCTTTGGCTCTCAAATTGGATTGAGCAGGCTCGCCTGAACGAGTTAGCCGAGCGACTGGACACTCAGTCGGATTTTATTGAATCGTTGATCATGGTAGAGAATGGTCGTCTGGTGTATCGACGACATGGCGAGTTCGCCGCCGAGTTGGATCATGATCCCGAACTCTATTTCGCAGTCTACGACGAGGATGGCCAGCTGCTTTTTGATTCCGAAGGCCCGCAGCCGGAACATCGCCGAGCACTGCAACATCGATTGTCCACTGCTCAGCTGGGTTCAGATGAGACCCGGCTCATTCGATTGGATCAACGAGAGTGGTTGTTGCAAATTGGCCATATCATCCGCGAGCTAGACGGGCGCAAAGTGCTCGTGGATGTGCGCGTAGCGATCAACGCGCAACCCGTGCTCAATTCTGTCGCGGGCCTCCAAAGAGTCTTGGCATTAGTCGGGATAGCGCTTCTGTTGCTCACTTCATTAGGAGGCTTCATCGTCGTATCGGCGAGTACCAGGAATTTGCGGCTATTCGCTCATCAACTGCGATTGCTCAAGCCTCCACATTTCCAAGGGGTTCCGCCACCGGAGCCGCACAGTAAAGAAGAAATGCTGTTATTCGACAGCTACAGGCAAATGGAAGCGGAGGTGCGCAATGCGCTTCAGAACCAGCGATTATTTATTGCCAACGCCTCTCACGAGCTTAAAACACCTATTGCAGCGGTTACTTCTGCCTTACAAGTCATACTCGCACGTCGGCGCCCTCTGGAAGAATACATCGCCACTTGTGAGGATGTACTGGCGGAAATGCAAACGCTCAAGCGTTTGTCTATCGCGCTGCTGGACTTAGCTCGTTTGGACGCCAATGTGGAATACACCGGTTTAATAGATTTAATAACGGTGACCGATCCGGTAGTCGAACGCTGGCAACGCCATGCAGCCTCTCGCAGTATCACAATTCAGGCAGACATCAGTGTCTATAAGCCTGTGGATGTACCAGGAACGGCCGAACTCTGGGAAGTGATGCTGGGCAATCTTCTAGACAATGCAATCAAGTATTCACCCGATGGTGCAACCGTAGTGCTTTCGATTCACGCTTACTCTCAGAGCGAGGTGAAAATTTGCGTGACTGACAATGGCATTGGAATGTCTAGCGAACAATTGGAGCGGTTAGGGCAGGTCTTCTACCGAGCAGACGACTCCCGCTCCAACACCGACTCGTTCGGCCTTGGCTTCGCCCATACTAAGCGGATAGCCGAACAATTAGGTGTTCTGCTTAGGGTCCAAAGCGTTCCCGATAATGGGACATGTGTCAGTCTCTTAGTGACGCAATCTACCCAGTAACTGCCGCCAGATGGCTTCTTGCTCTTTGCTGGGCGCCCGTAAGTTGGAGGCGACCTCGGCGAATGAGGCGGCCTCGGTGCCATGCACTAAGGCCGCTAGGCCTGACAGTGGATCTTTTTTTAAGTCACCACCCGATAACACGGCACATACGCCGCGCCGCCGGGAAGTTTCATCCGATGTTGAGCGACAAAGGCTTGCAGCAGATGGTCCAACGGTTCCATCACAGCAGCGTCTCCATGAATTTCATACGGGCCATGTTCTTCGATCAGGCGGATGCCTTTATCTTTGACATTGCCAGCCACAATTCCAGAGAAGGCCCGACGCAGGTTTGCCGCCAGCTCGTGAGGCGGCAGGTCACGGCTCAGTTGCAAGCTGGCCATATTGGCGTGGGTCGGATCAAATGGGCGTTGAAAGCCTTCGTCGATTCTAAGCAGCCAGTTGAAGTGAAACGCATCGTTGCGCTCGCGGCGGAACTGTTTCACTTCCTTGAGCCCCAGACTCATCTCTCGCGCCACCTGAACGGGGTCGTCGATGATAATTTTGTAGCGGCTTTGTGCGGCTTCGCCCAAGGTGGCGCCGACGAAATTATGCAGCTGTTGCAGGTACGGCGCCGCATGTTTAGGGCCCGTCAGAATCACCGGAAACGGCAAGTTCTGGTTGTCTGGGTGCATCAAAATGCCGAGCAGGTAAAGGAACTCTTCAGCGGTGCCTGCGCCACCCGGAAAGATGATGATCCCGTGACCAACCCTTACGAAGGCCTCCAGACGTTTCTCGATGTCCGGTAAAATTACCAGCTCGTTGACAATTGGATTAGGCGCTTCGGCAGCAATGATGCCCGGCTCGGTCAGGCCCAAATAGCGACCGCCGCTGATGCGCTGTTTGGCGTGGGCAATGGTCGCGCCCTTCATCGGACCCTTCATAACGCCAGGGCCGCAACCTGTGCAGATGTCCAGGCTGCGCAGGCCCAATTCATGGCCGACTTTCTTAGTGTATTTGTACTCTTCGGTGTTGATCGAATGACCACCCCAGCACACGACGATCTTTGGTTCTACCGCCGGGCGCAGGGTGCGTGCATTGCGCAATAGGTGAAAAACATAGTCGGTAATACCTTGGGAGCTTTCGAGATCGATGCGCGGGCTGTCCAACTCGTTTTCGGTGTAGACAATGTCGCGCAAGGCGCAGAACAACATTTCGCGAGTGCTGGCGATCATCTCTCCGTCGACAAAGGCGTCGGCCGGTGCATTGAGCAATTCCAGGCGCACTCCACGGTCTTGCTGGTGGATGCGAACTTCGAAACTTTCATACGCCTCGAGAATTGTCTTGGCGTTATCGACATGGGCGCCTGTGTTGAGAATAGCCAAGGCGCATTGGCGAAATAACTTATAAATGCTTCCTGACCCGGCTTCGCTCAGTTGCTGAACTTCACGCTGGGACAATGTCTCCAGACTGCCCTTTGGGCTGACCGAGGCGTTAATTACGTGTCTTGAAACCATTCTGAATTCCTGAAAACGATGCAACCAAGCCAGAAAGGGATCAGTTACATCAAATAAGTGAGCGCCGCAGCTAAAGGTCTTTGGCCCCTTGAGCGGTGAAAACGAGCGGGTATCGCATCTTACTCCGGCACTGGATCAAACGGCATGCGCCGGAAATTGATTAACTGTGTGTGTGACCCTTTGTACAGGCGATAATGCCCTGTCATTTTGTATTCACCTTACCCTTGGAGTTCGGCAGACGTCATGTTCGAGATAAAACACCTGAATCCTGAAACCTATCGCCGCCAAACCCGGCGCAGCACGTTAGTGATTGCTCTGACGTTTGCGGTGTTGGCCGTTGTGTTGTCCAGCGTCGCCGTGAACCTATTTGGCGAAACGGGTGGCGATAATTTTCGTTTGAATGTGGCGGGCGTTTTCACGGGCCTGTTATTGACCATCGCCTTGGTGCGATATAAATTTTGGTCGCAAGCCTGGATGGCACCAGCGGTCTACGGTTGGCAGCTTAAACGCACCTTGATGAAAGTCACTAACGTGATGCATCACGTGACCGCTGGCGTAGCGGTTAATGATCCCGCAGCGATGAAGTTGCTGCGGTTTTACCATTTGGGCATTAGTGAAATGCATCAGTTGGATGCCAATTCCAGTGCTCATCTGCAGATGATCCAAGAGATTGATGAACACCAACTGCGGATGAACGCGCTGGCGATCAACACCGATCAGACTCGATTTGACCCCACGTGGATTAATGCCGTCAAAGTCCGCAACTAAGCGAACTCTGACGGCAGCTGTTCTGTCTTGAAACGTTGTATGCCGGGAGTAACTTAATCGAATTTTTCACGCTGAGGGCGGCGATCACCGGCCTGGGCTTGATGATTACAGGGTTACTCCTCAGCGGGTTTTGCGACCAAAAACGACTCGACGCTGTATGGTTTTTTGATGATAGCGACGTCGGCAAGTTCGGCCGGTACACGAAGCTCATTTCCATAACCAGTGGCGAACGCAAACGGTATGTTTTTTTGTTTGAGGATCAGCGCGACCGGCAAGCTGGTTTCGCTCCCCAGATTAAAATCGAGCAACGCAAAGTTAGGTGGCGTCTGGTCAATAATGCGCAGCGCGTCAGCCACCCGGGACGTAATATCGACTTCCTGCGCGCCTAGCTTGAGCAAAATATCTTCGGCCTCAAGTGCAATGATAATGTTGTCTTCTAGAACCAATACCCGCCCTTGATAGGTGGACGGCCAGGCTGCCTGCGAAGGCGCTTTTACCAGTGGTCGGCTGCTGGCCAGTTTCACAAAAGCTGATGGAATGACAAAGCTCGCCTCAAGACCATGCCGTGCATAAATCACCTCGGCAGTGCCCTTCAGGTCAAAAGGTATCGAGCGCTCGACGATGGTACTGCCGAAGCCGCGACGGCTAGGTGGTGAAACTGCCGGTCCGCCATGCTCTTTCCACGACAACGTCAAGCGTCCGGCCAGATCAAGACTCCAGTCAATGTGGATTCCACCTTGCGCGGTTGATAATGCGCCGTGCTTTGTCGAGTTTGTCATCAGCTCATGAACCACCAGCGCTACGGTTGAAAAGGCTTGGGGATCGAGCAGCACATCGGGACCATCAATCTTGAGTCGCTCATGACCTTGGGAAAGGTAAGCCTTCCCCTCGGCGTCTATAAGGGCGCGCAGAGGTGCCGCACTCCACTGGTCGGCGGTAATTTGATCGTGGGCCAATGACAGTGCCTGGATCCGGCCGCTAACCGACTGAATAAAGTGTTCAAGAGTTGTTTCGGTATCTCGACTTTGTCCAACAACGGCGCGGATCAGGGTCAGGATATTGCGCACCCTATGGTTAAGTTCATCCACCAGCAATTCCTGCTTTTCATTGGCTTGTTGGCGCTCAATGCTACTGGGATCTTTGACCCTGAGAATCACTTCCAAAAGCGCTGCGCGCAGATGCTGAGCGACTGCATGATCGCTATCCGTCCACGGGCGGCTCTGTCCGTCGACCTGTTCGCTCCACACCGCAAAACTTTTACGAGGCGTGAGCCGTTCACCATTAACTAAAGCCACGGCGTTTTTATCTGGGTTACCCCCCCAATTCACCGAATGGCGCCACTGACGGCGGAAGAAAACCAGGTAATCGCCTGGAGTTAGCGATAGCGGAATCGCCAGTATGCCTGCGGCGCTATCCACGAGGTTTTTGCCCTCGGGGTAGACGCTTGGCAGCGCGTGAGTAGAAAATCCATTAGCCGCCCCCACCTGGTTAAGGAAACTTGTCATGGCATAAAAGGCCTGTTCGTCAGGCATATTGCCGCTGACGCGAACCCTGCCGTGGATACACAACCCAACGCCATCGCAATCGATCAGGCCTGCGAAATCATCGACGGCATTGCTAAGGCTTTTGAAGATTGGGGTAACGGTGCCCAGTTTCGCAATCAACTGGTCGTGCAACGCGCGCTTATATAACGATTGTTTAAGTTCGGTATCACGCTCGCGGCTTTCAAGCATCAGGGAAAACATTTGCCCGAACAACTCGGCCGTCGTCCGAATCTCCAATGGTAGCGGGCCTGATACCCCGTGATGACAGGCGATGAGGCCCCACAACTGTCCTTGGTGAATGATTGAAATGGATAACGAGGCCGCCACGCCCATATTTCCTAAATACTCTAAGTGAACCGGCGAGACTGACCGCAACAGGCTGAGTGACAGATCAAGCGGCGAGTTATCGCGGTCTTGTAGAATCATCGCGCCTGAATCACTGACGTTCGCGATGATGCGCAGGCTGTTGCGCACGTAGAGCGCGCGGGCTTGTTGCGGGATATCGCTCGCGGGATAGCGCAGGCCCAGAAAGCTTTCCATGCCGGTTGCTGCTTTTTCAACAATGACTTCTCCGGTCCCGTCCTGATCGAAGCGATACACCATCACTCGGTCGTAACCAGTTAACGCCCTTATCTGGCGCACTGCTTCTTTACACAGCGTCAGTAAATCTCCTGGTCGCTGAAGGCGCATGATCATTGCGCGCAGCGTGGGCGCTGAATCCGTGCGAAGGCCGATTGCGGGCTCCGCTTCAATCACAATACTTGATCCGCTGTAGTGAATGGCGAAGTCAAACAGCTGATTAGTGAGCAATGGCTTGCCGAAGATGCGCTCGACCGAATCAGAAGTCGCCATGAATTGCAAACCGTTACGCAGGTCGTGAAGCGTCGACAATGAAATGATATCGCCCAAGGATCTTCCGAGCACGGCTTCAGCAGTGAAAGGAAGAAAATCGCTGAGATTGACGGAGGCGTGCGTTATCTGCCAGTCATGGGACACCGCTATCAGAAACCCGAACGTTTGGACCCGAGCAAGCCTATGAATGGGTTCGCGATCACATTCATTGAGATTATTGTTGTAGCGAGGCATCGGTTTGATTACCGGGGAAATAGGCGCTGAGAGTGGAGCGGGCTGAAGACTGGGGCTCGCTCGGCATAATTGGGTTCAGGTTAGTACACGCCTGTGCGTTGCATACTACCTGAGAATGCACTCATAACCGCGTTTGAGTGATGTGTCGGCTCTTGGATGATATTAAGCCCCCAAGTTGAATGTGGCCGGATCAGGTCCCAAGCGTTTAACTTGCTCGATGGCGGCGATCTCGGCCATGTCTTCAGCGCTCAGCTCAAAATCAAATACGCTAAAGTTTTGGACAATTCGATCTGTGTTGCTTGAGCGAGGTATGACGATGTGCCCAACCTGCAAGTGCCAGCGCAGAACCACTTGCGCCACCGTCCGCGCCTGACGTGCAGCGATACGCCTCAATATCGGTTGGTTAAGCAACTCACCGCCTTGGCCCAGCGGGCTCCAGGATTCGGTGTGAATATTCAGGGATTGGCAAAACTGCAGTAAGTTCTGCTGCACGAAATCCGGATGGATCTCAATTTGGTTGACGGAGGGTTTTACGCCGCTGTCATCAATAATCCTTTCAAGGTGATCAGCGTTGAAATTGGACACCCCAATCGAACGTACTCGGCCTTCCTTCTGCAATTGAACCAAGGCACGCCAACTGGCGGGGTAAGCATTCTTGCTCGGCAGCGGCCAGTGGATCAGGTACAAATCAACCTTTTCCAGCCCGAGCAGCTTGAGGCTGGCGTCATAAGCTCGCAGCGTTTTGTCGAAACCGTGGTCGGCATTCCACAACTTGGTGGTGATGAAAATATCTTCACGCGGCACGTCGCTTTCAGCGATGGCACGCCCGACACCGGCTTCATTGCCGTAAATCATCGCGGTGTCGATATGTCGGTAGCCAGCGGCGAGTGCCGCAGCCGATGAGGTGAAGGTTTGCTCGTCGGTGAGCTGCCATACGCCCAGTCCCAATTGAGGAATCTGTACACCATCGTTCAGCGTTATCAGCGGAGCCTGTGACATTGATAGTATCCTTTGTCGGCGAGCGAAAGCGCAGGGGTGCAGCATACGCCCAACAGAGGTACCAGGTCCGCGAACGGACCTTTTTTCATTTCACGCGTTGAGTTCCGCACTGCGAATAGAAAAATTCGCCATGTGTTCAAGGCCTTTGATCAGTGCCGAATGGTCCCACTGGCTGCCACCGATGGCGGCGCAGGTGCTGAACACTTGCTGGGCATTGGCGGTGTTGGGCAGGTTGAGGTTCAGTTCGCGAGCGCCTTCGAGTGCCAGGTTCAGGTCTTTCTGGTGCAGCGCGATACGGAAGCCGGGGTTGAACGTGCCTTTGATCATCCGCTCACCGTGTACTTCGAGGATTTTCGAGCCTGCAAAACCGCCCATGAGTGCCTCTCGGACCTTAGCGGGATCAGCACCGTTTTTAGCGGCGAACAGCAGCGCTTCAGCCACCGCCTGAATGTTCAGGGCGACGATGATCTGGTTAGCGACTTTGGCGGTTTGACCGTCGCCATTGCCACCCACGAGAGTGATGTTTTTACCCATGGTTTGCAGCAGCGGCAGGGCGCGGTCGAAGGTGGCCTGGTTGCCGCCGACCATGATGCTCAACGTGGCTGCTTTGGCGCCGACCTCACCACCAGACACCGGCGCGTCAAGGTATTGTGCGCCGGTGGCGTTGATTTTCTCGGCAAAGACTTTGGTAGCAGACGGGGAGATCGAACTCATGTCGATCACTACCTTGCCCTCTGATACACCCTCGGCGATGCCGTTTTCGCCAAACAGCACGGCGTCGACGTACGGGGTGTCGGGCAGCATAACGATGATGAACTCTGAGGCTTCTGCGACGGCTTTCGGGCTGTGCAACACCTGTGCGCCGCCCTCGGACAGCGAGCCGGGAGGGGCGCTATGATGGTCTGACAGAATCAGTGCATGTCCTGCTTTGAGCAGATTCTGCGCCATGGGCAAACCCATGATGCCGGTACCAATAAATCCGATTGTTGCCATGGTAGTGATCCTTTTATTGTTGATCGCCTGGATTCCATTTGAACGCGTCAGGCACATGGAGATTCTGTGGGAACAAGCTGTGCTTTAAATCGCGTTGTATGTTTTCAGCCAGCCCAATCCCGCTTCGGTGGTGGTCAGCGGTTTGTATTCGCAGCCGACCCAGCCCTGATAGCCGATGCGGTCCAGGTGTTCGAACAGAAAGTGATAGTTGATCTCCCCAGTGCCGGGTTCGTGGCGGCCCGGGTTGTCGGCTAGCTGCACATGCTCAATAACTGGTAGATGGCTTTCCAGCGTGCGGGCCAAGTCGCCCTCCATGATTTGCATATGGTAGATGTCGTATTGCAGTGCCAGGTTTTTGCTGCCGACCTTGTCGCGAATATCAAGGGCCTGGCGGGTGGTGTTCAAGTAAAAACCTGGAATATCCAAGGTGTTGATCATCTCCATGACCAACCGAATGCCAACCGCTTCTAGTTTGTCGGCGGCGTATTTGAGATTGGCGATGAACGTGTTTTCGATCAGCTCAGCGCTGCCCTCGGCCGGACGAATCCCGGCCAGGCAATTGATTTGTGTATTGCCCAGAACCTGGGCGTAAGCGATGGCCAGATCGACTCCGCTGCGGAACTCTTGCACTCGGTCCGGATGACAGGCTATGCCGCGTTCGCCGTTGGCCCAGTCGCCCGCAGGCAAATTAAACAGCACTTGAGTCAGCCCGTTGGCGTCCAGTTGGCCCTTGATTTGCGCCGAGTTGAACTCGTAAGGGAACAGGTATTCAACACCGGTGAAACCCGCTGCCGCCGCAGCGTCGAAGCGGTGCAGGAAGTCGTGTTCGGTGAACAGCATGGACAGGTTGGCGCATAAGCGTGGCATGGTGCGTTCCTCAGTCGAAACGGTTGTCGGTCAATCAGCTTCAGTTCATCAGGCTGACGGAGGTAGGGGCATCGGCGCGGGATTCTGCCAGCGCTTCGAATTCATTGATTGCGTTAATTTCTGTGCCCATGGAGATATTGGTCACTCGCTCCAGAATCACTTCGACGACTACCGGAACGCGGTGCTGCTGCATCAAGGCGCTGGCTTCAGCAAACGCCGCTTGAAGGTGTGCCGGGTCAGTGACGCGGATGGCTTTGCAGCCTAAGCCTTCAGCCACCGCGACGTGGTCTACGCCATAACCTTCCAGCTCCGGTGCGTTGATATTGTCGAAGGCCAATTGCACGCAGAAATCCATGTCAAAACCACGCTGCGCCTGACGAATCAAACCCAGATACGAGTTGTTTACCACGACATGAATGTACGGCAGTTTGAACTGCGCACCCACGGCCAACTCTTCGATCATGAATTGGAAATCATAGTCCCCGGACAGCGCAACAACCTGACGATCAGGATCAGCTTTGGCCACGCCCAGCGCCGCTGGAATAGTCCAGCCCAGCGGCCCGGCTTGACCGCAATTGATCCAGTGACGTGGCTTGTAAACGTGCAGAAACTGCGCTCCGGCGATTTGCGATAGACCAATGGTGGTGACGTAGCAGGTGTCTTTGCCAAAGTAGCGATTCATTTCTTCGTAGACCCGTTGCGGCTTGACCGGCACGTTGTCGAAGTGGGTCTTGCGTTGCAGGGTGCGCTTGCGTTCCTGGCAGCTGTGCAACCACGCGCTGCGGTTCTTGAGCGTTCCGGCAACGTGCATTTCCCGGGCGACTTCGATGAACATTTCCAAGGCCGCACCCGCGTCGGAAACGATGCCCAAGTCCGGCATCAACACTCGACCAATCTGCGTTGGTTCAATGTCGATATGGATGAATTTACGGCCTTCGCTGTACACCGAAACAGTGCCAGTGTGACGGTTGGCCCAGCGGTTGCCGATGCCTAATACCAGGTCCGATTCGAGCATCGTGGCGTTGCCGTAACGGTGCGACGTTTGCAGCCCGACCATGCCCGCCATTTGGGGGTGATCGTCAGGAATAGTGCCCCAGCCCATCAGCGTTGGAATCACCGGAATACCGGTCAGCTCGGCGAACTCAACCAAAGCTGCCGAAGCGTCGGCGTTGATGATGCCGCCACCGGCCACGATCAGCGGGCGCTCGGACTGATTGAGCATCGCCAAGGCTTTTTCTACCTGCTTGCGGCTGGCCTTGGGTTTGACGATGGGCAGCGGCTCGTAAGCGTCGATGTCGAATTCGATGTCGGCCATTTGCACGTCGAACGGCAAATCGATAAGCACCGGACCAGGCCGTCCGCTGCGCATCAGTTGGAAGGCTTTCTGGAATACATAAGGCACTTGCCCCGGCTCCATGACCGTCGTCGCCCATTTGCACACTGGTGCGGCGATGCTAGCGATGTCCACTGCCTGAAAGTCTTCTTTGTGCAGGCGGGCGCGGGGTGCTTGGCCGGTGATGCACAAGATCGGAATCGAATCTGCCGAGGCGGAGTACAGGCCGGTGATCATGTCGGTTCCGGCCGGGCCTGAGGTGCCGATGCACACCCCAATATTGCCCGCGACCGCGCGGGTGTAACCCTCTGCCATGTGCGAAGCGCCTTCGACGTGACGTGCCAGCACGTGGTCGATGCCGCCGAGTTTCTTCAGAGCGGCGTACAAAGGATTGATGGCGGCGCCGGGAATCCCGAACGCAGTGTCGATTCCCTCGCGTTGCATCACCAGAACGGCCGCTTCGATAGCGCGCATGACAGTCATTTGGTAGTCTCCTGAAGTCGATAGTTTGAGTACCTGACTATCCTGCTTCTTCAAGATAACGTTGAGAATTGCTGCTTTAATCCTTTCTATCGGTATCAGGAGTATCGAATGGACCGCTACACCGAATTGCACAGCTACGTGCTGGTCGCCGCCAAGGGCAGCTTCGCGGCCGCGGCGCTGGTTGAAGGGGTGACGCCGGTCATTATGGGCCGTCGTCTGACTGCACTTGAAGACCGATTGGGCATCAAGCTGATTCATCGTTCCACCCGGGGCCTGACCTTGACCGACTTGGGCGAGTCCTACCTGGAGAGCGCCAAAGCGCTGTTGCGTACGTTCGAAGAACTCGACGCCAGCGTCAGCGAGAACCAAAGTGCGGTACGCGGCCATCTGATGGTGTCGGCACCCGCTGGTTTTGGCAGACGCCACGTAGCGCCTCACGCGCCGGAATTTCAGGCGCGGTTCCCGGAGCTTAATTTGTCGTTTGATTTGACCGACAACGTGATCGATCTGGTCCGCGAGGGTTACGACCTGTCGATTCGCATTGGCGAAGTGCTGGACCCCAATTACGTGGCGATTAAATTGTTTTCCAATCAACGGGTGGTGTGCGGTGCGCCGCAGTACTTCCATCGCCACGGCTACCCGCTCACCTTGGAAGACCTGGCGAAGCACAACTGTCTGACGTTCAACCTTCAGGGCGGCCAACACCGAGGCTGGACCTTTCAGCGCGACGGGCGCCAAGTCGCGGTGAAGGTTGCTGGCAATCTGTACTGCAACGACGGTGAGCTGTTGTTTGACTGGGCCAAGCGCGGTCTTGGCGTCAGTTGGCGTTCGGTCTGGGAAATTCAAAGTGCGCTGGAAAGCGCCGAGTTGGTGACGGTTCTGGATAAATTCGCGTTGCCCAGCTACGACATTCAAGGGGTTTATCCGCAACAGCATTATCTGCCCGCCAAAGTTCGGTTTTTCATCGCCTTTTTGAAGGAGGTTTACAACCGCCCCAATTACTGGGTCCAATCCTGAGCGTTGGCGGTTCGCTGCATTCTGACGAACCGCCGGTTGTTTCAGGTAAGACTCAACGACACGGCGGGCAAACCTTTGATCTCGCCAACGGCTAAACCCGGGCCTTCGGCGAAATACATACCGGTAAAAGAACCGGCAGTGATAACCGTTTCCTGGCTCAGCGTCAGGCCCTGGCCGGTGTGATGGTTGACCAGCCACGCCAGCAACCGCCGCGGATCCCCAGCTGGGTTGGCGGCTTTACCCGGCACGATGTTTTGGCCGGCGTATGTGAAGGTCATCTCAGGTTCGGCAAACGGGAAATCTTCCCTGTACTCGACAAATTCGCCCACGATCAAGGCTCCGTGGTTCAGCAAGTCGCCCAATTGCAACAGCGGCTCGACCTTTGGCCAGACCGCAAATCGGCTAGCAACCAGTTCGATGGTCGCCGCCATATAACCGATGCCCTGACGTACTTCTTCATCCGAGTAGGCGTCGGCGCGGGGTGCGAAGTCGCGGTTAAAACGAAAGGCGATTTCCAGCTCCAGGCCCGGCGGAAAATACGCGGCACGTTCGAGGCTGACGCCACTGGGCAACAAGCATTCAATGGGAAGAGGCGCGCCCTGAATCGGTCCGGTATGGGATTTTGAACCGATCTTCCAGCCGCCGACGGTTGATCCCCGCAGCCTTAGAACTTCTTGCTGCAACCTATAGGCCGCCGCCGCGTCGCCCGGCACTTGGTCCGCCGACACTTGGGCGATGGGCTGACGATGACGTCCGGCGTCGACAATCAGTTGAGCGATGTTTGACGCATGAGCGTTATCAGTCATGAGGGGCAGTCCTTCAACTCTTGAATGTGGAGTCCGCGCAGATTCGATCAAAGGCTGCGAGGGGATGAGACGCTCGGATCACTTGCCGACAATAACCGATGGCCGCTGCGGGTGCTGCTCGTCAATATCGATGGGCAAATTGCTCACGCATTCAAACTTGTTCTCGGGCTTCATGCGAAACGCCAGAATAACGCCGATGGCCATCAGCAGCATGCTGCCGACAAAGGGCAAATCCCAGCTGCCATAGCGGTCGATCAAATAGCCGGAAACCACTGGTGAAAGGATTGCGGCGGCGGCAGAGCCGGTGCTCATGATGCCGCTCGCGGTGCCGCTGAACTCCGGCGCGATGTCCATCGGGATCGCCCACATTGGACCAATCATCATTTCGGCGAAGAAGAAACCGCCCGCCAGGCAGGCCATTGAGATGTACATGTTGTGGTTGAACATGACCGGCATCAAGCACGCCAAGGTCAGAAACATGCACACCGCGACCATCCAGCTACGAGACTTCTTCAGCGACCCGGTTTTGATCAACAGCTTGTCCGTAATGACGCCACCCACCGTATCGCCGATCACACCGGCGAAGAATACTGCCGATGCAAACACCGCCGATTTCTTCAAGTCCATGTTGTAGCTGTGCAAAAAGTACTGAGGGATCCACGACAGAAATAACCAGAGCGTCCAGCCATAGCAGAAGTAAACAATGGTCACCGGTGCCATGCGTTTGAACAGGGCTTTCCACGGCACTTTAGGTGCAGGGCCTTTTGGTGCTGGCAACACTGCCAGTTCTGCTTGGGTGATCAGTGGGTGATCTTTGGGGTGTTCGGTAAATACGAAAGCCCAGACCACTACCCAGATCAAGCTGATGGCGCCACACACATAGAACGCCATGCGCCAGTTATACGTGGCCATCACGGCAACGATGACCGTTGGTGCAACCGCGTTGCCGATACGGGCTGCCGAATGGGTAATGCCTTGAGCAAAACCGCGTTTTTCTTTAGCCACCCAGCGCGACATCGCGGCGGTAGCGGCAGGGAAGGTTGCGCCTTCGCCCAGACCCAATAACAAGCGCGCGGCGAGCATGGAATACAGGCCGCCAGCGAAGCCGGTCAGAATGGTTGCCACACCCCATAAGGCGCCGCAAAAAATCAGCGTGCGCCGAGCGCCGTATTTGTCGCTTATCCAACCGCCAATCACCTGGAACACCAGGTAAGGGTAAGCGAAGGCGGAAAAGACCAGGCCGATTTGGGTATTGGACAGGCCGAATTCGACTCCGAAACCGGACGCTGCGGTACTGACGTTAACGCGGTCCAGATAAGTGATGAAGTACATGACGCAGAGCATGAGTAACACCAGACTCGTCGGGCGTAAGCGGAACCGTTTCATGACGCTATCTCCAGTTTCTTATTTTCCGTGCACCGATGCACATAGGTCGGGATAGATCTTTATTGTTCTACTCATTGGGAATTTTGTTGTTAATTAGAGCTTCCCAAGGAGCCAGCCCGTTGGCTCCACAGATTTTCGGTGAGCTTCAAGAGCGGCGCAGCGGGACATCCTGGGCGCCGAGGAAGTCCATCGCCGCAACTACACCGCTGCCGTTGAGCTTCACACCCGCCATTTTCAGGCCCATCTCGCAGCCGGTTAGCGTGGCCATCAACGTCAGGTCGTTACAGTCGCCCAAATGACCAATACGGAACATACGGCCCTTCATTTTGCCCAAGCCGGTGCCCAGCGACATGTCGAAGCGTTCGTAGATGAGCTTGCGCACCTGGTCGGCATCGATGCCTTCAGGGGTCATGACGCCGGTCAATACCGGGCTATAGACGCTCGGGTCGGCGCACTGAATGTTCAAGCCCCACGCGGTGACGGCGATTCGGCAAGCCTCGGCCAGGCGATTGTGTCGGGCAAAAACATTGTCCAGGCCTTCGGCCAGAATCATGTCCAATGCTTCGCTGAGGCCATATAACAGGTTGGTGCTGGGCGTATACGGCCAGTAACCGGTCTGGTTCATTTCGATGATGTCGTCCCATGCCCAGAAACTGCGCGGCAAACCAGCGGTTTTACTGGCAGCAATAGCCTTGGGCGAGACGGCGTTAAAACTGATACCGGGCGGCAGCATCAAGCCTTTTTGCGAACCGGAAATAGTGACGTCTACGCCCCATTCATCGTGGCGATAGTCGGCCGAGGCCAAGCCGGAAATTGTGTCCACCAGCAACAAGGCTGGGTGGCCGGCGGCGTCAATGGCCTTGCGCACGGCGGCGATGTCTGAAGTGACGCCGGTACTGGTTTCGTTGTGCACAACGCAGACGGCTTTGATGCTGTGGTTCAAATCCTGGCGCAGACGCGCCTCAATCATGAAAGGCTTGATTCCGTGGCGCCATCCTTCAACACCGGGCAACCCAATGAATTCGGGTTTCAGGCCAAGGCTTTCTGCCATTTTTTTCCACAAGGTGGCGAAATGGCCTGTTTCGAACATCAATACGCTGTCGCCGGTACTCAGGGTGTTGCATAGCGCTGCTTCCCAGGCACCGGTGCCTGAGGCCGGGTAGATAACCACCGGTTGTCTAGTTTTGAAAATCTGTTTAATGCCGTCCAGCACCTTCTTGCCAAGCTCTGAGAACTCAGGGCCACGGTGGTCGATGGTCGGATAACTCATCGCACGAAGAATCCGATCAGGGACTGAGCTTGGGCCGGGAATCTGTAAAAAATGGCGACCGGCAGGGTGAAAATCGAGTTTTACCATTGTCATCATCTCGCTATTGTATTTTGAATTCAAAATACAATAGCAGGGCTTTGCGTCGCGTCAATTTTAATGGAAACGGTTTTTTGGTCAGCAGTCATCGATTTAAAGCGCTGAAAATGAATTAACATTCATCCCGCCATTTGAGGACTCTGTATGCAAGATCCAGATTTCATGACTGAAAAGGACAAGGTTAAGCAGTTACCGAAGGTCGAACGTCAGCGTTTGCACGACACCGTCGTCGAGCATCTGCGCAGCTTCATTACCGAAGGGGTGCTACAAGCAGGCAGGAAACTGAACGAGCGTGATCTGTGTGAAACCCTCGGCATTTCAAGAACGCCGTTGCGTGAGGCGTTGAAGGTATTGGCCGCAGAAGGGCTAATTGTAATATCGCCTAACCGAGGAGCCAGTGTTGCGCGCATGTCGGAGCTGGAAATTCGTGAAGCCTTTGAGTTGATGAGCGGCCTGGAAGGTTTTTCCGGGGAGCTGGCATGTGAGCGAATTACTGATGGAGAACTGGCGGAAATCAGAGCGCTGCATTCCGCCATGATTGTTTGCAAGAACCAAAACGACTTGCCGGGCTATTACCAACGCAACCGTGCTATTCACGACTTGATCAATCAGGCCGCGCGTAACTCGGCGCTGTGTCAGGCCTATCAATCGCTTAATTCCAAGTTGCAGGCATTGCGGTTTCGGTCAAATTACCAAGCCCCAAAATGGGACCGAGCAGTCCACGATCATGAGCAAATGATCGAAGCGCTTCAGGCTCGTGATGGCAAGCGCTTGAGCTCGATCTTGCGAGCTCATTTGTTGGAAAAGCGCGATGCTCTGATGTTGATGGTCCGTCAGGACGATGAGCATGATGCGAAGTCGATCCGCAGTTGAGTGCTCAATGATGACGTGGTCAGCCAAACAATATTCTGCTTTTGAACGTGAACGTACCCGCCCTGTGCGTGATCTTGTTGCTGCGATTCCACACCATGAAGTGCGTTTCGCCATCGACTTGGGTTGCGGGCCGGGAAATTCAACCGAAGTGCTTGCCAAGCGCTACCCCGATGCCTTTGTAAGTGGCATCGACAGTTCTGAGGACATGGTTGCCGCTGCCAATAAACGACTGCCCTCAATGCAGTTCGAGGTCAGCGACATCGCGGGCTGGAAGCCGACTCGCCAGTACGACGTGATTCTGGCGAACGCTTCTTTGCAGTGGGTGCCGGACCATGAGCGGTTATACCCGTTTTTGGTCAAACAGCTTACACCCGGTGGCAGCATCGCCATTCAAACCCCGGACAACCTGGAAGAACCCGCTCACCGAATGGCCCGAGAAATTGCCGCGAACGGCCCGTGGGCCGGAAAAATCAGTGGCCAAATGCATCCTCCCCGCCATGAAGCCGAGTATTACTACAACCTGTTGACGCAGCATTGCAGCAAGGTTGATGTGTGGCGAACCACGTATTACCACCCACTTGCTGGCGGCGCAGAAGCGGTTGTCGAGTGGTTCAAAGGATCGGCGTTGCGCCCGTATCTCGGTCCGCTGGACGATGCCGAAAAAGCGGCGTTCCTCGCGCAATACCTGGCTGCCATGGAAGCAGCCTATCCGGTTTCGACGGACGGCAAAGTGTTGTTGCCATTTCCAAGATTATTTATCGTGGCCAGTCGATAGCGTGGGTCGAAGAGGCCGGAGCTAACATCTTAAAAGATCGCTTCTTAAGCTTTTTTATAGCGAAAGGCTTACACGAAGAAGGGAATTTCGCTCTAACCACGTTGCCGCTGTGAGCGATACTATTAACTCATCAACGCAGGCGCTTGGAGCGCCAGTGGATCAAGGATGATCGACCATGGCTCGGATGGCCACCGACAGGATGTTGGGATGGTCTTGGATAAACCCGCTCAGGCGGGTTTTTTATTGCATGCGAGAAACGACGTGGCTTTAGTCAATTTTCTTTAAGTTCATGCGTCTTGTGATCGTCGCGCACAAGGCTCGGCAGTCAGCGTGCCAGCAATGAAGGTTGAGCCTGAAATCAGGTTTACAGTTGCGCCATCAAACACTCAAAAAAACTTCGCCGGTAAGCGCTTGGGGCGGTTACCGGCGAAGCGAAGTTCAAGCTTTAGCAGTAGCTGTCAACAACACGAACTTCTGCAGTTTTACCTAAGGACTGCCATTCCCGGGTCAGTGTTTGCAGTACCTGTCCCATGAAATGCTCATCAGCGGCGGCTTTCTTACCAACATAACCTTGGCCCCGGCGGTACATCTTCAGCCTGGCGCGCATGCTCGGGTTGCATTGCTCGAATTCACCTTCCCCTGCGCTACTCGACAGCCGGTCGATGTGAACGTCTCCGGCTTCGCCAACCCAGAGAATGTGGCTGTCCAAACTGTCCTTTTGTGATGCGAACAGTCGGGCGAGTTGGTCAACAGTAGGCTGATTGTTCAAGTTCATCGGTATTCCCCTAGACCATTCGTTGATCTGTCAGTGGTTAGTTCAATGGACCCTATGGTCGATCGAAGGCACATCAGGCAGGGGTTTGATGAGGGCAGGAGGGCAAGCGGAAATTCAAATAGATGATGGGCGACAGTAATACGGTCAACCACAAGCATCATGAGAACGTTTCGCCAGCTTTCTCGTCCTTGCGGAACGATCCTGCCAGTCAACTTCATCAATCTGCCTTGTGGGCAGTACACATCCGCTAACGACTCGACGGCTCGTCGAGTGTGTTTGGAATACCTTTGCCGGCGCTCCCGATCGGGGAGACAGGGCCATCATGCCGGGACGAATAGGGGTCGTCAACCGTTATGTAGTGTTTTTTTTAAGGCACTACATAATTTTACACTCCGTCGAAGGCGGGCCAGAGGGCCTAAGCTAGAGGCTCGCTAGCGAATCTACTCGGTGGGCTATCGATTTTCGCGCGATGCCGGTTGGTAACCTGAATTGAAAAACTCCAGCAGGGGTTTGCCTTCCCGGTGGCTGCTTGCGGCATCAGTCAGTGCCTGGCCGATATCATTGATCGAGTGACGTTTTGCCGGAGGAAGTTGCAGACGTCCGGTTGCCATCCTGTTGAGCACATCTTCAAGCAGTGATCGAGTTTGCTCGATGGGCGTGACGGCCAACCAATGGAAAAGGTACCAGCCTTCAACGGTGATGCTCTTGTAGATGAGTTGCGGCGTGAAGAGCGGTAATTCAAATGCTCTGAGTTCGGTTTGTCGGTGCGATGAAAGTGCGCCGTAGACCAGCATTTGACCGCCTGGCGCCAAGTGGCGGGCAATGGTTGCACCGACGGTCCCAGCCACCGAGTCAATCGCGAATGACGGGCCTGTGCCTGCGGTCGCCGCCAGTAGCTGTTGCGGCCAATCTTCGTCTTCGGTACAAATAACTACGTCACCACCCAAGGCAATGATTTGAACCATTTGCTCTTTGCGTCGGATCAGATTGATGGTGCGAAAACCTTCGCTGCGTGCCAGTTGTAAAACCATGCGTCCCACAGTTGACCCAGCAGCAGTTTGCACCAACCAGTCGCTGGCTTTGAAACCACGTAAATTCCGAGTCAATGCCAGTGCTGTAAAGGGATTGATCATGGCTTGCGCCGCGTCGTCGTCCGAGATTGTGTCGGGCACAACCACCAGCCGTTCTGCCGGGACAACGATGAACTCTTGCCACGTACCTGGAACATTAAGTGGAATCACGCGGGTGCCGATGGCAGGACTGAGCACCCCGGCGCCGAGCGCATCAACAGTGCCCATGCATTCCAGTCCCGGGCTTGCAGGTAGCACAGGTTGACGTCCGAATTTACCCCGCAGCACGTGCAGATCACCCGGATGAACCGGTGACAAATGCACCCGTACCCGAACCTCGCCGGGCGCCGGAATTGGCTTTTCCGCATTCTCCAGCATGAGGACTGCTGACGGCTCACCGGTGGCGCGGAAAACAAAGCGCTTCATTGGATTTCCTTGATCAAAAATAAACCCTGCTGCCAGTAGTAGATGGCAGTAGGAGCGATTGAGTAACCAGGCGCAACTACCGTTAGTTGGAAGGGCTCATGGCGATTCGCCAAGTTGAAAAGCCTACAAAGAGCGTGGGCTTAAGAGCCGATCCCCGGGCCACGGCCCAGCGATGTTCTATCTACAGATAGATAGCCGTAGATTAAGTTTGGTAGGTTAAAACGTCAATAGCTATCTACTGATAGAGAGTTTTTTGGCTGCCGGTCCCATGATTTCATTTTCATAAAGGCATTCCTCACAGGGCCTGATATCGGTCACTTCTCCGAATAGGCACTGTATTCGGCGTCTAAGAGCCGGTACTTTGAAGCACGTGTCTCAAGCACCGACCATCGCAGGTCATGAATTGCCTTACGACTACTCCAATTTTCAAACAAGAGAATCGACGTCATGAAATTCGAGCCCTTCGCCAAATCGCTTATTGCGACGGCATTCGCCGTTAGTTACACCTGCGTTCAAGCAGCGTCACAAGCCCCAGTCGCCGCTGAAAACGGCATGGTGGTCACAGCCCAGCACTTGGCGAGCCACGTCGGCGTTGATGTGTTGAAGGCAGGTGGCAACGCGATTGATGCCGCAGTGGCGGTCGGCTATGCGCTGGCGGTGGTTTATCCCGCAGCGGGTAACCTTGGCGGTGGTGGATTCATGACTGTCCAGATGGCCGACGGTCGTAAGACGTTTTTGGATTTCCGGGAAAGGGCGCCATTGGCGGCCACTGCGGACATGTACCTCGATAAAAACGGCAACGTTATCCCGGATTTAAGCACCAAGGGCTACTTGGCGGTTGGAGTTCCCGGCACTGTGTCGGGTATGGAATTGGCGCTAACGAAATACGGCACCATGAAGCGCGAGCAAGTTATCGCGCCCGCGATCAAATACGCTAATGAGGGTTTCGTGCTCGAACAGGGCGACGTCGATATGCTTGAAACGGCCACCGACGAATTCAAAAAGGACATCCACGACTCGGGTTCTATCTTCCTGAGCAACGGCGAGCCGCTGAAGGTTGGCCAGAAACTGGTGCAAAAAGACTTGGCCAGGACGCTAAGGGAAATCTCCAGCAAAGGCACGGATGGCTTCTATAAAGGCTGGGTAGCGAAAGCAATCGTGTCCTCAAGCCATGCCGGTAAAGGACTGATTACTCAGGCAGACCTGGATAAATACCAGACCCGAGAATTGGCGCCGATTGAGTGCGATTACCGTGGTTACCATGTAGTGTCAGCGCCGCCTCCGAGTTCGGGAGGGGTGGTTATATGCGAGATCATGAATATCCTTGAAGGCTACCCGATGGCGGATCTAGGATTCCGCTCGGCCCAAGGTATGCAATACCAAATCGAAGCCATGCGTCACGTGTATGTCGACCGCAACAGCTATCTGGGCGACCCGGATTTCATCAAGAACCCGGTCGCGCATTTGCTTGATAAGAACTATGCGGAAAAAATTAGGGCGGCCATTGACCCACATAAAGCCGGTATCTCTCGCGAGATTAAACCTGGCGTCGCACCCCATGAAGGTAACAACACCACTCACTATTCAATCGTAGACAAGTGGGGTAATGCCGTTTCGGTGACCTACACGCTTAATAATTGGTTTGGTGCAGGGGTAATGGCTAGCAAGACCGGGGTGATGCTCAACGACGAAATGGACGATTTTACGTCTAAGATCGGTGTTCCCAATATGTACGGTCTGGTGCAAGGAGAGGCCAACGTTATTGCTCCAGGAAAAACCCCGCTGTCTTCAATGAGCCCCACTATTGTTACCAAAGACGGGAAGACGGTCATGGTGGTGGGCACGCCAGGCGGCAGCCGGATTATCACGGCTACGCTGGAAACAATGCTGAACGTGATTGACTACGGGATGAACATTCAGGAAGCGGTCGATGCTCCCCGTTTCCATCAGCAGTGGTTGCCTGAAGAGACCAACTTGGAGCCGTTCGCGATCAGCCCGGATACCCAAAAAATTCTCGAGAGTTGGGGGCAGAAGTTTTCGGGCGCGCAGCCCTCTAACCACGTGGCAGCCATTCTAGTAGGAGCTCCCTCTCTCGGTGGCAAGCCGGTCGGTAACAATCGGTTCTATGGTGCAAATGACCCCCGTCGTAACACGGGGCTTTCGCTAGGATATTAAATGTGTAGACGAAGCCCTGCTGCAGGGCTTCGCTGTCGGCCTTCTAAGGAGGTTCACCTCCTACCCATGGAATCATGAAAATAAGCCTACCTAGTGATAGATAATCGTTGACGATGTGTAAGGCGCCGCCTAGTATCTATCACTCGATAGGTAGATACCAACTGGTGCTCACATGAAGATTTATGATATCCCCGGCTTCCCTAGTCCTTTGCGTATCCGAGTTGTATTGGCCGAAAAAGGTCTGGCGTCGAGAGTCGAGTTCATCAACATTAATTTGCCGGGCGCTGAACATAAGCAACCGGCTTTCTTGGCGATGAACCCGGCCGGCACCGTCCCAGTATTGGAACTTGACGACGGTTTCTACTTGTCGGAATGCACTGCCATCACCGAATACCTCGACAACCTGGATGGCAACCCGACGCTTACCGGCACCACGCCAAAAGAAAAGGGCATCATCCACATGATGCAAAAACGTGCGGATGACCAACTCATCGACGCAATCGGCATCTACTTTCACCACGCCACGGACGGCCTGGGCGAGGGTTTGAAACCGTACAAAAGTCCTGAGTGGACTGATCGCACCGTCTGGGGTGAGATGCATCGGGACAAGGCCATCAAAGGCATGAAGTACTTTGATTCGGTATTGAAAACCCAGCCTTACGTGGCTGGCGACCAATTCTCGATGGCGGATATTACGGTCTGGGCTGGCTTGATCTTCGCCGGTTACGCGCAAATCAAAGTGCCGGAAGAATGCACGGCGCTCATCGCGTGGAACGCCAAAGTTGGCGAACGTCCAAGCGTGAAAACGCCTGCCTAAAACTGGCTGACTTTCTCAGCGCCCCGCCCGATGACCTCGAGTGGGGCGTCTGCTTTTAGCCCGTGGTGACTTTCAAGAAGTGAGAACAACTTGATAGGAACCTTAGTGCGCTGTGCAGGGGTGTGCGACTGTCTCTTCAGTTGTTCACAACGCATTCGCAAGAGAGCGGAAGTTAATAAGTGCGGCCAGGTATCAGTCGCCATCGGCAATGATCGGCGCAGCGGTTGCGTCTCGTATTACCGCAAATCCGAGGGCCGATATCATTTGCACGTTTTTTCAGTTTCGCCAGCAGTCTGATTATGTTTTGTCGCTAGGCCTGACCGAAACATAAACTTGGAAATTGATGGTGAGAAAAATAGTTCTATTCACCCCGAATGTACTGCTCCAACTGCCGAATCAAATCAGCCTGTTCGGCAATTGCTTCCTTAACCAAGTCACCGATCGACAACAATCCTACTAGTTGCCCGTCCTTCACCACCGGTAAATGTCGCAGGTGGCTATCGGTCATGATGCCCATGCAGGTTTCGATGTTCTCACTGGGGCTGACGGTAATAATGCGCTCGCTCATAATCGTGCTTACCAGCGTATCGGCTGACGAGCGGCCCTTCAGCGCCACTTTTCTCGCATAGTCGCGTTCACTAATAACCCCGATCACTTGGTCATTCTCGACCACTGGCAACGCGCCGACATTTTTCTCTGCCATCAGGCCAAGCGCCATCAATACAGTCTGATGGGGAGCAATGGTGTACACCTGGCGATAGTTTTCGGCTTTAGCATTCAGTAGTTGCGCGACGGTCTTCATTAAGGTCTCTCCAGCAGGCTTCAAGGAGGCGACCGCGAATCGCCCGAATTGTCGCTACAGAATCGTAGAGTATGGCCAATTGGGCAAGGTCGAAACGGATACTTAGGGGATAGAAAAATCTGATTAGACGTTTATCTGGCAATAGGATGTCGTTCTCACCACTAAATCCGCAGCAGCCCGGGTTTAAGCAATTTACTGGGTTCGCTTGCTCAATAGTATGAAGCGGTCGAGACAGTGGTTTATGTTCAATATGGTCGCTGCCTCCGAACAGAAAGCCACCTGACCAGATCGTCTTCATATGGACTTCACCGCTTTTTCACACACCCGCCCATAAGCTAAACGTTGGATACAGCCACCGGAAGATGCGCTTAGACCGCAGGCAAGTGCCTGACAACGTTTGCCGCTGCATTTGGGCAGTGATCGGCCCGGTCAAGCGGAGCCGATCTGGGTCAGTATCGCCAGTGGAGGCAATGATGTCGCCGTAATCCAGCCACTTTGCGTTACGCTAAACCCCTGTATCCTTCGCTGATCGTCTTTGTGAGTCGCACACGCCTATGTCAATTCGTCCCGTCTTCCTGTTGTTTGTACTCGGTTGTCTGTTGTTCTTCGTCGGGTTGGGTAATCACCAACTGCAAGGTTCCGCCGAACCCCGCGTCGCTGGCATCGCCATGGAAATGTACCTAGATAACGATTGGGTGACACCGAAGCTAAACGGAGAACCGTTTCTCGAAAAGCCGCCGCTGAGTTTATGGCTGGACGCGGGCGCCATCAAAGTGTTCGGTGCAAACACATGGTCGGTTAGGTTGGCCTCTGCGCTGGCGGGATTGCTGAGCATACTGGTGCTTTATGGCGCGCTGCGTAAATTAGGACGTCCGGTGATGATATCGGCTGGGGCGGCCGTTTTACTGGCAACCATGGGCAGCTACTGGAGCAATGTTCGGCAGGTCGGGGAAGATTCGTTGCTCTCGTTAGGCGTCACCTTGGCGCTGCTCGGGTTTTTTCTCGCTAACCGACATTGGACTTCGCAGCATCGTCATTCGATTGCGCGCTGGTCCATGTTCGCGCTGGGTATAGTCATCGCTACCTTGAGCAAAGGTGTACTGGGGTTGGCGCTGCCGGGCGCGGTAATTTTTGCGTTTCTGGTCGCGCAAAGCCTGATCGATAAACGCTTTGTGCTTGCCGATTGGTTATGGCCGGCTTGCGTTACCTTGGTTGCCTTGGTGCCATTGGCGGTATGGCTCGGATTTTTGTATCAGGCCGGCGGTTCATCAGCGATTAACGAAGTGCTCTGGGCTAACAGCGTAGGGCGTTTCGGTGGCGGGTTCTCAGCGGCCGGACATTTCGAGCCGTTCTATTACTACTTGGCTAAGTTGCCACAGTCATTTCTGCCTTGGAATATTCTGGTTTATGTCGGCCTCTGGCACTTTTGCAAAAAAATGCGCGCCAGTCCGTATCTGCTTTTTTTCGGACTGTGGTTGTTGGCGCAGTTTACCTTGCTGACGCTAGCGTCCAGCAAACGCATGGTTTATCTGATGTCGTTGACACCAGCTGCCGCGGTCATCGCGGCTGAGTACACGTCAGTGCTGTTGGAGCGACTGCGTGAACGATCCGCTACGTCATTAAGAGCGCAGAAGCTCGTACATCACCAGCGCGCATTGATATTGGGTCTTCTGGGCCTGATCGTTGTCAGTTATCTGTCAGTGGCGATCTGGGTCATTCCACGGGAAGATCGTAAAGAAGCTTTCACCCCGATCACCGAGCAGATCCGGGCGTTGCAGGCAAATGGTCAACGGGTTGTATTGTTCACACCCAGTGAACGACTGGCGGGAGCGGGAGTGTTTTACACCCAAACCTTGTTAGTGGCTCTTCAATCCGAGGATCAGCTCAATAGCTTCCTCGCGGAGTCACCCACCAATGTCGCGGTGATGGAACGTCAGACTGACCCGGTCGCGCCACTTAAAATCTTGAAGAAAATTGTAGTGGGCAACCGCGCCTATTACTTTATGGTGATGTGAGCAGGGTCAGTTTGCGGGTAGAGCAAGATCACTTCGGTGCCTTGCTCATAACGCGTTGCGTCGGTGGGTAGCTGTTCGAACTCATGCCGCTCATCTTCGCTATTGACCCGCATCACTACACCAACTGACCCTTCACGTCGCGCCTGCGTCAGCCATTGCTGCACATTGGCAGTTTTGACGGTTCGGTCCGCAACGTCCGGGTAGGCAAGGCCATATTTGGCCTCACCTACCGTGTTGTAGAGCGTCACTCTGGGATTCGCTGTCCTCCAGGCCAGTGCCGACGCAACAGCCAAATCGTTACTCATCAACGAGTGGCTTAGGCGAAGTGCCTGCGCATGCTCGGCTATAAACTTGCCAGGCGTCTTGTTGTCGACGACGTTGTCAGGCAACGCCGTAGGCAATAGCGCGACTGCCAACCACATACCTACCGCCGGGGCGAGGTAAAAAATTTCAGGCTTACTGATTTGCAACGCATTGGCCAGTATCCAGCAAGCCAGTGCAACGATCAGCAGAGCCAAATGCAGTGGTTCATGGACGAAGAGGGGATGGTTGATTTGCAGATAAACCACCGCTACTACAGCGGCCAAACCTAATACCAAATTGAAGACGGCATTGGTGCGTATAGCGAGGGTTTTGGCCTGTTCGAGCCAATTGATCAGCGCATCGCCAATTAGTAAAGCTAACGGCAACATGCACGGCAAGATGTAGGGTGGGAGTTTTCCTTTGCTCAGGCTGAAAAAAAACAGTGGTATGCACAGCCACATCAGCAGAAAAACGGTCTTCGGTTGTTGTCGGTTTTGCCAGGCGTGCTTCAACGTGGTTGGTAAAAGCAGCGCCCATGGCAAGCTCGATGCAATGAGCAGCGGACCATAGAACCACCAAGGCTCGGCATGCTGCGCGTCATCGCCTGCGAAACGGCGGATGTGTTCGTGCCAGAAAAAGAATCGCCAGAAGTCAGGCTCGCGCACATGAATAGTCAATACCCACGGCAGTGAGATTAACGTAGCGACCAGCACAGCGATGCCACCATACCGCAACAGTTCTTTAACGCGCCTCTGCCAGATCATGTAAGGCAGCGCGATCAACACCGGAAGCAACAGCGCCAGAAACCCCTTAGTCATGAAGCCCATGCCACAAGCCAATCCCAACACGACCCACGCAATAACTTTTGTTCGGCGTGCTGCACCGTCGATGGCATACCACAGCGCGACAATGCTGAGGTTTACCCATAAGGCAAACTGCGGATCTAGGTTGGCGTAACCGGCTTGGCTAATGATTAGCCCAAAACTCATGTACACCGTCGCACACGCCAAGCTTGTGCGTGGCGAGTTCCACAACCGCTGGGCAATCAGGTAGGCCAGCACGGTACTCAGTCCGAGACTTATTGCCGAGGCAATACGAACGCCGAATAGGTTGTCGCCAAACAGGGATTGGCCAAGGGCAATTATCCAGTAGCCAAGCGCAGGTTTTTCAAAGTAGCGCAGACCCATCAGATGGGGAGAGGCCCAGTTACCACTTAGAAGCATCTCCTGACTGATTTGTGCGTAGCGAGTTTCGTCAGGTATCCACAGGCCGTGAGTCGTCAGTGGTAGCAAATAAAAGATAACAAAGGCCAGCAACAACAGAATAACGGCCTGGGGTTTGACCATGAAATTGGGCATCACGTCGTGCTCGATGTTGATCGCTGAAAACTTACGGTTTCTTATTCAGAGTGGCTTCCCAGTCCTGATAGTTAATCAAGCCGAGCACTTTCGGGTGGCCGTCGGCGCTAATGGACACAAATAACGTACTGGCATACTCGCTGGTCTTAGGGTGGGCAAAACCCAATTCTTTTTCCAGTGTGCTTATGCAACCGCTGTGGGTAACCAATACCATGTTGCGATGAGCGGTCTTGTGGGCCACTAAGTCGTCGAGCATGGCGTGCTCGCACTTGGCCAGCCATTCTTCATCAGGGCTGGCTTTGCCAAACATGGCGAATGAGGTTTGCTGGGTGCGGTGAAGGGGGCTGCTCATGACGTCTGTATTTGCCATGCCCAGTCTGTTGAAAGCCTTGCCAACCAAAGCTGCGGTGTCGCTGCCTGCTTTAGTGATGCCGTCTTCTGGGCCCAGGCATGGATTAGCAGACCGATCACAGCGTTCGGCATGTCGCACGAGAGCAACAATGTCACCTTGTTGCCAATGGCTGTAGACGTCAGAAGTCATCATGTTTTCGTGCTTGCCCAGATCTGTTGGAGATTTAGGCCACCAGAAAAATCCTGCAATTAATGCAATGCACAGTACGAGAACTATGCCGACCACGATCTTTTTAAGCCTAGTTGCGGCCGCCGTTGTTAATGACGATGCAGGTACTTCAGCTGATGATTTCATCTGCTTAGTGCTCCGAGAGAATGATTTTACGATGCGTAGGTTTTGCGACCCTGAAAGCTTGTTAGTCGGCTTTCAAGGAAATGTGTGCAGTTCGTTATAGCAAGAATCGTAGGGTGTGCGACGTGGTTTCGCGGTAAAAAAGATGTGAAAATTTAGCGAAGCTGGCCAAGTCATTAACGTCCAGCGAAAGTTTATTACTGTCCATAAAAAAACCGACGCCACTGAGTCACAAGTGGCGACGGTTTTATATTTTACGGTGCGGCGGTGTGGGGTACCCAGTTCAGCAAGCGCTGCTTGTAGTCATAGCTAGCGCCTTGGTAATAGCTGATAGCACGAATGATCAATGGGTCTGTATCGTTGACCCTTGACTCTAGGCTCTCGGTCAATGCCTGGTCATGACGGCGAAGCAATTTCTGAGGGCTGAGGATGGCCAGGTTAGTACCGTCAAACAGCCCAAGATGCTGATAGTTACCTACTAGCACGCGAGGGGGCAGCGGGTTGTCCTGTAATAAGTTACGGCCAAAGAAGGTTGACTGATAACTCTGATTTAATAGCCCGAGGAGGGTTGGCGCCAGGTCGATTTGGCTTGCCAGTTGCGATGATTCGCGCGCTTTTATCAACGTGGGCGCATAAATAAATAGCGGGATTTGATAGTTGGTGATCGGCAAGTCCTCTCGGCCTGCGCTACCAGCGGTATGGTCGGCCACGAACACAAAAATAGTGTTGTTGAACCAAGGTTTCTGTCGCGCTTCTTCAAGGAATTTGCCAATGGCGTAATCGGTGTATTTCACCGAACCGTTGCGACCGTCACCCGATTTAATGTCGATCCGACCCGCAGGATAAGTGTAAGGGCGGTGATTCGACGTCGTCATTAACTGCAGGAAAAATGGCCTGTGTTTGGCGAAGCCGGCATCCGCCTCGTTCAGCGATTGCTGGAAAAGATCTTCGTCGGCTATGCCCCAGGCATTTTTAAAGTGGATGTCTGATTCCTTAATACTGCTCTGATCAACAATGCGATAACCGTTGCCGCTGAAAAACGCGTTCATGTTGTCGAAATAACCACGGCCGCCGTACATGAATACGCTGTCGTAACCTACCGCGTTAAGTTGTTGGCCCAAGCTGCCGTAGCCGCTCTCACGACCGATACGCTTGACGATAGAACGGCCTGGCGTCGGTGGAATGGACAGGGTAATGGCTTCCAGCCCGCGATCCGTACGCGTCCCGGTGGCGTAGAAATTATTGAAGTAGAGGCTGTGCTTTCGTAATTCGTCGAGATTGGGCGTTAAGTTATGCGGGTCGCCGTTGCTGCCCATGTACTTGGCGCTAAGGCTTTCGATGGTGACCAGAATAATATTTGGCGTTCGAGGCGTGCCGGGGTTGGCAATGTTGCGGCGAATATCCTGCGGGTCTTTGCCAATGAACGTGGCATTGGGCTCAGCCAATTCAGCGCGCAATTGATGAGCGACTTCTTCGTTAGACAGGCTTGCAAAAAACTGTTTGTAATCGAGTTCGTTATTCCGGAACGCCGCGAAGAACTGAAACGGTCCGTTGGTACCCAATTCATGTTGGTAAGCATTGCCGCCTTCGCCGCGTGGGCTTTCTTGATCGATGAACTGCATATTCAGCCCGGCGAGCACCAGAAGCACCGCAAAGCTGATCAGCCGTTGCCGTGCTTTAGGCAATGGCGCACTCACGGCAGCTTTGACCGGTTTGTACAACAAAGTACTTAGGCCAATAGCAGCGACAGCAAGAATGCCGAGCAATGCACCAATGGGGTAAGACTCAAGAATGTTGTTCAGAACTTCTTTGGAATAAACCAAATAATCCACGGCAATAAAGTTGAAGCGAACGCCGAACTCATCCCAAAATAACCATTCGGCCACTGAAACAAATAGCATGACGAAAATGCTGACGGTCATGACGCCGTGCAAAAACCAACGGTGTCCGCGGGTGCGCCACAGAGCCGGAGGGCAGAAAAGCGCATAAAAAGCCAAGGGCAATGCTGCGTACACAAGGAACGCTATGTCATAAATAGCGCCGATCCCGAAGATAGACACGAATCCGTTGCCAGCCTCGTGTAAATGGGTGGCCAAGAGCACGCCGCGAGTAATTAAAAAAATCACGAACCAGGTAGCGGTCAATAAGAATAAATAGCGGAGGGGTGCGGTGTGAGAAGCACGCATTGTTGTTTCCTTACGCATGGCGTTGACGTTGTGCAACGCCAAGGGTGTCTCGAATAACTAATTCGAAGGAGGGTATGCTTTTTATTGTTGCGGCGTGAGCATGGTGCAATTCGATGACATTAAAAGACTCGCGCGTATGGGATAAGAATCAGCCGTTAACGATTTCGTACTAACGTCCATCGCTAATCGGTATCCGTTTGAACCGATTAGTTGTTGCGAGAGGCCCGGATTAGAGCCTTTAAATCACGATTAATGCAGGCGAGCGGACAACGCGATTCATCGCGTGCGCAATCATCCTCTAGTCTTTGTCAAAAAAATGTGAGGCCGTTTGAAAAAACACCTGGGCGAAAGTGAAAGCGTCTAACGCTTGGCACCTCTCAAGATAATCTGACACCCCGGTTTGGCATCAGACACCTCAAGCGTCATATCGTGCAAACGAGCCACCGCCGCGACCATGCTTAGCCCCAGGCCGTTGCCCGGCGTATGCCGACTGGATTCAGAACGGTACAACCGCCTGAATACAGCTTCTCGTTCGATTTCTGGAATGCCGGGACCGTTGTCGCTGACGATCAAGCACGGGCCGCCAACAGCACTTCCCACGGTGACCCGAATACGGCTGTTGTCGGGTGAAAACTTAATGGCGTTATCCAACAAATTACACGCCGCATCGAATAGCAGTTGCGCATCGCCCGCTAGAGTTGCAGGCGTTGGTGCGGGTTCGAACGTTAGGGTCATACCTCGCTCTTCGGCCAGTGGCTCGAAGAACTCGGCGGCGTCAGCACCGATGCGGTTTAGATCGACCTTGGCGAAACTACTGCGGCGTGCACTGTCTTCGATTTCGGAGATCCTTAGCAGCGCACGAAAGGTGAGCAGCAACCCGCGGGCCTCATTAAGCGCCGAGTCCACGGTCAATGCGTAATCCTCTTCCAATAGGCCACGTCGTTGGGCCCTTTCCAGTCCGGCAATCAACCGTGTCAATGGCGTGCGCAGGTCATGAGCAATGTCGTCACAGACACCCTTGACTTCGCTCATCAGTCGTTCTAGCTCATCTAGCATGCCGTTGACCACATTGGCCAAGCGATCGATGTCATCGCGGTTGCCCCGGGTCGGCAAGCGTCGGCTAAGGTCACCTTCTACGATTTGTTTAATCGAGGAGCTGAGGGTGTCAAGCCTGCGACGAGCCATGTACCCCAACCCAATCGATCCGATCAGGCCCACGACCAGCAACAGGCATCCACCGGATACCAGTGCATTGACCAGTAGTTCGTCAAATTCATGAATGTCGTGCATGTCCTGGGCGACCAGAAGCGTCTTACCGTCTTCAAGTTTATGAACCATGAAGCGAATGGGGCGTTTACTGCCGTTAGGTTTTTCCCAGAGAAACTCGTCAGGTTGGTCGTACGCTTTGAACGCGGGCAGTGTTTCTATGGCGCCTGCAATGAGATTGCCTTGTCCATCGAACAACGAGTGGGGGAGGCGTGCGTTAACGTCTTGAAGGTCGTGTTTGCGGATTTCCTGCTCACGCAACTCAGGCGTCTGTCGGCTTCGATTATCAACTTGGCGTATTAGGGCGGTGTCCGCCTCGGCCTTGAGGTAGACCGCAGTTTGCCAGTAGATGTAGCCAAATAGCGCCAGAAACGAAAAGCCGAACAAACCCAGAAACATCAGGCCAGTGCGAAAGCTGATAGTGCGTGGAATTTCACTCAGGTGAACGGAGAACATAGCCAGCTCCACGTACGGTATGAATCATTGGATCGTCGCCTTCGCCATCGACCTTTCGACGTAATCGACCGATATGCACTTCAATGACATTGGTTCGCTCGTCATAACTGTAATTCCAAACCGCCTCAAACAGCATGGTGCGGGTGATGACTTGCCCAGCATGGCGCATCAGGTATTCAAGCAGGGCGTACTCGCGAGGTAACAAGTCGATAGTTCTCTCGCCCCGCCGTACCGTACGGGCCAACAGATCGACGTCAAGTTGACCGACCTTCAACCGACTTTCGCGCTCTTGGCCTGGCGGCGAGACCCGACGACGGATCAGAGCATCCAAGCGCGCGGTCAGCTCGATAAACTCGAAGGGCTTGGTCAGGTAATCATCGCCGCCCGCCCGTAACCCGCGGACGCGCTCATCCAGCGCATTCAACGCGCTCAAAATCAATACCGGCGTGGCAATACCTGCGGCGCGTAAAGCGGTTAGCACCCCCAATCCATCCACTGCTCCGGGCAGCATTCGGTCCAGCACAATGATGTCGAAATCGCCACTGAACGCATTCATCAGCCCGTCACGACCATTTTCAACGCAGGTCGCTTCGAACCCATGGTCTTGCAGCGCGGCCTTGATTTCGTTGGCAGTAGGTGCGTCGTCCTCGACGATGAGTACGTGGGTCATGGGCGATGCCGTCCTCGATAGATGGGCGGTGAGGATTGGGTACAGTTTTCCTCAGTGGTGGCATAGTGTGCCAATGCGCGATGAACGGGAAGGTCGCGTCAACATGAACAAAAGTTTAGCTGCGGTTCCATTGAGGTCATTGTGCGGATACTGGTAATTGAAGACGACGCTCGCACTGCGGCTTACCTGGTGCGTGGCTTGAATGAGAGCGGGCATGTTGCCGATGCTGCCGACGAAGGCGTCAGCGGCTTGGCCATGGCCCTGGAAGGTATTTATGACGCTTTGATCGTTGATCGGCGTTTGCCGGGCGTGGACGGTCTGGTACTCGTTCGCACGTTACGAGATAGGGGCCTGCGTACACCAATCCTGATGCTTAGTGCGCAAGGTTCGACGCAACACCGTGTCGAGGGTTTGCAGGCTGGGTGCGATGATTACGTGACCAAACCTTATGCGTTCGTTGAGGTATTGGCGCGCCTTGATGCGTTGCTCCGCACCGCTGATAGACCTGCTCCAAGCTCGCAAATCGTATCCGTTGGGGAGGTGCAGCTTGACTGCGCCACGCGTTCGGTAACGCGGCAGGGTCGGGTGATCGTTTTGCAATATCGGGAGTCGCTGATCTTGGCCAAACTCATGCGCCATGCCGACCAAGTGGTGACACGCGACATGCTATTGGAGAGCGCGTGGGATTACGCGTTTGACCCTAATGACAATGTTATCGATAAACATATTTATCGCCTGCGTCGCAAGCTGGATGAGGGGTTCGACCGCTCTCTGATCCGAACGGTAGCGGGGGCGGGGTATCTATTTGAATCGTGTGACGAGTGATCAAGTCTTTTTAGAGGCAACCTGAACGGGTGATATTCCCTTTCAGCGGCTTTGGGAGTGTCGGCTTCTTCTGCCATGCCCCGCTGCATGCGTTTTACAAAAAGCGTGGGATTGAAGAATTAAAAACCTGTTTGGGCGAGCGCGAGACCCTTTATGGCCATCCGAAGTCTCCAGTGTTGTGGCCTGTGAGGTCCGTACTTAGGCCCTTGGCTTATTAAATAAATGTTTAGGTTCCGAGGACTGCAGTGACAGTCGCGGCTGGTTATCCTTCATTCGTTGGTGGGATGTCCCACTAAGAAATTGGGAATGATCAGCACATGTCAGGTGCATCTATGCCGTCGAGAGTTGTAACGCGTTTAGCGTCAGGGCGAGTCCCAAGGTCACTGGCGTTCACCGCAGGATTATTGCTCGGTGGTTGTTCGTTGGTGCCTTCGTATCATCAGCCCCAGGTGCCGATTGCACCCGCTTGGGATGCTGTACAAGGTTTGACTGGCGCCTCGACGCCGGGTGGTCCCTGGTGGGAAGAGTTTCACAGTGACGAACTCAATGGCCTTGTCGCTAAAGGGTTAACGGACAATTACACGCTTAAGGCGGCGGTCAGTCGGATCGACGAAGCGCAAGCCTTAGCTCAAGTTACGGGCGCCGCGAAATACCCACTGCTGTCCTTGGGCGGCAACTTTCAGCGCCAGAATAACTACGGCACCACGCAAAAGCGCAGCGCGTTTGCTGATGCGACCTATGAGGTCGATTTCTGGGGTAAACAACGGGCCGCAGCAGATTCCTCGGCCGCGTTAGCCCATGCTAGTGCTTTCGATGCTCAAACGTTACGCATGACTCTCGGAGCGAATATTGCCAATACGTATTTCCAAGTGTTGTCCCTAGACGATCGGCTGCGCTTGGCCCAGTCGATTGCCGGTGACGCGCAACAGGTGCTGGATCTGGTGAACGTTCAAGCGGCCCAAGGCGCCGTTTCGAACCTGGAAGTCGAACAGCAACGTAATGCGCTCCAGACGTTTCAAGCTGCAGTCCCACCACTGCGGCAGCAACGTGACATGGCGCTGTATCAGCTCGCAGTTTTGGTTGGGGTACCGCCACAGGGTTTCAAGGTCACTAAAGTGGGTCTTAACAATTTGGCCGTACCTAACCCCCGCGCTGGCCTGCCGGTCGGCCTGTTGCGTCAACGCCCCGACATTCAAGCGGCCGAAGCGCGTTTGAGATCCGCCAACTTTGATGTCGGCGTCGCACGAGCAGCCTTTCTACCCAATCTTTCACTCGATCTTCAAGGCGGTATCGACACCCTCAGCGGCAGCAACATCTGGAGCATGCTCGGTACCTTGGGTCAGCCGGTGTTTGCCGGAGGACAGCTCAAGGGACAATTGCATTTGGATCAGGCTCATGTTCAGGAGTTGACCTCCAGCTATCGCGAATCGGTGATTGAGGCCTTGCAGGACGTACAGACTCAACTGAGCGCGGCACATCAGCTCGACCAGAGTTATACGTTAAATGTGGCGGCCGTCACTTCCGCCCGAGAAGCGGCGAGATTGGCGCAAGTTCGCTATCGCCTGGGATCGACTGACTTCCAAACATTGCTGATCGTCGAACGCACCCAATACCAAGCTGAAGACACTTTGCTGCAAGTAAGGCTGCAACACTTGCAAGCCGCTGTAGGCTTGTTTAGGGCTCTGGGCGGTGATTTCAGCCCCGCCAGCGTTGCTAGCGACGTCACGCCATCCACTTCCTTTTCCTCTCTTCAGGCCTCCCGTCCATGACTTCGGTGCAACCTGTTTCCTCTCGTCGTCGATTTCGACTTATTGCACTGATCGTTGCGGTGATCATCGCGGTCTTGGTTCGCCAGTTCTGGCCAGGCAGGGTCCAGACTATCCCAAGCGTGCCCGCTGATGCGGTGGTTCCGGTGACCCAGCAACAGGTGCAGCAGCAAGACTTACCGATCTGGCTTGATGCCATTGGTAACGTTCAGGCTCTCAACACCGTCAACGTACGGGTCCGGGTCGATGGAGAGTTGCAAAAAGTATTTTTCAACGAAGGCCAGATAGTGAAATCCGGCGCGCAGTTGGCGCAGATTGACCCACGGGTTTATCAGGCTCAGGTGGCGCAAGCCCAAGCGTTGGTCGCCAAAGACCAGGCACAAGTTGCCAATCTGCGCGTCAATCTGGACCGGGCCAGTAAGCTGGCAGCGGCGAAGGCGGGGCCGACTCAAGATGTTGATACGTTTCGCGCCGAGCTGGCGGCGCAACAAGCCACGGTTCAGGCCGATCAGGCTGCATTGGACAACGCTAAGTTACAGTTGAGTTTCACCCAAATTACCGCACCGCTGACCGGCCGCACCGGCCAGCGTTTGCTTGACGTAGGCTCCATCGCCCATGGCGCTGACGCGACTGGATTGGTCACCATCACCCAGATGAACCCCATTTCCGTGGCGTTCTCAGTCAGCCAGGATGCCTTGGCTGAAATTCTCGAAGAGAACACCCGTCATCCGCTGCAGGTAGTTGCAATGAGTCGCGACGGCAAGCAGGAAATTGCAACCGGCCAGCTCAGCTTTATCGACAGTCAGGTCGCTGCCGGCAGCGGCCAAATCCAGCTCAAAGCCCAGTTCAACAACGACACCTCGCAACTGTGGCCGGGTCAATTGGTGAGCGCCAGAGTCTTGCTCCACACTCAGCGCGATGCCACGGTTGTGTCCGTCAATGCGGTGCAACAAGGGCAAAAAGGTTCATTCGTATACGTGGTCAATTCCGATCAGCGTGTAGAACCACGCTTGGTGGATGCTTCTTCGGTAGTTAATGGCCAGCAATGGATTCGTAAAGGCCTGGCGCCGGGAGAAACCGTGGTGGTCCAAGGTCAGTCAAGAATTGCCGCAGGGGTGAAAGTCTCAGTGGTAAAGACTGATGTGGTGACCGCTCAACCTCCGGCCAATGCAGAGGTCAGTCGATGAACGCCTTAGCCGGTTTGATCAAGCGCCGCGTGGGCCTGTGCCTTCTGGCTATCGGGATCATGCTGCTCGGTGGTTTTGCTTACTTCCAACTGCCGGTTGCACCGCTACCGACGGTGGATTTTCCGACCATTCAAGTTACGGCCAAGTTGTCCGGCGCCAGCGCGGACACCATGGCGACCTCGGTGGCGACGCCTTTGGAACGAGCGTTCTCAGCAGTGCCGCAGGTTACTTCAATGACCTCGACCAGTGCTGCCGGTAAAACCCAGATCGTGTTGCAGTTCGATTTGAGCCGTGACATCGACGGTGCTGCTTTAGATGTTCAAACGGCAATCAACACCGCGACCCCTAACTTGCCGAAAACCATGACCAGCGCCCCGACCTTCAACAAGGTCAATCCTGCTGAATTTACGGTTTTGTCATTGGCCCTGACGTCACCGACCAAAACCTTGCACCAGTTGGATCTTTACGCTGATAACTACTTGGCGCAGCAGTTGTCGCAAATGCCCGGAGTCGGCTTGATCGATTTCCATGGCGAACAAAAACCTGCAGTACGGGTGCAAATCGATCCTGATGCACTGGCTGCTCGCGGTCTGACACTTGAAGACGTGCGCAGCATCATAGGGGTCAGCACCCTGGATCAGCCTAAGGGAAGCCTGGATGGCGAATATCGCTCGATCACCTTAGGCGCAACCGATCAGTTGCTAGATCCCAAAGGCTATCGCGAACAAGTGGTCGCTTATAAAAACGGAGTGCCGATCAAGCTGGGCGATTTGGGGAGCGTCATTGATGGTGCAGAAGACACTCAACAAGCTGCGGCCATTGAGGGCGAACCCGGCATCATCGTCGACATTCACAAGCAGCCTGGCTTCAACGTCTTGTCAACCATCGCATCCATCAAAGCAAAGCTGCCGGTTTTAACCGCGCAGTTGCCAAAAGACGTCCATGTTCAGGTGGTGGGTGACCGCACGCAAACCATCGAGGCCTCGGTTAACGACGTGCAATTTACGCTGTTGCTATCGATCGCCTTGGTGGTGGTAGTTATTTTTGTATTTCTGCGCAAGGCAACAGCGACGTTGATACCGACGCTGACTATTCCGTTGTCGCTGGTAGCAACATTTGCCGTTATGTATCTGCTGGGTTATAGCCTCGATAACCTCTCGATCATGGGCTTGGCGATTGCAGTCGGGTTTGTGGTCGATGATGCCATCGTGGTGATGGAAAACATCGTTCGTCATCTGGAAATGGGCAAAACGAAAATACAGGCGGCAGTGGAAGGACTACAAGAAGTAGGTTTTACAATTATTTCAATGACCATCTCGCTGATTGCCGTGTTCCTACCGATTCTGTTGATGGGCGGCATTGTCGGCCGGCTGATGCGCGAGTTTGCGGTGACGGTCAGCGTTGCCATTTTAATGTCATGCATTGTCTCTCTGACGGTCACACCGATGCTCTGTGCATGGCTGCTTAAACGCGAAGAGGAAGAGCCTGAGCCAGGGCGTTTTTCGCGGATTTGTGAAAGCGCGTTTAACCGCGTTCATGACAGCTACAGCCGCAGCCTGGATTGGGTATTAGCTCACCAACGGCTCACTCTGGCCGTAGCGATGGCGACATTTCTGGCCACTGCAGCGCTTTATGTTTACATACCCAAGGGCTTTTTTCCGCAACAGGACAATGGCCTGATTCAGGGCATTGCGGAGGCGGCGCCGGATATATCACCCAAAGCCATGCGTGATCAGGTAGCGCTGCTGTCGAATATCGTGGGTGCTGATCCGGCGGTGGCAAAGGTCTATTTCTGGATAGGGCCTAACCCGACTATCAGTCAGGGTAAAGTGATGATCAACCTCAAGCCATTTGCCCAGCGTACCGCTTCGGCGCAACAAGTCATTGCACGTTTACAGCCACAACTGGACAAGATTCCCGGCATCAAGATGTTCATGCAGGCTAACCAAGACATCCAGATTGGTGGCAGGGCCAGCAAGACCCAATATCAATACACACTTCAAGACCCGGACAGCCAAGAGCTGGATCACTGGAGCGGCGTATTGTTGGCCAAACTCAAGACCCTGCCGCAGTTGCAACACGTAACGTCTGATCAGCAACGCGCCACTACCCAAGCGACATTGGTCATCGATCGCGCCACCGCCTCGCGGATGGGCGTCACAGTTCAAGCCATTGATGACGTGTTGTATGACGCATTCGGTCAGCGCCAGATCGCGACCATGTTCACTGCGCTGGACCAAAATCACGTCATCCTGGAACTCGATCCGAAGTGGCAATTGTCGCTGGAAACGCTTGGCCACTTGTACGTGCGGTCGAACAGTGGCGCATTGGTGCCGTTGAATTTGTTAGCTGACCTCAAAAGTGAGTTGGTCCCGATTATTATCAACCACCAAGGCATCTTTCCGGCCATCACCCTGTCGTTTGACCTAGCACCAGGACATGCATTGAGCGAGGCCGTCAATGCTATCCAGCAGGCGTCGTTAGCAGTGGCTTTGCCGGACAATGTTCGCGGCGGTTTCCAAGGCACGGCCCAAGCTTTTCAGGATTCCCTGAAGTCCCAACCCTGGCTGATTCTCGCAGCGATCCTGACCGTCTACATCGTGTTGGGAGTGCTGTATGAAAGCGCCATCCACCCGCTAACGATTATCTCCACCTTGCCATCGGCCGGATTTGGAGCGCTCCTGGCGCTCATCATTTGTGGTCAAGACTTATCGGTGCTGGGCATGATTGGGATCATTTTGTTAATCGGCATCGTGAAAAAGAACGCCATCATGATTGTCGACTTCACGTTGGCAGCCGAAAAACAAGGGATGTCTGCGGCCGACGCAGTGCGCGAAGGGTGCTTGTTACGATTGCGGCCGATCCTCATGACTTCGTTGGCGGCGTTGCTGGGCGCGGTGCCGCTGGCATTCGGACACGGAGCTGGTTCGGAATTACGCCAACCGTTGGGCATCGCCATCGTGGGTGGTTTGCTGGTATCCCAAGTACTGACGCTATATACCACGCCAGTTGTTTATCTTTGGTTTGATCGTTTTCGCCGCCGTCGTGCTGCCGTTACCGGACCGCTACTGCTTGATAAGCGCTTGATTTAGGAGGGGTGGTCGACTCTTGCAACGGTCCTATTACTAAAATAAGAAGAGTTTTGACGTTATTTTCATTAGCCACCCTGAACACTAAGCGTCAAGGTGGCTTGTATAACGAGCAGTGTAGGAAAAACCATGCGAATTCTTGTTGTCGAAGACCATAAAGATATTTTAGATAGTATCTCTGAGTACATGGTGCTCAAAGGCTGTGAAGTAGTAGGGGCGGCGGACGGTTTGACCGGCTTGCACCTTGCGGCAACGGAGACGTTTGACGCGATTATTCTCGACGTCATGTTGCCCGGGATGGATGGGAATCAGCTGTGTAGGAATCTTCGGGAGCATGCGCGATTGGACACGCCAATTTTGATGCTGACTGCCCGAGATGATTTGCCTGACCGCCTTAAGGGGTTCAAGTCCGGAGCTGATGATTACATCGTCAAACCGTTTGCATTGTCAGAGTTGTTGGCACGTATTGAAGCCATTGCGCGGCGCAAAAAGGGCGTGCAGAAGCGCGTTATCCAAATCCATGATTTGATCTACGACTTGGACGCGCTTGAGGTTACCCGTGCCGGGCGACCGTTAAAGTTAAATCCGATAAACCTCACATTATTAGCAGTTCTGATGCTAAAAAGTCCGGCTATCGTTCGCCGGCAGGAGCTTGAAGAGGCAGTCTGGGGGAGCGATCTGCCGGACAGTGACAGTTTAAGAAGCAATATCTACTTGCTGCGTAAAGTTGTCGATAAAGGGTTCGATATTCCGTTGCTGCATAACTATCACGGGGTCGGTTACAGGATTCACACCTCAGCCTAGTTGTATTGTTTTTCAGGTTCATGTAACGTTTTGAAATAGTTGATTGTCATTCTATGAAATTTTCACACTGGATTAACTCCTTTGTGACGCTCCGTTAGTTACGGTTTTTATCAATGACTAGCGGAGAAGAATCATGACTAATCCGGTAAAGCTCAACGTTCTCCAAAAGTACGGCGAAGCCAATGCGCAGCATTATTTTCGCAGATGTCAGGGCGACGCCGTACGGCGATTGTCGCACTGGCGAGACGAGCAGCTTGCCCGTAAAGCCCTTGTGCTAGCGGGTGAGCCGACTACCGTTCTAGACCTCCCATGTGGTTTAGGCAGATCCTGGCGGTTACTCGCAGAGAAAGCCAACCGCGTGATTATTGCGGCGGATAGTTCGGCAGTAATATTGCAAACGGCCTGCGATTCACAACCGTTGGCGGTGGTAAAGCGAATACGTACATTACAGATATCGTTATTCGATATTGAACTGCCCGAAAACTCGGTGGACTGTATCTTTTGCATGCACTTGCTGCATCACATTGGCGATGCCAGACACAGAGCGGCGTTACTTGAACAATTGAACCGTGTCACTCGTGACACCGTGATCATTTCGTTATGGGTTGACGGTAACTTCAGCGCATGGAAGCGTAAGCGTCAAGAGCAATTACGACTGGCGCAGGGAAAACAAAGTGGTCATCAAAACTGCTTCGTGATTCCTGTAAAGATAGCGGAATCTGAGTTCGTGCAAGCGGGCTTCGACATTCAAAATCGCCTGAATTTTCTTCCGTTATATGCGATGTGGCGGGTCTACGTACTGCGCAAGAAAATGGAACCAGAGTAAGCCTGTTTTTGAACTTTCTGGTTGTTTTGACTATCAAGCCTACTTAGGGTGTCCACGCAATTAACGGCCACCGATACAGGTTTTTAATACCCGGCGCCCTTTGAGCGCTACGGAAATTTTATAGGACCATAATTTATGATGACTAAAGATAAGCCCGTATGGCTGATTACGGGTTGCTCCACCGGTTTTGGTCGCGAACTGGCGAAGTTGGTATTGGCGCGTGGCTGGCGTGCTGTGGTGACGGCTCGTGATCCCTCGACGCTTGCTGATATTGTCAAAGGCCATGAAGATTCCTCATTGGTGCTTGCGCTCGACGTTACTAATCGACAGCAGGTCATTGAGGCGGTGAGCCAAGCGAACGAACGCTTTGGCCGCATTGACGCGCTGGTTAACAATGCCGGTTTCGGCTATTTGGCTGCGATTGAAGAGGGCGAGGACGAGCCCGTACGGGCAATGTTCGAGGCCAACGTTTTCGGTTTGGTGGACATGATCAAAGCGGTGTTGCCTACGATGCGAAAGCAGCGCAGTGGGATCATCATCAACGTATCCTCTATCGGCGGCCTCACCAGTTTTGGCGCCACTGGTTATTACCACGGCACCAAATTTGCGGTAGAGGGCATTTCCGAATCGCTGGCGATCGAAGTCAAACCGTTGGGGATTGATGTATTAATCGTTGAGCCCGGTCCGTTTCGCACCAACTGGGCCGGTCCATCAATCAAGGCATCGGCCACGGTCATTGATGATTATGACGCCACCGCCGGAGAACGCCGCCGCCAGACCTTTAAACGCAGTGGTAGCCAGGCAGGCGATCCGGTGCGAGCCGCCCAAGCGATCATCGACGCTGCCAGTTCGAAAAACCCACCACTGCGCTTGCTGCTGGGCAAAGCCGCACTGGAATTGGCCCGCAAAAAAATCGAATTGTTGCGTCATGATTTCGACACGTGGGAAAACACCACACTGGGCGCTGATTTTCCAGAAGGGCACTGAAGTAAAACAGGTAGTAGTCGCTCTCAGTAGCAGCTAGCGCGTTGGCAAAGGATCCTTCGCGGTGCGTCTGGCACGTAAGCGTCCGGCTAAGTCAACTACACAGACCCGCAAAGCTAAGACATGGTGTGCACTTTCATTTAAGTGGACACCAGTTGCAGCCTTTAAGCGGCATTTCATGCAATCAAAATGCCGTCCCTACGCCAAATCCTTTAAAGTCCAGATCATATGAAGTGCGCCCAACCGGGTGCTTAAGCTGCTAGCGGCGCACTGAGCAACCGTCTCAACGCGACCCTTCTTCATAAATACCGTCTGAGCAACGCATCTTCCTAAAACAGTGTCCTGTGGCCTGAGCGGCTGATCTTTGTTGCCTACGTTATAGCGATCAACCACGAGCAACGTGAGCCCTTCCATTCTCGATAACTATTTGATTGGCATGTGCGTCCCTTTACGCAAGACCTTCTTCTCGCAACGCTTTCTGAACCGCAGGACGAACTTTGACCCGGTGATACCAGGCACGGAGGTTATGCAAATTGTTGAAATGGATGTCGGCTTTGTAATAGCTGGTCAACCAGGCAGCCTGGCCCCAGCCGGTCAATGCGAACAGATAGGCGTCCGCCACAGTGAAGGAATTACCCATGAGGTATGGGCGGGTAGTCAATTGTTCGTCAATCCAGGCGAAGCGCTTCTCCAACTTTGGCTTGGCAGTGTCTACGTATTTACCCGCGAGTGTTGAGTACAACAGCGGAATGTACCCCTTGTGGATCTCAGACGTAAGGAAGCTCAGCCATTCTTGAAGTCGGTATCGATCAAGGGTGCCATGGGCGGGAACAAGTCCAAGCTCCGGCCTCAGGTCACCCAAATACTGCACGATTGCTGGGCCCTCACGCAGGAGAGTTCCGTCGTCCAGCTCGATTGCAGGTACGTAGCCAAAGCTGCTGACCTCGAAGTAATCGGCGCCCAATTCGGTGATGTGCTTCTTGTGATCGACTTTAATCAGTGTGGCATCGAGACCAAGCTCATTCAGGACGATATGGGGCGAGAGGGAGCAAGACGCGGGGATGTAGTACAGCTTCATTTGCAGACTCCAGAGCATTAGTGAGTGCTGTCAACTCCAACAGAGAGACGGCCTCAGCTCATTCTAGATGTCAGGAATAAAATAGGAAGAACGCACTATTTTGTAGTATAGGTACAAAAAATATACCTACATCCCTCAAGGATTCTGACCATGAAGGACAACATATCAGGCTGCTCGGTCGAAGAAGCGATGCGTTTGCTAGGTGGCCGCTGGCGCCTGCTCCTTGCGTCCTACCTGCTCGATGGACCAAAGCGCTTTAATGCGCTTAGGCGGGACATTCCCGCTATTTCGCAACGAATGCTGACCATTGATTTACGCGCCCTTGAGGAAGCAGGACTCGTAAAACGTACAGTATTTCCCACCGTGCCCGTTACGGTTGAATACGAACTCACCGTTGATGGACGGCGGTTAGAGCCTGTTGTAGAGGTAATGAAGCAGTTTGGGCTATGGGTCAAAAGCCGCCAATCCGTTGATAGCGTCTGTCCAGATCACATTGCGTCAGTTAGCAGTGTTTCCATTGATGCGGCATTAGTTGGTCGAGCTTGATTGCCCGCTGCGTTGGCAGATGCGTAGAACTTCCTTCAAATAAACATTGGATCATGTCCGGTTAGTCGTGCCGATTGGATCGAACTCATTTTGGCCGCCGCCCGTTTTCCGCTGCGCAGTGACCCAGCGAATGCCAGATTTTGCGGCCCAAGTGCCCAAGGCCGGATCTGGTTTTCGGCCCAGTTGTCTATGGGTACGGTCCTGTCGTCAAGGTAGCGCGATACCGCTGGACGGCGCTTTCACGCTATTTCGAGGATGGGTGCTACCCATCGACAGCAGCCATTCGAACAGCAAATAAGGCCTTGGCACTTGGACGCAACAACCGGCTATTTGCTGGATCGTTAAACAGCGGCAAACGTGCGGTCGTGCTATCAGCCTGGTTCAATCGACCAGGCTCAATGGCCGCAAGACTGGCTGCTCGTGGCTCAGGACAACGGTCATAACCCAGAAGTATATTCTTGAGGATGTCCCACGCAGAAAAGGGCAACCGGAAAATGAGAGAGTTTAAGCCCTAATACGTCCTTCATCTTAATATCATCAAAACCCATTACTACCACCCCGCCCAACCCCGCTGCAGTGGTAGCTAGATACATGTTCTGAGTAACTGCTCCAGCTTCAAAATCAACATAGCGTGCACCCCTAAGGCCGTCGGCTTGTTGATCTGCGAAATGAAGGATTGCGAGATCTCGGTCAGCAGCTATGACGATGACGGCCGGAGCTTCTTCCAACCATCTTTCATCTCCTAAAGCGGCTGCATTCAACAATCCATTTTTGATTGGGTCTCTGTTGCGGGAGATCCTCCCTGATTTTGAATCAAACGCGTACACACCTGACGAAAGACCTTCCACTTGATGTATAACTACCGTCAACATAAGTGGGTGGAGGGCGTGAGCAGAAGGTGCAGAACGCTTTCCGTCCACAGAAGTACAACCCTGTCCGGCGACAAGAATACTTTCCAAAGCGGCCAAGCTCAGTTTTTCTTGACTGAAACTTCTAACACTTCGTCTCTTGGAAAGGAGGTCGTTTAACAGCGCGGTACTTTGAGTACCCATTAGCTTTTCATCCATGTTGAATTCTCCTGAAGGTAGCAGACTTCGAACTCCGATCATGGAAGCATTCCTTCCTCTACTTCAATGCTTAAGACGATGACTATTCGAACGCAGATGCAAGGATAGATAGCCACCACAACGCTGTCCCAATGCGCTCGCCCTGTCTTATTGAACCGTAGGCATCGCCGTGTCTTTTGGCCACAGCAACCAGATTTGCCCAGCCTGTTTCATATTTCCCGCCAGTTCGCCTGCTGCCACACCGGTACCGGTGAACAAATCCGCGCGGACTTCGCCGGCAATTGCGCCGCCGGTATCCTGTGCTGCAACGGGACGTACGATAGGGCCGCCGCCGTTGGGGCGAGTGGTCGAGAGCCAAAGCAAGCTGCCCAGTGGAATAACTTTGCGATCAATCGCCACGCTGTAGCCGGCTGTCAGAGGCACGTTAAGAGAGCCGCGTGGGCCTTCGTTGCTCTCGGGCCGTATACCGAAAAACACATAGCTTGGATTACTCGCTAACAACTCTGGAACCTGGTCCGGGTTGGCCGTTGCCCAGTCCCGAATGCGGCCCATGCTCAGTTCTTCTTTCTTGAGCTGATCATGATCGACCAGCCAACGTCCTACGGGTTTGTAAGGATGACCATTCTGGTCGGCATAACCTATGCGCAATTGTTTGCCACTGTCTAATTGGATGCGGCCGGAACCTTGGATCTGTAGGAACTGCAAGTCCATCGGGTTGCTTAGCCATGCCAAGACCGGCGCGCTTGCTCCCTGACGGTCAATTGTTGCGGCGTCGTCATACGGCTTAAGTGTGCGACCCTCAAGCCGTCCACGCAGCCGTTTACCCTTGAGTTCGGGGTAAATGCTATCGAGCGCCACCACCACAAGGTCATCTGGCACGCCATATACCGGCACCGTGGTCGTATCGGTGCGCTCAAGACTGCCCTTATAAATGGGTTCGAAATAACCGGTTATCAAACCCTTCGCGCCTTTGTCAGCCGACCGCAGGCTATACACCTGCAGGTTTGACTTAAGGAATTCACGAACCGCTGCTGCATTAGATGGAATCTGGGCGGCGGCGCTGCAAGTGGTTTTCCAGACTTTATCGTTGGCCATCCGTGCGCACGCCGAATACCAGGCATTGAAGCCCGCGAGCAGGTCGTCATCGCTGGTGGCTGGCAGGTCCTCCCACTTGACACTGACATAGGTAGTGACCACGGGCGGGGTGACTTTCGGGACGCCATTATCGCAGGCAGCCAGCAGGGCAAAAAGAGGCGCGACGCAAAACAAAAACCGGCGCCAGCGGCAGCAAAAATCAATCACACGATGTGTTCCTGGTGAAATTTGAAGGCATCAGCTTGGAGAATCAGGGAACCCGCGTCAAATGCGCAACGCCGCCACTCATGTTTGCGGCGGCTTTGCGACTGATCAGCGGCGCGCGAAGACGTATTCGCCGCCTTTCTTCAACGCGGCTTGATAAGCAGGGCGCGCCTGAGTGCGGTCTACCCATGCGGCGAGGTGTGGGTAAGCGCCCAATTTGCCGAATTGCTTGGCCACGTCGCCGATAAAGCTTAACTGGACATCGGCGCCGGTCAGCTCATCGCCAAGCAGGTAGTTGGAGTGGCTCAACGCATCGTCGATATAGCTCAGGTAGTTGGTCACTTCTGAATCAATACGTGGGTGCAAGGGCTTGCCTGCTTCCCCTAAACGAGCGACGTACAGGTGAAGCATCAACGGCAACATCGCCGACCCTTCGGCGAAGTGCAGCCATTGCACGTATGTGTCATACGCCGCTGTCGACGGGTCTGGCTGAAGCTGCCCGTGGCCGTGGCGCCGAATCAAGTAATCAATAATCGCAGCAGACTCGATGAGGACATTTGTGCCGTCTTCGATGACTGGCGACTTACCCAGCTTATTGATTGCTTTCAGCTCTGGGGGCGCCAAGTTGGTCTTCGGATCGCGTTGGTAACACTTGAGTTCGTAAGGAATTGCCAGCTCTTCCAACAGCCAAAGGATGCGCTGCGAGCGCGAGTTGTTCAGGTGATGGACGATGATCATGGGTAATTCCTGTGTAAGGGCAGTTTCATTCACGAAGGGTCTGACCCGTCGGGGGAGGGGTTGTTCAGTTTTAGGCGGCAACGGGGCTAAAACTATAAAGAAGCTTATTTGAAAGAACACGCGGCGAATATTCGCGGCGTTATTTCCGGTGGCCATACCGGGATCACCAAGGCAATGATGGAACGCTTGCCTGCTCTGGAAGTGGTGGCGGTAAATTGGTCAATGAAATTGACTTGGTTGCCGCCCTGATCGAGGGCCGGATTGCCGGTGCATGCATGCCTGGATGCGGTGCTGCCAGCCGCACCGCACCAGCGCAACGCTTGAGACCTGCAGTCACTTCCAATTCTGTGACCTGAAGAATTAACGGTGTTAAATGAGCCAGTAGCGCGATAGTGCAGTTCGTATGTTTAACGACGCATCTTTGCTTCCAGCAATGCTTTCACATTTGGCCACTCCGAATCGATGATGCTGAATCGCACCGAATTGCGTTTGCGACCGTCGGGCATGATGCGTTCATGACGGACTATTCCCTCCTGCGTCGCACCAATGCGCAAGATAGCCGCCCGAGATTTTTCATTTAGTTCGTCGGTGGTAAATTGCACCCGCACGCAGTTCATGACGTCGAAGGCGTACATCAACAGCAGGTGCTTCACTTCGGTATTGATCCCCGAGCGCTGCACTGACTCGCTCAACCAAGTGTGACCAATTTCCAGCTTTCGATTCTTGCGGTCAATTTTCCAAAACCGTGTACTCCCCACCAGCCTGCCGGTTTCGCGCTGAATGATCGCGAAGGGCATCACCGTGCCAGCCTGTCGTCCCTCCAGCGCCGTCGAAACATACTGCTCGACCGTGCCCGGTCCGGGCACTACGGTAAGGGTCATGTTCCAGAGCTGGCCATCGGCTGCGGCCTCCAGCAATCGCGAGGCGTGGCTCAGTTGCAAAGGTTGAAGTTCGACGGTATTCCCGATCAGGAAGGTTTCGAGGGGCAGGGCGTTCATGGTTGGCAGGAGGGCCTCAGGATTAAAGTTGCGCGTCGATGGGCACGCTGCGTGAAGTGATTTCGGTGCCGGTGTGGAGCGTGGTAACTGTTTCGATCAGCATCACCCCGCACTCTTGTTCGGCCACCGGGTTGTGGCGAACCCCGCGCGGAACGGTAAAGAACTCACCGGGATTGATAACGACTTCCGAGTCCGGGAGCTGAATTTTCAAGCTGCCGTACACCACCATGAATGTTTCGTCTTCATCGTCGTGAGCGTGCCACATCAGTTCGCCCTTGAGCTTGGCGACCTTGATGTATTGATCGTTGACCCGGCCGACAACTTTGGGTGACCAATGCGCGGTCAGCGAAGCCAAGGCCTGGGCGATGTTCACTGGGTGGGAAATAGTCGGCATGTGTTTCGCTCCATGGGTTCGCAAAGGCATCACAGTAAACAAAACGCAGTCACAATCGTAACGAATCTTTATAGTGTGGCCGTTTATGACGCAGATGACTCAGCGCATGAGAAACATCGTGGATTCAAGTGATCGAGGTTGCAACAGTGGATTTACAGCAGGGTTTCGTTCTGACCCGGCATTGGCGCGATACGCCCTCCGGTACCGAAGTCGAGTTCTGGTTGGCTACCGATGATGGCCCTCGGCACCTTCGCCTACCGCACCAACCCTCGGTGGCGTTCATTCCGGCTGAGCAACAAGAGCGAGCCTCCTCATTACTGCGCAGCGAACTTAACCTCCAATTCAAGCCGTTAGGCCTGTGTGATTTTCGCCACCGCCCTGTGCTCGGTTTGTATTGCCAGCAGCACCGGCAGTTGATGAATATCGATAAGCAATTACGCGCTTTCGCGGTCGATGTTTACGAGGCGGATGTTCGGCCGCCGGAACGCTACATGATGGAACGGTTTATCACTGCACCCGTGGCGTTCAGTGGAGAGCCAGACGCTAAGGGCCTGCTGCTCAATGCGCAGATGAAACCCGCGACCGACTATCGACCGTCACTGAAGCTGGTCTCTCTGGACATCGAAACCACCGCCCGTGGCGAGCTGTATTCCATTGCGCTAGAGGGGTGTGGCCAGCGTCAGGTTTACATGCTCGGGCCACCCAATGGGGTGGATGATGAGGTCGATTTTCTGTTTGAGTACTGCGCTACCCGGGCGCAGTTGCTGGAAAAACTCAACGAGTGGTTGGTCCGACACGACCCTGACGCAATCATCGGCTGGAACCTGGTGCAATTCGATCTGCGAGTGCTGCATGAACATGCGCAACGGCTGAAAGTGCCGTTACGCCTCGGACGCGGCGGCGAGGAAATGGGTTGGCGTGAGCACGGAACGCGTAACAATCATTACTTTGCGTCTGCGCCCGGGCGCTTGATCATCGATGGCATTGAAGCGCTGCGTTCGGCGACCTGGAGCTTTCCATCGTTCAGCCTGGAAAACGTCGCCCAAACCTTGTTGGGTGAGGGTAAAGCGATTAACAACGCCTACCAAAAGATGGACGAAATAAACCGCATGTTTGCCGAGGACAAGCCGGCGTTGGCGCGCTACAACCTTAAGGACTGCGAACTGGTGACGCGAATCTTCGCCAAAACCGAGTTGCTGACGTTTTTGCTGGAACGGGCCTCTGTGACGGGTTTGCCTGTTGACAGCAGCGGGGGATCAGTTGCGGCCTTCAGTAACCTCTATATGCCATTGATGCACCGCCAAGGATTTGTTGCGCCAAACCTGGGTGAGCGCCCACCTGAAGCCAGCCCTGGGGGATTTGTCATGGACTCGAAACCGGGTCTTTACGAATCGGTATTGGTCCTGGACTACAAAAGCCTGTACCCGTCAATTATCCGCACCTTCCTGATTGACCCGGTGGGGCTGGTTGAAGGCCTGCGCCACCCCGGTGATACCGAGTCGGTGCCGGGTTTTCGTGGCGCACGTTTCTCTCGCACGCGGCATTGTTTACCTTCGATCATTGCGCGCGTGTCCGAAGGCCGCGAAATAGCGAAGCGTGAGCGTAATGCGCCGTTGTCTCAGGCACTGAAAATCATCATGAACGCATTTTATGGCGTGCTCGGGTCCAGCGGCTGCCGCTTCTTCGACCCGCGTTTGGCGTCGTCCATCACCTTGCGCGGTCACGAAATCATGCGCAGGACTCGCGAGCTGATTGAGGCTGAAGGTTACGCCGTGATCTATGGCGATACCGACTCGACCTTCGTCTGGCTGCGTAGCACCCACTCCGAGGAAGATGCCGCCCGGATCGGCCGGGCGTTGGTCGCACGTGTGAATCAGTGGTGGCGTAAGCATGTGCGGGAGGCTTTTGGACTGGAGAGCGTGCTTGAGCTGCAATTCGAGACGCACTTTCGGCGCTTTCTGATGCCGACCCTTCGTGGTGCCGAGGAGGGCAGTAAGAAACGTTACGCAGGCTTGGTTACGCGAGCGGACGGTCGCGACGAGATGGTTTACAAGGGGCTGGAGACCGTCCGTACGGATTGGTCGCCATTAGCGCAGCAGTTCCAGAAGGAGCTTTATGAGCGAATCTTCAACCGGCAACCGTACCAAGACTACGTTCGCGATTACGTTCGCAAAACTCTAAAAGGCGAGCTTGATGACCTGTTGATTTACCGTAAGCGGCTGCGGCGTAAACTGGACGATTACCAACGTAACGTGCCACCCCACGTCCGCGCGGCGCGGATCGCCGACGAATACAACGCCCGGCAAGGTCGACCGCGGCAATATCAAAGCGGCGGTTGGATCAGCTATCTGATGACCACCGCGGGCCCTGAGCCACTGGAAACCCAAGCTGCACCCATCGACTACGACCACTACGTCACCCGCCAACTGCAACCTGTAGCGGACGCGATCTTGCCGTTTGTGAATGACGACTTCAGCACGTTGATTGGTGGTCAGATGGGCTTGTTTTGACGGCCGCAGGTGCTTTAGTCGGTAAACATTTGCTCAGACTTTAGTATCAGATCATCGCCGTCGATAGTAGGTATCTATGCGGGTAGTTTTTCATTTCAGGGTGCTGGCAGTAACTTAGCGCCATCAACTCGAACCCACCTTCCTTTGAACTACCTACTGGAGCTTAACCATGAAATGTACCCTTGCTTTCGGCTTTGCCCTTTCGGTTCTGGCCGCAACCTCAGCTTTCGCCAGCCCTCAGACCACCACCTCAGTTGCCAAGCCGGCAGTTGCTGAAGCGATACAGGCTCGCGTCGCTGACAACTCGGGCAAGACCTTTGATCGTCTGAGCAGCGACCTGCACAGCAACGTTATCGTTGCAGAAAATCGTAAAGAATTCGGTTCTCAGTATCAGCGTTATTGATCGACTCAACGCTAAAAAAGCCCGGTTGATCCGGGCTTTTTGCGGTCTGGGGGTTGGCGGACATACACATCGTCAGACCAATTGCAGCGCATTGGGTCGTGCGCCTGGGAACACGGCTTGAAGCTGCGAATTAGATAAACCCCAAGTGCGCCCCAATAACCCCCCGAGCAAGTCGCGGTAATTGTTGAGCACCGGATAGTCACGGTTTTGCAGCAATGTTTTTTGATTCACCGCTACTTGCTCACCAACGATTCGCCCGCCGCGAACGTTACCGCCAAGCACCCAATACACCGTGCCATGACCGTGATCGGTTCCGCGGTTGCCGTTTTCGCGAAACGTACGACCGAACTCGGACACCACAACTACCGTAGTGTTGTTCCACTCGTCACCCAGTGCTTGGGCATACGCCACCAAACCTTGGCCGAGGTTGGCCAAGTTGTTGGCGAGATTGCCCGTGGTGCTACCTTGATTAACGTGGGTATCCCAACCACCGACATCGACGAAACCCAACCGGTATTGGTCGCGCATCAAGGTGGCAATACGTTGAGTTTCGGCGGCGAAATTTTTCGCCGTGGCTGCGCCGCGATTGGCCCGCATCATCTCTTCCTCAAGGTCTTTTGACACGTGCTGGCGTAGCTCAAGGCCGTCAGACGCCGATGCGGCGAGTGGGGTGCCTTTGTACATACTGGCGAGGATCGAGGATTGTCGATCATCGAAAGCCGGTTTCGAAACACCTCGCAACGACAGATTCGGGATGTCTTTACCGCCTTGAAAACTCAGGGGCAATGCGTCAGTGAATGCAATCGGTGCACTGCCGGGAGCGGCCTGCGCCAGTCGGGCGAGAAAGCCCGAGCCGTAACCGTTGCGCTGCTGGCTCGGCTCACCCGATTCGATGTTGTCTTGGGTCTCGAAGTGGCTGCGCGATAGGTCGTCGGTGCCTGCAAACGGGACAAAGGCGACTTGTTTACGTTGCCATAGCGGGTAGATCGAGTCGCGCAACACTGGGTTTAGACCCCAATTAGAGTCGAGGGCGATGGCGCTGTCGAGGTTGCCTGTGTCAGGTCGGGCAATGGCCAGTGTTGGCCGCGATTCGTAATAGAAATCGCTGTTGTACGGCACTAGCAGGTTATTGCAATCATAGCCGCCACGTAGAAACACAAACAGAAACCGGGGCGCGGAAGGCGGCGCGGCAAATAATTTTCCGGAAAACGACAAGCTCGGCAACGCCGCAGCTGCGGCAGTCGCAATCAGGAATTCTCGACGGTTCATTAGGCACCTCCTGACGCAATGGGTCGTGGTGGAATTTCAATGATTCAGTCTGCCATGGCCATACTCGGGTGATCGGCGTTGTCATCGGCTGTTGAAATCGGGCGAGGACAGCAAATACGTGTTCCATTCCTGTTGTGAAGCTGCTTGTTCCAGCGCCCCTCGTGTTGCAGTACTCAAGCCTGGGGCCACCGCGTCGTAAAAAAGTCGGGTAGTGATCATCGGAAATCCTATACCTGCTTTTGGGCTGCCGTCGGGGGTGAACAGCCGGTTGTCGCCCCTGCCGATAATTCGGGCAATTTCAAACCGTTTAGACATCTGCCCCGAACTGGTCCAGCCGCTGGAGTTAAGCGGCCATCCGTCCGGGGTGACACGCCCGAACACGGGTTCACCCAGTTGGTTAAGCCAATTGACCATCGGCCTGGCATTGGCCAGAGGTTTACCGTCGTATGCCAGTCGGACCGATGAAGCAACGAACTGGATCGGATCCTTAAACTTCGTCCCGGCCGTCTGCTGCAACTCCTTGGATTGAAACAGCGTTCGCATAACCTGGGCTATGTCGCCATCTGTACGCTGGAAGGTTGCAGCCATGCGGTCGACCAACGCTTGCGGTGGATTGTCAGCTACAAAGTACTGAGCCAACTGACGAGAAATAAACACGGCACACGCTTTCTGGCGAGTGATCAGCTCAACAGCCTGGGCGATTTCGTTGAAACCTGAACCTCTGATGGGCTGCCCCAGCAGAACCTTGTCACTGAAGTCGTGACGCTTAGGATTGAACTCGAACAGGCCCTCATGAACCACGAACGGCGCCATTGCAGGTGGAAATTTTTGTTGCTTGCCATCAAGCGGTGCAAGTCCGGCGCCGGTCAGTATTAGTGCTAGTTGCTGCACGTCCTGCTGGGTGTATCCCGAACCCACACCGAGCGTATGCAACTCCATCAGCTCACGGGCATAATTTTCATTAACTTTACCTTGCGCGTTTTGGGCATTGTCCAAAAACTCTAACATCGCCGGACTTTTGAGCGTCGCCATCACTAAGTCCTTGAACTTACCGAGTGCATGCGGGCGGATAACTTGCTCCTCATAATCCGCCGCCATCCAGCGCACGCGCCCCTTGCCCATGTAGATGCTGAAGTGATTAAGCCAAAAGCTAATCAGCTGTTCCTTCAACTGATTAGGGCCATAAACCGCCCGCAACATAACGATTTCCTGTGCTTGCTGGCCGAACTCATTGGCCGCTTGTTGCGCGGCATTCTTGGCCGCTACTTTATCGTCGCCGTCAGGCATCGCGTTGAGCTGCTCCTGCTCCTGCTTGCGTGCGAGCAACGAAGATTGGAGCGAGGAAGTCAGGGCTGGGTAGCCGTGCAGCAACGTATTGATAGCCGATGGTAAAGAGTCAGGAATGCGGTCGCTCAACTGTGCTTCCAGCAGGCCCGTACGTCCCATCGAGCGCAAGCGCGCCAAGCTTGCTGCATCAAGATCGAAACCGTCCCGCCGCAGCCATGCGATGTCGCCAGTATTCAACGCAACCGGGGCGCTTGCCGTGACGTGGGTGGGAGCAAGCAACAAGCAAACCGACACACACAATGGGCGTAACGCGGTGCTGGATGCAGACATTTTAGAAGTTTCCCAGATAAGTTTTTCGTACCGTCGAACCGACGATCACAGGCGCATCTGGAAACATAGTGGTCGTATATTCACGCACCGGCAAGCGGCCTGGCACGCCCGTTAGACGTGGCTTGCAGCCGAATGTAATGGTCCGGTAAAGCTTCTGTTACTGACGAGCAGAGTGCGGTACGTTTCAAATTGTGTCTTAAAATTATTGAAGATTTGATCGAGGGATCGCTATGTTTTTACGTTGTGTTGCCGTTATGGCTGTGGTCGCTTTAACCAGCGGTTGCGTTGAACGTGTCGTCCATGAGCGCGTCGTTCACGAGCGTCCGGTACAGCCCGAATACGTTGAAGTCATCGCGCCACAACCCCCTCCTGAACGTATCGTCGAAGCGGTGCCAATTCGTCGTGAAGGTTTCATCTGGGCACATGGTTATTGGCGATGGGATGGGGCTCGTTACGTAGCCATCGGCGGACACTGGGAAGCGTTGCGTCCGGGTTATCGTTATGTACACCCGCATTGGGAACACCGTCCCGATGGCTGGCACTGGCGCGGCGGCAGCTGGGTCAATTAATTACAAACCTGTCAAAAAATTCATGTAGCGGGGATCGGGCTGAACACCCTTTTCCCCCAATATGGGATCGAGCTTAAAGCTCCTGTTGGCACAACGGTGTCGGCAGACCTAATTGGGCAATCTTATGAACACTTTGAAAACATTATTTATCATCGCTTTGCTCGGCACTTCTGTAAGTGCAATGGCCGAAGGTGGCGGCGATCAGGCCATGGCGCGGATGTTGGCGCTGAACGATACTGCGATGCAGCAGCAACACCAAGAAGAACAAGAGGTTCAAACACTCGGACATTCGGATCATTCAAAATCAGTGGCTAGCGCTGATGATGATGAATCCAATGAAACCGATCGCTCAGAATAATTTGATTCGGGCAAGGAGCCGGATTAGCGCTAGGATTTATTGATCCGGCACTGTGCCATAGACCCTGGATAGAAACGGCATCTGCACATTTTATTTGATCGGTTAAGCTTGCACTTAAGCAAAGTGGCACTCCTTATACCGAATGCGCAGACGCCTTATTTCTTGGAACTAACATTATTTTTTAGGGGTACTAGGCGTGGGCCAAATTTTATTTAATTTCGTTAGTGGTGTCGCCGTCCGCTCCACTGCCTTTGCCTACACCGGTTGATGTTGATTGATCGGCGCCGTTGTTATTCGACCCTTTGGTACCGGGAACATGAGTGGAGTTCTGATTCATCTTACTGGGCGGATTTAAGGTCCTGTCCGATGGAACTGTGCCCTCATCATTGGTAGGGTCAGCGCCCATGCCGGTTGTTGACGGCGTTTTGTTCATCGGATCGGCCGTGCCGGTTGTTTGTGCCATCGCCTGCAGCGAGCCAGTCAACAGTAGGGCAGTGAGTGCAAAAGTTGTCACATATTTGGCAGTCATGAGTTGTCTCCGGTGATTATCGGTCGTTACATGACTTGGGTGCTGCGCTATCAAATTAGTGCTTGAGATGACGACGAACGGCAATGGTAAAGGGGTGATACCTCAGAACGGTAAATGGGGCGAATGCCATCAACGGGCATGTTGACGAAGTTATGACTCCCGGGTTGGAGTTACGAAAGTTGCTTAGCGCTTTTCAGCGAGAAAGCAGCCCATGCTCCATCGCGTATTTGACCAATCCTGCTGGCTTATCAACGTTCAATTTGCGTCGAATACTCAATCGGTGGGTCTCGACGGTGCGCACGCTGATCGCCAGTTCCCGGGCGATCGTCTTGTTATCCAGGCCCCGAGCCAAACCCACCAACACCTGGCTTTCCCGGGGCGTAAGTTCCGTTTCGTCCGGCTTTTTGCTTGCCAGCTTTAGCGCGACTTCAGCGCTGTAAAACGTTCCACCTGCCGCAATCGCTTCAATGGCGGCGACGATTTCACGGGAGGGTGCGTTTTTCAATACATAACCGCTGGCGCCCGCTCGGATTGAGGTGGCGATATATTCCTGATTGTCGTACATGCTCAAAATCAGGATTTTGATAGCCGGGTACTGGGCTCGCAGCAGTCGGGTCAATTCCAGCCCGTTCATGTCCTTCAAACCGATGTCTACCAGCACTATATCTGGCGATACCTGGCCACACAGCTCGATGGCTTCGGGGCCATCTTCCGCTTCTCCCACCACGTTAAACGAAGGCCTTACGGCCAACAGCGCGCGTATACCGTCACGAACTAACGCATGATCGTCCACCAGGGCAATACGAATGGGGTGTGCAGGGGTCATGAGTAGACTCGGGTTGGGGGAAACGATGAACGGGGTCGAGTGGGCAGGGTCACGCTCAGTTCGCTGCTGCCAGGCACCGACGTCAGGCTGAACTGGCCGTCGAAATGGTCAACCCGCTCGCGGATGTTACGTAAGCCGATGCCCCCCTGTATCGACTCCAAACGGTTGATCTTGAAACCGACCCCATCGTCGCAGACCGACAATTTTACATGGATCGAGTCACCTCCAAGGTCGATGTAGACGTTCTTGGCTTGGGCATGGCGTTCGATGTTGGTCAGGGCTTCCTGAAGGATACGGAACATTGCCACGGGTGCACCGTCCACCAACTGAAAGTCGCCTAGGTTGTTTTGATAGTGCACGGTCAAACCGCTGCGGGCTTCAAACTCGGTCACCAACTGCGCGATGGCGGCAGCAAGCCCCAGGGTGTCCAGCAGGGAAGGGCGCAGATCATGGGAAATACTTCGGACTTCGCCAATCGCATCGGCCAGCCGGTCTATACCTTGGCGCAAAATATCCGGGCCTTTGCCGCTCGCCGCTTCCAGTTCAAGGCCAGCCAATTCGAATTGAAATTTGATCGACACCAGCACTTGGCTGATGCCGTCGTGCAGCTCGCGGGAAAGTCTTGAACGCTCTTCTTCTTGCAGGCTAACGATCCGTTGGGTCAAGCCTTGGAGTTTTTTATCCGCCAAGCGATGTTCACTGGCGTTCAAGGTCAGGCCGCAGGCAAATACCAGCAGCACCGCGATCAACGCCACAATGCCGATGGCCAGCATCGTGGTGTGTATGCCCCGCGCCACTTCTTCACGGGTTTGGCGGGTGGCGTGTTTGACGTCTTCCAGGTAAATCCCGGTGCCAAGCATCCAGCCCCAACGGTCGAGCATGACCACGTAGGCGAGTTTGTCGGTGACTTGGCCGGTAGACGGTTTCTTCCACGCATAGGGCTGAAAACCGTCGCCGCTTTGTGCGCTTTTCAGCAACGCCTGAATTACCAGCAGCCCATGCGGGTCGGTCATATTCCACAGATCGCGGCCCACCAGATCGGCTTGCCGAGGGTGCATCAGGCTGCGGCCGTTGTGGTCGTAAACGAAAAAATAGCCGTTGATCCCGAAACTCAGCTTTGCCAATTCGTTGAGCACTTGTTGCTTGGTTTGCTCGTCGTCGCGGCCGCTTTTATATAACGGTGCCAGTGAGCTCATGGCCATTTCTACGTAGTTCTTCAGCTCTGCGCGTTTGCTGGCAAGGATGCTGTCTTCGATCAATTGCGCTTGCTGCTCGCCCAGTCGTTGGTTCTGAAAAATCACCAAGGCGCTGATAATCGCGACGGCGAGTATCAGCGGCAGAATGCCGAGCGCGACAATTTTGTGTTTGAGCTGCATGACGGGTGAAGTCCGGGTGATAGGCCGTGAAGGGGCACAAGGTAGCTGCATATGCCGGCATTTTATCCACGTAGTACTACGTAGGCGCGCCGGTAGTATTGCGGATGTCTATGCAGGCACGGTGCGCGGATAGTAGCCGGGCTCATTTCACAGAGCACACAATAACAATTATCGCCGCAGGATTACGGTCCTCGGCAGGAGACCCACAATGACCCGACTGACCAAACATCTTGCTTGGTTTGCCGTTGCCTGCTTGGGGGCATTCGCACTGGGTGTCGTCGCGCTGCGCCGCGGTGAAGCCGTCAATGCCCTCTGGATCGTGGTTGCTGCAGTCGCAATCTATCTGGTTGCCTACCGCTATTACAGCAAGTTCATCGCTACGAAAGTGATGCGGCTGGACCCCAATCGCGCCACCCCCGCAGTTCTCAATAACGATGGTCTGGACTATGTGCCGACCAACAAACACATCCTGTTTGGTCACCATTTTGCCGCCATTGCAGGCGCTGGCCCTTTGGTCGGCCCGGTGCTTGCCGCGCAAATGGGTTACTTGCCTGGAACCCTGTGGCTGATTGCCGGCGTGGTATTCGCAGGTGCGGTGCAGGATTTCCTGGTGCTGTTCATGTCGACCCGGCGCAACGGTCGTTCGCTGGGCGAAATGGTTCGTGAGGAAATGGGCCAAGTCCCAGGTACCATTGCACTGTTCGGCTGCTTCCTGATCATGATCATCATCCTCGCGGTGCTGGCGCTGATCGTGGTCAAAGCCCTGGCGGACAGCCCGTGGGGCATGTTCACCGTCATGGCAACCATTCCGTTGGCGATGTTCATGGGCGTGTACATGCGCTACATACGTCCCGGGCGAATTGGTGAGATTTCAGTGATCGGCGTGGTTTTGCTGCTGGCGTCGATCTGGGCGGGTGGTCACGTGGCTGCTGATCCGGTGTGGGCCAAAGCGTTCACGTTTACCGGTATCCAAATCACCTGGATGTTGGTGGGTTACGGCTTCGTCGCCGCGGTATTACCGGTCTGGCTATTGTTGGCGCCACGGGATTACCTGTCGACGTTCCTGAAAATTGGCACCATTCTCGCGTTGGCTATCGGCATCCTGGTTCTTGCTCCGGAGCTTAAAATGCCGGCATTGACTCAGTTCACGGACGGCACCGGTCCGGTGTGGAAAGGTGGCTTGTTCCCATTCCTTTTCATCACCATTGCCTGTGGCGCGGTGTCGGGTTTCCACGCGCTGATCGCGTCGGGGACTACGCCGAAGCTGCTCGATAGTGAAGCCAATTCCCGTTACATCGGTTACGGTGCCATGCTCATGGAGTCGTTCGTCGCCATCATGGCCATGGTCGCAGCTTCGGTTATCGATCCTGGCGTGTACTTCGCCATGAACAGCCCGGCAGCGATTGTCGGCGGTGACGTAGTAACTGTTGCGCACACCGTCAGCAGTTGGGGCTTTGCCATCACACCGGATGCGTTGATCGCTGTAGCAAAAGACATCGGCGAAACCACAGTGCTGGCCCGAGCGGGCGGCGCGCCGACCCTGGCGGTGGGTATTGCGCAAATTCTGCACCAAGTGCTGCCAGGCAAAGACACCATGGCGTTCTGGTACCACTTCGCGATTCTGTTTGAAGCGCTGTTCATTTTGACGGCGGTGGATGCTGGCACCCGAGCGGGTCGTTTCATGCTTCAGGATTTGCTCGGCACCTTTGTTCCGGCGCTCAAACGGACGGAATCGTGGACGGCCAACCTGATCGCCACCGGCGGTTGCGTCGCGATGTGGGGTTATCTGCTGTACCAAGGCGTGATCGATCCATTGGGTGGCATCAACACCTTGTGGCCACTGTTCGGTATTTCAAACCAGATGCTAGCGGGCATTGCATTGATGCTTGCCACCGTGGTCTTGATCAAAATGAAGCGCCAGCGCTACATTTGGGTGCCGATGCTGCCAGCCGTTTGGTTGCTGATCTGCACCACAACCGCAGGCTACATAAAGCTGTTCGACCCAAGCCCGGCGCTGGGTTTCCTCGCTTTGGCGAGCAAATACAAAACGGCACTAGATGCAGGCCAGGTACTGGCTCCGGCCAAGACTATTGACCAGATGCAGCACGTAATATTCAACGCGTACACCAACGCCACGTTGACCGCGCTGTTCCTGTTCGTGGTGTTCGCCATTCTGTTCTACGCGATCAAGGTCGGCGTAGCGGCATGGGGCAGTAAAGAACGCACCGATAAAGAAGCGCCATTCCAGGCCATGCCGACAGCTCGCTAACGCTTTGTGCCGCTTCCTGTGGGACCGAGTAAATTCGGATCCCACAGGGATCGGGCGATTCACACCTCTTTTGTAGCTCGCTGCCGCAGGCCGCGATCTGCGGTTCTATAGCAGCCTTTGGCACCTACATGCTTACGCACGCGGCACTGAAGTTTGTCCAAACAGGATTTTTTTGCCTTCTTCGGTCACTGCTGGACGACTTGAAAAAGGTTCGGCCTTGGCATACGCACGAACCGTTGCTGGTCGGGCATGAATAGCATCGAACCAGCGGCGCAAGTCGGGGAAGTCATCCAGGTTCTGTTGCTGGTTTTTCCACGGCACGATCCACGGGTAAGCGGCCATGTCGGCAATACTGTAGTGATCGCCGCCAATGAACTCACGGCCCACCAATCGCCGATTCAGCACGCCGTACAAACGATTGGTTTCGCTGACGTAGCGATTGATCGCGTAAGGAAGCTTTTCGGGCGCATAGAGACCAAAGTGGTGATTTTGCCCAGCCATAGGCCCTAGGCCACCCATTTGCCAGAACAGCCACTCAGTCACGGTCTTGCGTGCCCGTACGTCAGTGGGCAGAAACTGTCCGGTTTTCTCGGCCAGATACAGCAAAATCGCGCCGGATTCAAACACGGTGATCGGTTCGCCGTCGTCAGCAGGTTCGGTGTCGATGATCGCTGGCATTCTGTTGTTGGGTGAAAACGCCAGAAACTCGGGCTTGAACTGATCTCCAGCGCTGATGTCGATTGGATGAAGGTTGTAGGCCAGGCCCGACTCTTCGAGAAAAATCGTGATTTTGTGGCCGTTAGGGGTTGGCCAATAGTAGAGCTCAATCATGGTCAGGTGTTTCCTGTGCAGTGAATTGGCAGTCGAGTAACGCAAAGGCCGGTCGTACCATACCTTGTAATAAGTCTCGCTCTGGCCGGACGCGCGCCAGCACGCGAATGCCTAACAACAGACCTAATAACAAGCGGGCCAAATCTTCGGCGGTTTGCACGATAGAAATGTTACCGGCACGTTGGCCGGCGGCGACGCAGCGGCAGAAAAACGCTTCGATCTGAATCAGAACATCCGCAACGATTTGCTGGAAACCAAGATCATGTGGGGCGACTTCAACCGCTGCGTTGACCAATAAGCAGCCTTTGCGCTGCGGATCGTCGAGCGAGCGCTCAATGATCTCTTCGAAGAACGCTGCAATTGCTTGATGCGGTGGCAATTGCGCTTCAAGTTGTTTGATCCAGTCCAGTGACCCGCACTCGACATAACGATCCAGCACGCGCTGGTAAAGCGAACGCTTGTCGCCGAAGGCGTTGTAGAGACTGGCGCCGGTGATCCCCATGCTTTGCGTGAGGTTTCGAATGGAGGTAGCCTCATAGCCACGGGCCCAAAAGCACAAAGTCGCTGCGTCTAGTGCCGCGGCTTCGTCGAATTCTCTTGGCCGAGCCATTAAGTATTTCCTCGCATTGGGAACGAAGCCGTTGCCCCTTTTTTCGTTACCGATTATTCTAAATCAATCGTTCTAAAATACAAAGGTGAAGCAATGATCCGTTTCTATTTCCACCCGACACCGAATCCGGCAAAAGTCGCGCTGATGCTAGAAGAAACCGGAATCTCCTACGAGGTGGTTCCGGTTGATACCAGCAAAGGCGAGCAGCACACAGCCGAGTATCTAGCCATCAACCCCAATGGCAAGGTTCCCGCCATCGTCGACACGGATGGACCGGGTGGCGTTGAAACGCGGGTATTTGATTCCAGCGCAATTCTGTTTTACCTGGGCGAAAAGACCGCTCAGTTCATGGGTTCGCCCGCAGACCGGCCAGAACTGCTGTCCTGGTTGTTCTTCATTGGCACTGGCGTGGGACCTTTTTCGGGCCAAGCGGTGCATTTTCAATACGCGGCGCCAGAAGGTAATGAATACGCGATCAATCGCTACCGGCGTGAAATTGAGCGGCACTATCAGGTATTAGATGAGCGCTTGGCAGGGCGTGATTACCTCGTCGGTGATACTTACACGATCGTCGACATCTCGGCATGGGGCTGGTTGGGCATGGCTTCGCGCGTGCTTAAAGGCGAAGCCGATCCGTTGGCAGCATTCCCTAACCTCAAACGCTGGTTCCAGGCCATCGACGCGCGCCCAGCGGTAGTACGCGCCCGTGCAGTCGGCAACCAGCATGTGTTCAAAAAAGAGATGGACGAGGAAGCGCGGCGTGCGTTGTTCCCGTTTAACTATCCCAAAGGCAGCTAATCAGCGAAGGGAGTGTTGATGTTGTCGTCGGCATTCCCTGGTTCTGGCCAAACGCCTGGCGCTGCAGTTACTGCGGCTGATTCATCGAGTCATTGAACGGGATGACAAGCGCCACCTCCTTAGCGACCGACGCCAGCATCATCAACCTGATGCAGGTCGTTCGCGGTTTTTAGTTAGTCAGGCTTGTCGGCGAGCGCCCGTCAGCTACAGTTGCAGCAACCTCTCTGCTGGCATCTGTCCAAGGAAGTTTCAATGCGCTTGATCTGTTTCGCGATTCCTCTTTTATTGGCGGGTTGCTCCTCATTCACTGCCGATCCAGACAAAGTGACCCATGTGCCAGCAGAGCGCTTACTCGCGTTTCAACAACCGGTGGAAGGCGCAGGAGGGCAGATCATAGTCAACCGTGACATTGGCATGCTCGGTGGCGGCTGCTACGTGGCATTCTCGATTGACCGCACAGTCGCTGCGCGAATCGGCATCGGCGAAGAAGCCCACTTTCAAGCACCGGCCGGTGCTCGTATTGTCGGTATTGGTCTCGACGAACAGGACGGCTCTATGTGCAGCAAAGGTCGATTGCACCGTGAGCTGGCTGTTCAATTGAAGAGCGGCGCCAGTCAATATTTTCGAATCGTCAGTGACTCAGTGAGCGGCTTCGGGATAGTGCCGGTGGCTCAATAGGTGTGAGCACGTTTACTGCGCAGGTCGTTTGAGCGCGAATATAGTCTGTCAGGTGCCCAAGGTGCTGCATGCACGGTCGCTGTCACGGATGAATTCGCTTCAAAGATGTTGGGCTTTGTCTCGTACTATTTTTGAGTGTTGGCAGTCGTGATTAGGCCGGTATAATCAGCGCCCGCGGATGAAATTCCATCTGTGGCAAATTGTCCCTTGAACTAGCCGGCAATGCCCGGCTCCAAGGATTGGATTTGCATTATGATCAGTCGAGCCTATGACATCGTCCCCAGCCTGGATCATCTGCGAACACTGCGACTCGGTTTATAAGTTCACAACGCTGGCCGCAGGCCAAACCGCGCGGTGTACACGTTGTGCTGCCATTCTTGGACGCGGCGGCCAACTGAGCATTCAACAACTGTTGGCATTGTCGATCAGCGCCGCAGTGTTGTTTATCTTCGCCAATGCTTTTCCGGTCATATCCATCAGTCTGCAAGGCTTGAGTAATCAAGCAACCTTGTGGCAATCGGTGCAAGCCTTGGCGCAAGGGCAAATAAGCCCGATGGCGGCAGTGGCAGGACTGACGATTATTCTTGCGCCTTTTCTGCAGATTTCCCTGCTCTGCTGGGTACTTGGTTTCGCCTTGGTCGGGCGAGCGGCACCTGGTTTTAAAGCGTGCATGCGCACGCTGGAACACCTGCGGCCCTGGAGCATGCTTGAGGTGTGTTTATTAGGCATTCTGGTGGCAATCATTAAATTGTCCGGCATGCTCGATGTCCACCCTGGCGTTGGTCTATGGGCTTTAGGCATATTGACCGTACTAATCATTCTGATTTCGGGCAAAGGCATTCGCCGGCTGTGGAACGACCTCGAAGGTGTCATCCCATGAGTCAGCCGCCGTATGCCAGCGAAATGAATCTGGTCCTGTGCCATACCTGCGGCTACCCCTGCTCGGTGGACGATGCACGCTGCCCTCGTTGTAATTCAAACGTTCATCGACGCAAACCTAATAGCCTGAACCGAACTTGGGCTTTTTTGCTGGCCAGTCTGATCTGCTATATCCCGGCCAACTTATTGCCGGTGATGTACACCAACATTTTTAGCAGCGGCAGTGAAAACACGATTTTTAGCGGAATTATGGAGTTCTGGAGCGACGGTTCTTGGGACCTTGCGTTGTTGATTTTCATTGCCAGCGTGGCAGTGCCGTGTGTGAAGTTTCTAGTGTTGGGCACGCTGCTGATTACCTGCCAACGCCGCAGTCACTGGGCCAGGCGGGAGCGAGCCAAGCTTTATCGGCTGATCGAAATAGTCGGTTACTGGTCGATGCTAGACGTGCTGGTGGTGGCTTTGATCGCTGCCTTGGTGCAGTTTCGCTCGTTGAGCACCATTGACCCGCGCATGGGTATTTTGTTTTTTGGTTTGGTGGTGGTCCTGACCATGTTAGCCGCCATTAGTTTTGATCCCCGGCTCATATGGGATACAGAGGTTGAAGATGTCTGATCACCCACGCTCCACCGTTCACCCGACGTCGGGCTCACCGTCTCCCGGTGCTCCGGAGATTAAACATCGAAACTTTAACGTGTCGCTGGTGTGGATTGTACCCATTGTGGCGGCGTTGGTCGGGTTGTCCATGGTCGCGCACAATATCATTTCGGCGGGGCCTCAAATCAGTGTCAGTTTCCAGACTGCTCAAGGGCTTGAGGTCAACAAAACTCAAGTCAAATATAAAAATGTGGTGATTGGAAAAGTCACCGCCATCGCTCTGAGCGAAGACCGCAATCGCGTTGATGCGACCATTGATCTGGATGCATCTGCCAAGTCGTTCGCCACAGAAGGTTCACGCTTCTGGGTCGTAAGGCCTCGCATTGGCGCGAATGGTATTTCGGGGGTTGATACGTTGCTGTCCGGCTCCTTTATTGGTGCCGACGCGGGCGAGCCTGATTCAGATCAGACCAAAAAGAATTTTGTAGGCCTAGAGACACCGCCGCCAGTGACCTACGGCGAAAAGGGCAAACGCTATACCTTACACACCGACACCCTAGGGTCGCTGGACATTGGTTCGGACGTTTATTACCGCCGTATCGCGGTAGGTCAGGTTGTCTCCTATCAGTTGTCCGAAGATGGTAAAGGCGTCGACGTGCAAATTTTCGTCCACTCGCCAAATGACCAGTTCGTGACCAAAGACACACGATTCTGGAATGCCAGTGGTGTGAATGTCAGTCTGGACGCCAACGGCCTTAAGGTAGATACCGAATCGGTTTCATCGATACTGGCCGGCGGTATCGCTTTCGTCGAACCAAAATACAGCCCTAATCCGGTGGTCGCTGAGGAAGATGCCACGTTTTCGTTGTTTGCCGATCAGCAAACCGCTATGGCGCCGGCTGACGGAAATCCGCACTTTATCCGTATGCGTTTTGATCAACCACTACGTGGCCTATCGGTCAACGCACCGGTTGAGTTCCATGGGGTCAACATCGGTCGTGTCGTATCCGTAGATCTTGATTATGACGCGGCGAAAAAAGACTTCCCGACCATGATCGGTGCGGTTATTTACCCCAATAGGCTGGGTAAGGCCCACGAGACGCTATTGAAGCAGGCTGGCCCTGACACAGCTGACGACCTTCGAACCCAAGCGTTAATCGCTGAATTTGTTAAACAGGGGCTGCGTGCGCAGGCCCGGAGCGGCAACTTGTTAACCGGACAACTGTACATCGCACTGGATTTCGTCCCTAACGCCAAAGCGGTTACTTTTGACTCAACTGCGCAAACGTTGGATATCCCGACCATACCCGGAAGCCTGGACAAACTTCAGGAGCAGTTACAGCAGATTGTCGACAAGATCAGCAAGTTGCCCATTGATCAGATTGCCAACAATCTCAACGGTAGCTTGACCGAACTTCAGAAAACCTTGAAACAAGTCAATGGCAGCGTATTGCCGCAGATGCGCGACACCCTGGAGCAAACCAAAAAAACCCTGGCTTCGGCCAACGATAGTTTTTCTGAGGATTCTCCGCAGCGTCAGGAATTAGGTCAGGCCATGCAAGAAGTGAAGCGCACCGCGCGATCGGTGCGGGTGCTGACCGATTTCCTCGGTCGGCATCCTGAAGCATTGATTCGTGGACGTTTGAAAACCGCTCAGCCTGATGGCTACACATCCTCGCCTACGTCTTCTCGAGAGATTGATCCGCAATGATTCCAATGAAAAGTCGTTTGTTTGCCCTCTTCGCTTCGCTGGGTTTGGCTGCATGCGTGTCGGCGCCGACGCATTACTACACGTTGGTACCTACTGCTAACGACGCTCGGCCTAGCAACGGCGCGCCAGCGTTTCAATTCGAGATGCAACCGGTGCTGATACCGGTGCAAGTTGATCAGCCTCAGGTGGTGGTGAGACTCAGCAGCGGGGCGTTGTCGATCCTTGAAACCGAACGCTGGAGCGCGCCGCTTGCTGATGAATTTCACGACTCCTTGGCCAACCAAATGGAACTGCGACTCGGTACTCGAAACCTTGAAGGCTTGCCTAAAGTGCCAGGTCGTCCGGTCATTTCACTGCAAACCGACGTACGACGATTCGATTCAATACCCGGTCAGTACGCGCTGATCGACGTGGTATGGAGCATCAGTCGCAGGCTTGATACCGAACAACGTCGTAGCTTGACGTGCAGCTCAACCCTTCGACAGCCAGCAGGAATACAGGTGCAAGACGTGGTCATGGCGCATCAACAAGTCATCGCGCAGTTGGCGGCTATAATCGCGGTAACCGCACGCAAATGGGCACAAGATCCCGGCGTAGGTTGTCCTTAGCCTGTCCATTTGATTTTACTCGTCTGGGATGCCGAGGTTTGCCATGCGTGACGACTCGAACTCCACGCCCAGCCCAGCTTCAAACGCAACCTCCCGAGGCGCTGATTCGTGGACGTCTGAAAACCACCGAGCCTTATGGCTACAAGTCTTCGCCTTCGTCGTCGCGAGATACCGCGAATGACCCTTGATCCAAATCAATGGTCGAAAAAAAGTACCCTGCTATAACTAACTGCCATGGCCGAAGTGAAACTGTCTGATTAGGCGGTTCGCGCTGACATTCGCGATCGGGGAGATCGAATGGTTGAGCAGTTAGTTGAACCGGTAAGCGTTGCGCTGGATAAAACCGCCGCCGGGCTGCTTCTGGTAGTGAACGCAGGATCGTCCAGCATCAAATTTTCGATCTATTGCGCCAGCCTGGACGACTACGGCCAACCCGTTGCTCGCGGCTACGGCAGCCTGGAAAAACACGCGGATCACTATTGGCTGTGTTTTCGCGAGGCCAATAGTGAGACGGATATTGAGGAGCAATGGCCACAGTCGGAAGAGTTGATATCCGACGAGACTCTGGGGCGGCTGATTCATTGGATTGAGCGGCACACCGGCGACAAACTTTCTGCGGCAGGTCATCGAATCGTTCATGGCGGGGCGCGCGCGCAGGTCGCGGCATTGATCGACAACTGCGTCATGATCGAAATGGAGGCGTTGATTCCCATTGCGCCGTTGCATCAACCAGCCTGCTTGGCGCCGGTGCGCTTCCTCGCACGGGAGCACGCTCATTTGCAACAAGTGGCCTGTTTTGATACCGCCTTTCACCATTCGCTGGATCGAATGGAAACCCTGTATGGATTGCCCCGAGCGTTGAGCGAGGAAGGCATTCGTCGCTATGGCTTCCATGGTTTGTCGTTCGAGTACATCGCGAGCGTCTTGCCGGCCTATGATCGACGAGCGGCGGCGGGCCGGACTATCGTTGCTCATCTGGGCAATGGCGCGAGCCTGTGTGCCTTGCGCGGCGGCCGCAGTTGCGCCACCAGCATGGGGTTTACGACGCTCGACGGCATCCTCATGGGTACGCGTCCCGGACACCTTGATCCAGGCATTCTCCTGTACTTGTTGCGCGAACGCGGCATGACCGCTGAGGCACTTGAGCACTTGCTTTATCACGAATGTGGTTTGCTGGGTGTGTCCGGTGGCATCTCCAGCGACATGCGTGAGCTGTCGGTCAGCGAGGCCCCAGCGGCCAAAGACGCGATAGATCTGTATGTTCACACCATCGTGCGGGAAATTGGCGCATTCGCCGCCGTCCTTGGTGGGCTTGATGCGTTGGTGTTCACGGGCGGCATCGGTGAGCACGCAGCCAGTATTCGCGCACGAATAATTGAAGGTTGCGCTTGGCTTGGCATGAGAATCGACGGGCAGGCCAATGAAGTTGATGGACCGTTTCTGTCCCAGTCCAGCAGCCGCGTCGCCGCCTGGATGATCCCCACCGATGAAGATCACGTGATCGCCCGCCATACCTTGCAGTTGCTGGACACCAGCAGCCATTAGTTGAGACTCGGGCTTGGGCCCGAGGGTTTTACATCGCCCATTCCCCTGGAGTCGCCATGTATATCTTCAACCCACTGCTGTCCAGCGCCGACAACCCATCCACCGCACCGATTATCGAGCCGCCTTCCATTGAAACCGGCCCGCTGGCGCCGGAGCTGCTGGAGCGGATGAACCGCTATTGGTACGCCGCCAACTACTTGTGTGTCGGCCAAATCTACCTCAAGGCCAACCCGTTGCTGCGCGAGCCGTTGACCGCAGAGCACATCAAGCCTCGGCTGTTGGGCCACTGGGGTACCTCAGCCGGTCAAAATTTTATCTACGTGCATTTGAACCGGCTTATCAGCGAACAACACATAGAAATGATCTACATCTCCGGCCCCGGTCACGGCGGCCCGACACTAAATGCATGTGCCTGGCTGGAAGGTACGTACAGTGACGTTCATCCAGAAATCACTGCTGATGAGCCAGGAATGCTACGTTTTTTTCGCAGTTTCTCCACGCCGGGTGGTGTGCCGAGCCACTGTGGGCCGCATACCCCCAACTCTTTGCATGAAGGCGGCGAGTTGGGCTATTCACTGGTGCATGCGTTCGGCGCCGCGTTCGATAACCCGCAGGTGGTGGTGGCCTGTGTCATCGGTGATGGCGAAGCGGAAACCTGCCCGCTAGAAGGTAGCTGGAAAAGTGTCCGCTTCCTTAATCCAGTCTACGACGGCGCGGTGCTGCCGATTCTGCACCTCAACGGCTACAAGATTTCCGGCCCTACGGTGGAAGCCCGCACTGACGATGCCGACCTGATTGCGCTGTATCAGGGCCGTGGCTACGAGCCGATAATCGTAGCTGGCGATGATGTGCCCGGTATGCACCAACGTTTCGCGGCGGCCCTCGATTCCTGCTACGCCGCAATACGGGATATTCAGCATCGAGCGAGAGAGCAGGGTGTGGTTAGACGCTCGCGCTGGCCAATGATCATCTTGCGCAGCCCCAAAGGCTGGACAGGGCCAAAAGCAGTCGATGGGATGCCGGTGGAAGGTACGTTTCGTGCGCATCAGGTGCCGCTGGCCAATGTCATTCAGAACGCGGAACATCTGGCTCAACTTGAACGTTGGATGCGCAGTTATTCGCCGCAGACGCTGTTCGATGAGAATGGCACGTTGGTGGCTGAATTGCGTGCATTGACGCCGCCGTCGGCATTGCGCATGGGCGCCGTACCCCACGTCAATGGCGGCCGCGTATTGGTCACGTTGGACCTGCCGAACTTCGCCGACTACGCTGTGGACGTGCCGGGCCCGGGGGAAGTCATCGCCGAGGCACCGCGCAAACTGGGGGAATACCTGCGGGACGTGATTCGTGCAAACCCCGACAATTTCCGGGTATTCGGCCCGGATGAAACCAATTCCAACCGTCTGAATGCGGTGTTCGAGGCCACCAATCGCACGGCGGCGGGACCCGTCCTGGAAATCGACGATCACCTTGCGGCTGATGGCCGGGTGATGGAGGTTCTCAGCGAGCATTTATGCGAAGGCTGGCTGGAGGGTTATTTGCTTACCGGCCGTCATGGCATGTGGTCGACGTATGAGGCATTTGCCCAGGTCGTTGATTCCATGGTTACCCAACACGCCAAGTGGTTGCAGCAAAGCCGCGAATTTACCTGGCGTCGGCCCTTGGCCTCACTCAATGTACTGCTCACCAGCCACGCGTGGCGCAATGACCATAACGGCTTTAGCCATCAATCCACCGGTTTCGTTGACAACGTGCTGCAACGCCGCTCGGACGTGGTGCGGGTGTATTACCCACCGGATTCAAACTGTCTGGTCAACGTGTTCGATCACTGCCTGCGCAGTCGCAATTACGTGAACGTCGTGACCTGCGGCAAGCAACCGGATTTCCAATGGCTGGATTTCGACGCGGCGCTTAAACACTGCTCCCAAGGTGCGTCAATTTGGGACTTCGCCAGTAACGATGAAGGCGACGACCCGGACGTCGTACTGGCCTGCGCCGGTGACGTACCCACTACCGAAGCGGTGGCGGCCTCCTGGTTACTGCAAAAACACGTGCCCGGCATCCGCGTGCGGTTGGTCAATGTGGTGGATTTAGGCATCCTCAGCAGTCCACAAACCCGGCCACACGGCATGGACAATGTGTCGTTCGACGCGCTGTTTACTCGGGAAGCTCCGGTCATGTTTGCGTTTCACGGCTCGACCTGGGTGATTCATTCCATGGTTCACGGCCGCGCCAACGAGGCCCGTTTTCATGTCCGGGGCTTCTCTGACCGAGGCAGCACCACCACGCCGTTTGACATGGTGGTGCTTAATGACATGAGCCGCTACCAACTCGCCATTGACGCCTTGAGCCACGTGCCACGCTTGCGCTCCCACAGCCTCGACGCCATGAGTTACTTCGAAGGCCAGTTGCGTCGGCATCACACCTACATCCGTGAGCATTTCGAGGACATGCCCGAGATCCGCAATTGGCACTGGACCTCCGATTTCAGCGAACCGGACGGCCCACCGCCTCTGGCCAAAGGACATCCAAGGGGCCAGACCTTCACGGATGCGTAATGTGTCCTGAAACAAGGCGCGGTAAATTCCCCGTGGGCGCGAATTATTTGCGAATGCTGACTACTACGCACCCAATCTGCTGAATGTGCAGGCGGCTTCGCGAATAAATTCGCTTTCACTGAGATAGGGTCAGTTCATGCCATTTCATCGCACGCCGCTTGAGTCCAACATCGAAACCTTGCGCCGACTCGCATTCGATCAAACCGTTCGCTGGTCAGGATTAAACGACGATATCTGGCGCAGCCTCGACAGCGAACTGTGGGAACTCACTCACAATCCGTGCCTGGTGCTCAACGCCGTTTCCGAGCAAAGAATTAACGTCTTGCTCGCTGACAGTCACTTTCATGGCCGCGTTATCAACATCGCGCAAACTCACCGCTCGATTTTGGCGCAACCTACCTGGTTCGAGCGTGAGCATGCGGATGCGGCGCTGCACCAAGTGGCGTATTTCTCCATGGAGTACATGCTCAGCGAAGCACTACCCATCTATTCGGGCGGGCTGGGAAATGTCGCTGGCGACCAACTCAAAGCCGCCAGTGATTTGGGCGTCCCAGTGGTTGCCATCGGGATGTTGTGGCAGCACGGTTATTTCCGCCAGGAAATCGGTGTCGACGGGCACCAACAGGCGTTGTACCCGGTCAACGACACTCGGCAATTACCCATCGAACCGCTGCTGCGTCCCGACGGCAGCCTGTTGCGATTGGCGATTCAGTTGCCTGGATTGACCGTTTGGTTGCGCGGTTGGCAGGCGACGGTTGGGCGCAACCGGTTATTGCTGCTCGATAGCAACGACCCGGCCAATCCACCTCCAGTGCGCTTGCTAACGGGCGAGTTGTATGGCGGCGACGTAGAAATGCGCTTGCGTCAGGAGCTGGTCTTGGGCATCGGCGGCTGGCGTCTGTTGGAATCCGCCGGCTACACGCCGGACGTGCTTCATCTGAATGATGGGCATGCGGCGTTTGCAGTGCTGGAACGAGCCCGCAGTTATATGCAGGCCAACAAGGTAGGTTTCAACGCAGCCCTCACAGCTACTCGCGCCGGAAATCTGTTTACCACTCATACCCCGGTCGAGGCAGGGTTTGATCGTTTTCCCGCTGAGTTGATCAGTAAATACTTAGGCCTGTACGTCGAGCATGAGCTGGGTCAGCCGCTAGGGAAGATTTTGGCGTTAGGCCGGCAACATGCCAACGACGCCGATGAACTGTTCAATATGGCGTTTCTGGCGACTCATTGTGCGGGCGCGGTAAACGCCGTGAGCCGCTTGCACGGAGCGACCAGTCGGCATATTTTTCAGCCGCTGTTTCCGCGCTGGCCAAATGACGCTGTGCCCATCGGTCACGTCACCAACGGAGTGCACCTGCCAACTTGGGTCTCATTGGAAGCCGAAGCCCATTGGCAAGCGCTACACGGTGATGATCTACCGTGGCGTGGCACCAGTGAATCCAGGGTCAGCGAATTGTTAGAACAGGTCGACGATGCCGATCTGTGGCAATTGCGCGGGCAGGCGAGGGCGCTGCTGTTTGAGTTCGTACGTACTCATTTGGCGCGCAGCGAGGCCGTGCACGGCGCTTCGCTGGACGCCATCGAATCAGCGGGTGTGGCGTTCGATCCGCAGGTATTGACCTTGGGCTTTGCTAGACGGTTTGCCACCTACAAGCGGCCCAATTTATTGCTGCAAGACCCTGAGCGTCTGCTTCGAATTCTCAACCATCCCACTCGACCCGTGCAGTTGCTTATTGCTGGTAAAGCTCACCCGGCTGACAGTATCGGACAGCAAATGATTCGGGACTGGCACGGCTTTATACGACGTCCAGAAACCAACGGGCGTGTGGCTTTTCTCGAAGACTACGACATGCGCGTCGCGCGGCATCTGGTGCAGGGCGTAGACGTGTGGGTCAACACCCCGCGTCGGCCGTGGGAAGCCAGCGGCACCAGCGGCATGAAAGTCTTGGCTAACGGCGGCCTGAACTTGTCTCAGCTCGATGGTTGGTGGGCCGAAGCCTGCACCGATGAAGTGGGCTGGGGCATCGGCGATGGTGCCGAACATGGCGCGGAGTACGACGCTGCAGATGCCGATCAGCTCTACAAACTGTTGGAAAGCGAAGTGGTGCCTGCGTTTTATGAGCGTGACGCCGACGGTATTCCAGGCCAATGGATTCGCCGCATGCGCGCCAGCATGGGGACATTGGTGACACAGTTTTCGGCGGACCGGGCAGTACGTGAATACACCCAACGCTATTACTTGCCAGCCGCCATCGCCTACCACGCACGCAGTGCTGAGGGCAGTCGACTGGCCTTGCAACTGACTCAGGACCATGAACAGTTGTGCACTCACTGGGACGACATTCGTTTCCTGCGATTAGACCTGCAGCGACAGGCGGGCCGCTATGCCGTGGCGCTGCACATGGATCTGGGCAGCCTTTCTCCGTCTCAAGTGCGCGTGCAGCTCTATGTTGACGGCGTGGATGGCGCGGACGCCACCAGCGTCGACTTGAAGATCGACCCGCAGGCTCAGGCGGACGGGCTGTTGCTCTACAGGGTTGAAGTGCCCGATGACCGGCCTGCCGCTGAGTACACGGCGCGGGTCATCGCCAACGATTCTGCAGGTCTGGCCGTACCGCTGGAGGTCGGACTGATTATCTGGAAGAGCTGACGAACGGCTTCGTTGATCCAGCGCAGTCGTCGTAATAGTGATCGTTGGTATAAGAACCCCGCAAAAACTCGACTACGCTCTGTGCTGCTCCCGTTGTGGGTTTCTACAACGCAAGAGAGACGGTCAGCGGGTCGCAGTGATTCCCTCTTTTGGCCTTATCAAGGATGTCTGGTTTATGGCAGCTATAGATGACGACTCCAACAAAATGGGCCTTACCCCCGCGATCCTGATGGTCGCGGGCAACATGATGGGTTCGGGGGTATTCATGCTCCCGGCCAACCTCGCCGGTATCGGCAGCATTGCGTTGTACGGTTGGCTGATCACCATTGTCGGTTCAGTGGCCCTTGCACTGACCTTTGCCAAGCTGGCCTCCATTGACCCTGCGGCGGGCGGGCCTTACGCCTACACCCGCAAAGCCTTCGGCAACTACATGGGCTACCAGACCAATCTGGTGTATTGGCTGGCTAATGTGCTGGGCAACGTTGGTTTGGCAGTTGCCGGATTGGGGTACCTGACCCACTTCTTTCCGTCGCTGAAAGAGCCGCTGGTGTTTGCCTCTGCGCAGATTTTTGTCATTTGGCTGCTGACCTACGCCAACATCCTCGGGCCGAAGCTGGTGGGTCGAGTGCAGTCAGTCACCACCCTTTTTGCGTTGTTTCCGATTGTCGGCATGGCCTTGTTTGGCTGGTTCTGGTTCAGCGGCGATGTGTACATGGCCGGCTGGAACGTGAGTGGCAAAACTGACTTCTCTGCGGTCGGCATGACTCTGAACTTCACCCTGTGGGCGTTTATCGGCGTTGAAAGTGCGTCGGTCTCGGCGGCAGTGGTGCGCAACCCGCGCCGCAATGTACCCATAGCCACAGTGGGCGGCGTGATCATCGCGGCGGTCTGCTACATCCTCAGTTCTTCAGTGATCATGGGCATGATTCCGAACAAGGAATTGATCTCGTCCTCCGCTCCGTTTGCCGATGCTGCACGGCTGGCACTTGGCAACACCGCCGCCAATATCGTCGCCCTGTGCGCAGCCATTGGTTGCCTCGGTTCGCTGGCAGGCTGGACGTTGCTAGTAGGACAAACCGCCAAAGCCGCTGCGGATGACGGTCTGTTCCAAAACGTTTTTTCCCGAGTCAACGCCAAGGGTGTACCGGCGGCCGGGCTGGCGATTGTTGCGGCGATCATGAGCGTCCAGGTGTTGGTGACCATGTCTCCCACCGCCAGTGAACAGTTCGGCAAGATCGCGTCGATTGCCGTAATCATGACGCTGCTGCCTTACATCTACTCGTGTATTTCGATCAAGGTGCTGGGCTATAAGGCCATGCCGCCCAACCAATATGCGCTGTACACCTTCATCGGTCTGGTGGGTGCGGTTTACAGCATTTGGGCAATGGTCGGCTCCGACGGTGCACAAACCCGCTGGGCGCTGATCTTCGTGATTGCGACCATCGTCTTTTACTCCGGCGCCATTACCCGTCGCCGTGAAATCGAGGAAGGCCACCTGCATCCCGGCGGTATATCGCCTACCTGGGTTCGCTATATGGCATTGACCATGGTCATTGCTGCGTTGATTGGCACGTTCTGGGTATCTATCGGCAACCGCGACGACCTCAACTTGCAGCGCCGGGTACCGTTGCCCGGTGAGCTTCAGCAACCTGCAGTCGCCCCCGCTCCAGCTTCTGCCCCCTAAAAGGCGAGACTCGACGCGCCCATAGCGCGTGTCGAGCCGCATTCCTATGAGTCTGGAGGACACCATGTCCGTTCATCAGCACCATCGTCTCGGCATGAAAGCGTTGCTTATTCATGAAGAACTTGCCGCTAACAGCCAGGCCGGTCGCGCCGTCCGACAACTCGCTGAGGAGCTGGAAGAGCGCCAAGTGGAAGTCCTGTTGGCCCAGTCGGCCGAGGATGCCATTGTCCTGATCCATTCGGACCCGATGCTGCAATGCGTGTTGCTCGACTGGGAGCTGGCGCTGGACGACAGCCATGCCATCGCTAACCGGGTATTGGACGCCGTGCGCGAGCGCAGCGAAGGCGTGCCGATTTTTCTCTTGGCCGACCGCAGTAGCGCCGCCACCATTCCCCTGGAAGCGATGCAGAAGTCCGACGATTTCATCTGGCTGCTGGAAGACACCACGCGCTTTATCAGCGGCCGGATTGTCGCCGCGATTCAGCGTTATCGTGAGGCGGTGTTGCCACCCATGTTCGGCGCGCTGGTGCGGTTTTCCCAGGTGTACGAGTATTCCTGGCACACGCCGGGGCACACCGGAGGCACGGCATTTTTGAAGTCCACTGTGGGGCGCGCGTTTTTTGATTTTTTTGGCGAAAACCTATTCCGCTCCGACTTGTCGATTTCGGTGGGTGAGCTGGGATCACTGCTTGATCATTCCGGCCCAATTGGTGCCAGCGAGGTGTATGCCGCCAGAGTTTTCGGGGCGCACCGTACCTACCATGTGACCAACGGCTCCTCGACCTCCAATCGAGTGATCTTGATGGCCAGCGTGACCCGCGATCAGGTCACGCTGTGTGATCGCAATTGCCACAAGTCAGTCGAACACGCCATGACCATGTCGGGGGCGATTCCGACTTATTTGATTCCCTTACGCAATCACTACGGTCTGATCGGTCCGATTCCACCGCAGCGCTTAACCCCCGAGGCGATTAGCAGCGCGGTGGCGAATAATCCGCTGTTACGCGAAGGGCTGGACCCGACGCCAATGCACGCGATCATTACCAACTCGACGTATGACGGCCTTTGCTACAACGTGACCCGGGTCGAAGCGCTGCTGGGTCAGAGCGTCGACCGGTTGCATTTCGACGAAGCCTGGTTCGGTTACGCACGCTTTAACCCGATTTACCGCGAGCGCTTCGCGATGCATGGCGAACCTGCTGATTATGCGGCTGATCGGCCGACGGTGTTTGCCACTCAGTCGACCCATAAACTGCTGGCGGCGCTGTCCCAGGCGTCGATGATCCACGTCCGCGATGGTCGGCGGCCGATTGAGCATGCGCGGTTCAACGAAGCGTTCATGATGCATGCTTCGACCTCGCCCAATTACGCGATCATCGCCTCCAACGACGTCAGTGCGGCGATGATGGACGGCCCCAGCGGCAAAGCCCTGACCGGTGATTCGATCCGCGAGGCGATTGCGTTTCGGCGAATGCTGGCGCGACTCAACAGCGAGTTCCAGACCAAGGGCGAATGGTTCTTCAACGTCTGGCAGCCGGACACCGTCACCCACCCGAAAAGCGCTCAGGTCCTGCCGTTTTTTGCCGCTGACGAGGAATTGCTGGCGACTGAACCGGCGTGTTGGGTGCTTAAACCGAACGCGGCGTGGCATGGCTTCGGTGACATCGAAGACGGCTACTGCATGCTGGACCCGATCAAAGTGTCGATCACCACGCCGGGAATTTTGCCCGGTGGCGGCATGAGCGAACAGGGCATTCCGGCTGTGGTGCTCACCGCTTATCTGGATCGCCAAGGCATAGTGGTAGAAAAAACCACTGATTTCACGATTCTGTTTCTGTTTTCCATCGGCGTCACCAAAGGCAAATGGGGCACGCTGGTCAATACGCTGCTCGACTTCAAGCGCGACTATGACGCCAATGCGTCGCTGGACAGCGTATTGCCAGCGTTGTTGGCGGCGCATCCGCAACGCTATAGAGGCATGGGTCTGCGAGCGTTGTGCGAAAGTATGTTCCAGAAGATGGCCGAGCTGCGCACCACTGACGCATTGTCTCAGGCATTTTCAACCCTGCCGGAACCTCGGTTCAGCCCGGTGGCTGCCTACGAGCAATTGGTCCGTGACAATGTTGAAGTGCTTACGTTGGAACAAATGGCCGGGCGTACCGTGGCCACTGGGGTGGTGCCATATCCGCCCGGAATTCCGCTGTTGATGCCCGGCGAAAGCGCGGGTGCAGCAGATGGCCCGATACTCGGCTATCTCAGGGCATTGGAAGAATACGACCGGCATTTTCCAGGGTTCACCCACGATACTCATGGGGTCGAGGTAGAAGACGGGCTTTACCGCATCCGCTGTATCAAATGATCGACTAACCCGCGTTGAGGAATAACGCCGCCAGTGCGCCGATCAAGGCGGGCGGCATCACCAGAATCCCGACCCGCAGGAAGTCGACGGCACTGACATGCTCACCTTCGCGACGCACAGCGATCAGCCACAACAGCGTGGCTAAAGAGCCGGTAATCGAAAGGTTTGGCCCTAGGTCAACGCCGATCAACAGCGCGCTGATGGTAGGCGTTGGCAGATGAGCGATATGCCCCACAGAACCAGCGATCAAACCCGCAGGCAGGTTATTGATGAGATTGCTGGCAATTGCCACAACTATCCCGGCACCCCAGGTTGCCTGGCTGCTGGAATGGTCGGCCAGGGAGGCCAACATATGCGCCAACGAATTAATAATTCCGGTTTGGGCAAGCCCTTCAACCAAAACGAACAAGCCGCCTACCAGCGGCAATACGCTCCAGGAAACTCCCTTGAGCACCGGCATCGGATTCATGCGTTGACGCAGATGAATCAAGCTGGCGGTGGCTATCCCTGCACAAAACGTCGGCAACCCCAGTTGCAGATCCAAAGCCGACGCCAGCAGCAGCACTACGGCCGTCAGCATGATGCCAAATGCCGTCAGCCGTGCTCCACTGGACAAGGGCTGCAGGGAGATGACCGTTTCCAAAGGTTGACGCAGGCGCTTACGCTGAGTAATGCGCAAGACGATGTAGGTCAGACCAATCGCGGCCATCGACGGCAGGCTGAACTGCCACAACCAAGCCAACAGCGGTGGCATGTGGCTGCCAAAAATCACCAGATTGGCAGGGTTGGAAATCGGCAGCACAAAACTTGCCGCATTGGCGATAAAAGCGCAGACAAACAGATAAGGCAGTGGCTCGGCCTTAGCTGCTTTTGCGGCGGCGTACACCGCCGGCGTCAGCACAACCGCCGTAGCATCGTTGGACAAAAAAACGGTGACCAGCGTCCCGACCAGGAACACCAGATCGAACAACCGCTGACCGGACCCGTTGGCATGCTGCGCGGCGTACATGGCCAGCCAGTCGAAAAGGCCCTCCTGACGCGCCAGTTCGGCCAGCACCATCATGCCGATCAGGAACAGATAGACATCGGTGCCTTTGGCAATCGCCCCCAATGCAGAGGGCCAAGGTATGAACCCGAAAATGGTTAACACCACGGCGGCGCTCACCGCCCAAACATACTCTGGTAGGCCAAATGGCCGAAAAATCACGCAACAGGTTGCCAGGGCAGCGGTGATCCAGATGACGGTGTTTGGATCGAATCCAGGCATGCATGACCCTTAACTGAAGATGGGAACTTTGATCATGGAGACACAGGGTGGGGTGTGTAGCAGGCCTATGAAGTGCCTGTGCGCTTGGACGTTGTAACACGTCGCGTCATAGAGAATGGTACTGAGCGTCAGCAAAATTCGAACGTACGTTGGTAAAGGTAAAATTCAATCTGAGCACTGTGCTTTGCCAACGTGCCTCAGACAAACGTGGTCACAATCTCACGTTTTCGATACGGCGGACAGCATGCGAGCAGTGACGAAAGTTCGCTTCGCGTTCCGTCAAGTAACAGTCCAGTTACAATATTGGGCATAGTAGCTTAACGTTGTGACAAATAACCGACGGTATTGTTGCCGGCATAGCCAATTTTTTGAGCCTAAAGAACATTCTGACAGACGGCGAAGTGCGACTAGAGAAATGGACACTCGCTATGACGGTGGATTTATTGGTCTTGCGCACAAAGGGTACGGTTGCTGTGACTCATTTACTGATTTGGGTGGTAAGCAGCTCTTAATATTGCACAGAAATTGCATGGCGATGGCGCACGCGCTTATACGGAATTTGGGCGTTTCCCTCAGCTCTCGTTAGTAGGCGAGCGACGACTGCGCACTTTAAAAGTGCATAGGCACATCGGCTTGGGCCTTAAACTCTTTACGCAGTGAGAAAAGAACACAATGCCCACGATTCCCCTGCTGATATGCGACGACTCCAATATGGCGCGCAAGCAGTTACTGCGAGCGTTACCCGACGATTTGAATGTCTCGGTAACCTTGGCAACGAATGGTAAAGAAGGGGTTGAGGCTATACGCCGAGGGCTTGGGGAAGTCGTTTTGCTCGACCTGACCATGCCGGAAATGGACGGCTATCAGGTACTGGCAACTATTCGCGAAGAGCAACTGAAAGCCCGGGTCATCGTCGTTTCCGGCGATGTACAGGCTGAGGCTGTACGGCGTGTCTTAGAGTTGGGTGCACTGGCTTTTTTGAAAAAGCCGGTGGAACCGGAACAGTTGAAAAGCCTCCTTGAAGACCTCGGGATACTGAGCGAGTCGAACCGCTCCGTGGCCGTTGCGCAGTCCGTTGTTGAGTCGGCAACCAGTTTTCAAGATGCATTTCGGGAAGTTATTAACGTCGCCATGGGCCGTGCGGCTGCGCTTTTGGCGCGAGTACTTGGAGTGTTTGTTCATTTGCCTGTGCCCAACGTGAACATGCTGGAAGTGGGCGAATTGCACATGGCGTTGGCCGATGCTCAGAGTGGCGAGCAATTGACGGCGGTCTGTCAGGGCTATATCGGTGGCGGCATCGCGGGTGAGGCGCTGTTGATCTTTCACGGCTCTGAACTTGCCGACATGGCTAAGTTGATGGAACGGGACTCCACGGACTATTCCGACATGGAAATGCTCCTGGACTTGTCGACGATTTTGATCGGTGCCTGTTTGACCGGAATCGCTGAGCAAATTGATGTGGTGTTCTCCCAAGGCCACCCGCAAGTGCTCGGTAGCATTGAAGAGTTGATCCGCACCAATCAACGGCGCTGGAAGAAAACCTTGGCGGTGGAAATCAGTTACAGCCTTGAAGGCCACAATATCCACTTTGATCTTTTGCTGTTGTTTACCGAAGACTCGGTAGAGCGGCTCACCAAAAAACTTGCCTACGTGATGAGCTGACCATGAATGACCGCATCGACATTAAAGAACTTCATTGGCTGCTGACCATCACACAGAGCATCGACGTCGGCGTGGTGGTATTTGACCGAAATTTCAAGGTGCAAGTCTGGAATACCTTTATGGAAAACCGCTCCGGTGTCGTGCCGAGTGTGGCCCATGATCAATCGTTTTTTGACTTGTTTCCCGAAGTCAATCAAGGGTGGTTTCGCAAAAAAGTCGAGAACGTACTGACCCTCGGCACACCTGCTTTCACCATTTGGGAACAACGTCCGTACCTGGTGCATTTCAAGAGTTACCAGCCAATCACTGGCCAGGAGGACTTCATGTACCAAAACACCACCTTGTTCCCGCTGCGTTCTACCAATAGCGAAATCAGCCACATTTGCCTGGTAATTTACGACGTGACCGACGTAGCGACCCACGCTCACCAGTTGCAGGCGGCCAACCGTCAACTGCAGCTGCTGTCGAGCACTGATCGGCTCACCGGTTTATATAATCGCGGTCATTGGGAAGAGTCGCTCAAGCTTGAATACGCCCGGCATTGTCGCTACGACACACCAATGACGCTCGTGATGTTCGACATTGATCACTTCAAACGTGTGAACGACACCTACGGCCACCAAGCGGGTGACAAAGTTATCCAGTGCATGTCTGAAACCGTGCTTGAGCATATTCGCGATGTCGACATCGCCGGACGTTACGGCGGAGAAGAGTTTGCAGTGCTATTGCCGGGCACGACGAAGGCGGGTGGCATGGTCTTCGCCGAACGCCTGCGCGAAGCGGTCGAGGCACAAGAAGTGGTGCATGACGGAAAGTCGATCCGCTGCACCATTAGCCTGGGTGTTGCAGACCTAAGCAAGCCTGCGCCTGAATACAAACAGCTCATCGAATGGGCGGATCAGGCGCTGTATGTGTCGAAGGAAGGCGGTCGCAATCGAGTGTCGGCGTATGAGGGTAAAGCCTAGGTTTGCTAGGTAGGCCTCGGATTACTTGGTCATGGGAAGCGTCCTACATCTTCTGTTGGCGCCGCCCGATAGTCCTCCGCGTTACAGTCCTGCAAAGTTGCCGCATCTTTTGATGCGGAGACTCTGCCAATGCCTCAGACCACTTACCCGACCTTCACCCTAAGCATCAAAGGTCTCGAAGATCCTCGCTTGCAGGTATTGGCGTTTGAGGGCGCAGAAGCCGTCAGCACGCCCTACGCCATCAGCGTCGAACTGGTCAGCCGGGTGGGGGATATTGAGCTTTCAGACGTGCTGCACAAAGCGGCTTTTCTCAGCTTCGGCCCGGACGGCGAAGGTCTGCATG